>CAKZUV010000076.1 GCA_937921555.1 uncultured Saprospiraceae bacterium
ACAAAACCATCTGTACTAAAAGTAAAACCTGCTTCGGGAAGTCCTTCAACGGTTATGTAATTGGTAATTTGACGAACATCTGCTCCACTCGCGTTAAAAACGTCCAACGTAACAGAAAAACTACCGGGAAGTGAATATTCAACCGATGGATTCTGGAGATTCGAAGTAGATGGAGTTCCTCCTTCAAAATTCCAGAACCAACTATTGGGTATATTGGTCGAAAGATCGGTAAATTCTACCAATAACGGCGCACAACCTGATGTTGTGTTACTTGTGAAATCAGCCACCGGAGGAAGAACTACCTCAATGGTTTTAGTTATAGTTTGCTGTCCACATTCATTAAAAACGATTAAGATAACATCATACGATCCGCTTTGAAAGTAAACATGAGTAGGTTCAAAACTTGTACTCGTGTTTCCGTCGCCAAAATCCCATATATACGTATTACCGTTTTGAGAAGTGTTAACAAAGTCCACAATTCCCATATCAATTACCGATTCAAAATCAGCAGTAGGTTCGGAATTAACAGTAATAAAGTTATTTTCAGATTTGGTGTCTGTCCCTCCGGGATTGCTTACTTCAAGGATTACCAGATAGTTACCTGCTGTGTTGTAAGTTACCGTAGGGTTAGGATCGTTGGAAGTAGCTGGATTTCCCCCAGGGAAAGTCCAGTTCCAGGCGTCCGGATTATTTTCTGATTCATCTGTAAACTGTACAACCAGTGGCGAGCAACCCTGAGACGGGCTGGCAGAAAAATCAGCTACTGGCGGCGGATCATCTGGCTGGCAGGGAGAGAGACATCCACCGACCAAGGCTCCGGAGTAATTATTGATCGCATTGGTAGACTGATTGGACCAGCAGGTGGAATTGTTAACGGAAGGTGCCATGATACAATCATTGTTGTTATCATGAAAAGAGTCAAAGTTATGGCCGAGTTCATGAGAAGTCAGAACTCTGAGCGATTGTGCATTATTTGAAAAATCCTGAAGACAGTGATACCGACTGTTGGTACAGACAGCTCCGACCCAGGCAATTCCGATGGTTGAACCGCTAAAGTTTCTGTTGGTCCAATGTTGTGCGACATCATAGGTGACACTAAAGCCTCCGCTATTTCCCCAATCCGTAAAATCATCCAGTAATGTTCCGGCGTTGGTAGAACTGGTCCAGGGATCACAAGTACTACAATTGGAGACAAAGTTTTCTACAATAACAAAATTCAGATTATTATCAAATTCATCATCGTAGTTGGTCTGGACATTATTCATAACCGCAATATTGTGGTTTTGAACATTAACAATTGAATTTCCGTATTTTGTGTACATTGAAAAATCACTTGCAATGGCTATTTCCACGTCAAAACAAGGCCCGGAAGCAGACAAGGTATGCTCCTGTTTTTTTTCTTTTCCTGCGGCCTCCAATTGTACTTCTTTTCGTTGTTTTTCGGTTACCCCACAAGTTTTTCCCGTTTGTGGAATAACATCCGCTTCCTGATAGATGACAAACCGACCGGCAGCGGCATTTTCCACAAAATAAGATAATGGCTCAATATAATAAGTGGCACTATTTGTCTGAATCAGTCCATAGAAAAATTCGGCGGTAATAGTAAATCGCACATCAGATCCTTCGACATCCGCTAATTGTCCCCGGTAAGTAATGTTTTTTCCTTTGTCTAATTTTTTAATTCCGCGGTTAGTGGCGGCTCTTAATATGTAGTTGTTGCTCCGAATATCGTAAGCCTGAAGTTCGATATTCCAGTTGATATCCTGATTGCTATTCAGTATAAAATCAGCGCGATCTGCGGTGCTTACGTGACGATGGATGGCAGCTACTGGCAGGTGGTATATTTGATAATTATAAAATTGTTTCTGTAAAACTGTTTGAACATCTTTTTCAATAATGGAATTTGCCTGAAAGGCTGGGGACTGACTGTTCGCTACCATAGTAAAAAGTAGTAGCGTACAGCTGAGGAGATACTTAAGCATGTACTTGATTTAGTTATTTCTTAATAATACTGAGAGACTGAGAGAAGGTAATTATTGCCAAAATAGATGAGTAAAGTTACCATAAGACTATCATAATGTGAAATGCTGCTATACCGATAATTATGATTATGTCATTTACTAGCTAATTTAATATCCTCAGAATCACTATTTTCAAGCGGGCGTTACTAGACATTTAGTTTAAAAAGCCGTAATTTTGGCTTAGATTTTTCTACAAACACCACAGAAACGAATCTATATCCAACCCGCCCCGATAGATTTCTTAAAACAAGTCTTAATTTAATCAGAAATTTTAATTTATTTCTAACTAAATAGAATTTATTCTAAAATTCAAAAAAGATGAATCGTATTATACTTATTCTAAGTGTCCTTTGTTTGTTTACGACCAGTTCCTGTTACAGAGATATAGGATCGAGCAGTGCCAATAATCCCTGGAATCAGGTTGATTTTACTGCTCTGGGTCCCATCAGAACGATGCACGCAGCGCCCGTAGAAGTATTGGCAATTACCGATCAGGAATTTTTCAGAATTGATTCGGATAATAATGTTATCGAAGAGCGTCCGATTGGTTTGGCAGCAGACTATTTTGGCAGACCTGCTCTGGGAGACTGGGTTTCTGCGCGGTTTATAGAAAAAAATGCCAAGAACGTCGCCGAATTTCATCTGACAAAAAACGCCAATCAAATTTTTGACCTCATTGTAAATGATATTCAGGTGCCCGCCGGGACTTCTATTAGTCTGGAGGGAACTGCGGCAAAGAATGTAGGTGTATTTAACGACGATTCATCTCAAATGGCTTTTGCGGTTGAATTAAACCGGACAGAAGGCAGTAATTTTGGGATTGTCATCGTGGATATCACCCTCACCGGCACCAAAGAGAATTTTGTCTCCGTAGAAGTGACCAAGGTGGTCGATATCCCCGAAATGCGGTCTAACGCACAGCGAATGAGCAGCATCTCTTTTATTGGTGGTGCGTATTACGTAACTTCCAAAGATGGTGGTTTTCGCGTAACGGCAAATGGAAATTATCAACAGGTAGTGAGTGGCTGGACGCTGGATGCTTTTGCCAGAGAAGGCACCATCTATATGACCTCTTTTCAATCTTTTGATTTCTTTAAATCAGAAAATAACGGGGTAACTTTTGAACGGGTAGGTACTACTTCTCCCGCCAAATATGTTTTTCAGGCCGATGATCAGTATTTCCACCAGGAAAACCGGGGTTTTGAATTTAAGCTGATTGATGAGGATTTTGAAAATCTGCGGGATATCGTTTATAATCAGGAGATTAAAAGCAGCAACAGTGGTGATGCCTTTTGGAACATGATTTACATGGGGGGAAGGTATTACATTAACGTCGAGGGTGCGATCTGGTTTCTTGATGAGATTAAGATAGAAGAAGAATAATTATTTAATTTGTTTTGGAGTTTTTTTGTCGCGCAGAGGTGTAGATACGCAGAGGGGTTTGTCGCGCAGAGGCGCAGAGATACGCAATACGTAGAAATTTCACTGCTTTTCGTGGTGGGTGGGCTCATCTTCTAATATTGAAAATAATCAAAAGGGGGTTGTCGCGCAGGATTTTGTCCAGAACCTGATTCGGGAGTGGCAGAGAACGCAGCATTAACGTATATCTCTTTTATTGTGAGAATAATATTTTGTCAATTTATCAAATCCGTCTCAGGATTTTCGTTTTCCTAAGTTTTCAGCGTAAGCTCATTTGCTGCCTAAACACATTTATTTTTTTTTAATAAAAAGCCGAATTCCTGTCATTCCGGAGCAGTTTTTGTACTTAGCATAAGCTAAAAAGAACTGTTATTCTTGTGAAAAGCATTATCCCCGTCTTGCTATTTTTTTGGGCTTCCGTAGTCTACAGTGCCAATCCACCGGATACTGACTACCAAAAATTACTTAAAACGCTGGAAAACAGCCTTTTAGATGGTAATAACCGTGCCTTGCGGGACCTTGGCAGTTTGTTGGATCATCCGGAGGTCAAGAATAAAGCCCGCCGATTGATTAATCAGTATACCCTTTTCAGTCCCGAAGAATTTGTAATTGACAATCCACTCATCCGCAACGATTTCCTTGGATTTTACTATGAAGTGGCTGATTCGCTGACGTATTCAGACCTGCTGGAGGTCTATTTTCTGACCGATCCTTCCCAGCGAGAAATTCCGTATAAAATTAGTGTTCCTGAAGGTGAGCAGGTTTCCGACGAGTCGGTACAACTCAATCGGCATATTCACCTGATAGAAAAAGCCCTGAAATCAACGAACGATTCGATGATGCTGGATGGTATTCATAAAATCAAAATGCTTAAACGACCGGAAGGTTATTCTTTTTTGAATGACCTGCTGGCGAATGGACAGTTAAAAAAGGCAAAATTTGCCGACAAGTCCGGTATTTATCAAGCTATTGTACTGACATTAGAAGAATACGTGGATATTAAGGTTTTACGAACGTTCCTGAAACTCATTAGTAAAGACCAGTTTGATCTGGAATTTTCTCAACAGCGACTGGCCAATTTAACCAATATTCACGTTGAGGCGGCTAATAATAAAATCTTAGTAAAAAAGTACCACCACCTGATTGATTCGCTGAAAACTATTGAAGAATTGCGTGCCTACGGTTATCATAAGTTGTTCAACACACGACCAGCCTTTTTTATGGATCACATAGATTACTACGGACGTATTTTATCTTTGTCAGAAAAATATTCCTGGATTGAATACAATGCGATCCGGGATCTTTGCCAGCAAGAACATCCAAGAGCCATGTATTATCTGGCCGGACACTTATTCAAAATCAGAAAAAAATCAAGTAAGCACAACCGAAAACTCGCAAAGCGCATCGTCACACAAATCAATGAGCTTACGCACCTTGAAATTCAGGTCCACAATAAAGACGGAGAATTTTCTACCCGTTCTTACGCCGGCAGAGATCAGGTAGCCCGGACCAATTATATGATGTACTGGGCGGCCCATTACGACGATTACGAATGGGATGAAAACAGAGCGCAATTTGTCAACAAGAACGAAGCTATTGAGACGACCCAAAATTACGAGCGGCTGTTTCGCCGGTTAAATTCCCGGAATGACTCCGTAGCCATTACTTCTTTTATTAAACTAACCGAAGGAGAACCCAACGAGGTGATTGCCTTATCGGAGAAGTACCGGCAAATGTTCAGAAACTATAATCAGTCGCTTCCATCATTTCAATTTAAATACCTGGAGCAGTTGTCCCAACTAACGGATTATTGCCGGAAAAACGACATCGCTTATCAACCGTCTCCAGAGATCGTCCTTAAACTGGAAACCCTGCTGACAACGGAAGATCCGGTTACCAGAATCCACGTTGAGAACGAACTGATCCGTCAACTCACCCTCAACGATATTACCGGAGTGGAATACTGGGCTTGTTTGCAGGAGGGAAAATTAGAAATAAATTATTCTGTCGGTCGTATCCTCGACTGGTTTTATTCCCGTTCGCTGAAAGACATTCAAAAAGATAATCACCAACTGAGATTGTATCTGAAAAAAGCTGATATTTTTGGCAATATTGGTGCGATCGGAGCCTGTAATTATTACCTCAATAAATTCAGTCTGGAAGATAACTCCTTTCAGCAAAAGCTGCTGGAAATACAGCAGACCGAAGCCGATGAAGGGATCCTGAATCAATTGATGCAATTGGTCAATGATCACGACGAAGCATCCGACAATATCTCCTTATCCGGCTTTTTAAAAGATCCGACGGATATTCACAAAAGAGATATAAAAATCATGAGTAGTCCTACTCCGGATGAATACAAGGCTATTATTAAAGCGGTTAGAAATACCGACGATGTAGCAGCTATCAAAAGAATCTTTTATTATATCCGTTTGCATCCTGAAATCGGAATGGTTCCGCATTTGTTCAGTTTGCTGAATGATGACCGAATATTGATCGAAAAAAGAGATCTTGTCCTTACCGTCGCAGATAATCTGGCGCCCATCATGGAAAATATTTATAACTACTCTTTCATGGAGGTAGCAGGCAGAAAGAAGTTTGATGTTATTCCATGGAAGGAAATGTGGGAGAAAAATGGCGACGATTACGAAAACTGGGCAAGGGTATTTTTTGAAAAAAAATTAGCCTCCCTGACAGAAAGCGAAACACTTTCCATCGAGGATATCAATCAGATTACGACGTCGGTTCATTACGGTCCCCGCTATCAGGACAAGTGTCTACGCGCCTTACAAAAGGTAAAACCAGTGCGGGACATCCGTAAACTACAGGTAAATCCCAAACTGCTCGTCTCAACCGACCTGATGTATTTTGATTCTTTTGCCTTTTCTTACAAGGAACTGGATAATATTCCCAAACTGTTTACCGTGGATCAACCGGATCGGATGTTGCGTTTTCTGGAACAAAAGGCCGAGCATTTTGAGCTAATTGATAAAGGAACATTCTATAATAATTTGTTCCGTTCCAGCTGGTTTCTAACCTATCTGGGCAGCGGAGAACTGTCGTTGGAAAAAGCACAGGAAATTAAAAACATTCTGGTTGCTTATTTTAATGAGAATGAATATTTGAGTGAATTTGAGGAACAGGTAACACAGTTTAATATTGCTCAACTGGAGAGTCTGGGCAAAAAACTGGACGAACAATTACTGGCTGCCATACAGATGAATACCGATCATGCTTCTATGGTCAAAATTCAGGAATCTATCCTCGCACGGGTTAGCTATCCCGAAATCCCGATGGTGATAAATTTACTGCCACGACTGGCACCGGAGTTACAGGATCCTAATCGCTTTTTTCTCGTGAAAGATTTTGGCCTGCCCATTTTTGATCTGGATAGTGAAGAGAAACGCAAAAAATTAATTGACCGGCATGAGCATCTTTCTCAAATGGATTTTTACCGATCTTATCTGCGGGAATTTGAAGTTGATTTTGAAAATAAAAAAGAAGCGCTCGACTTTCAGAAAATTTACCATATTCTCTGTTACGATGCTGCCGCCCCCTTTGTGAGCAGCAGTGGTGGAAAACGGGATTATTATACCTATGGAATAATCAAATTACTAGAACTGCATTTTGATGACCGGCTGGATTTTCACGAAAAATTAAACGAATCCCAGACATTTTACGACTTCTCCAGCAGCAAGCGGGCCGCCGCCTGGATTCAGTACCTGGAAAAGAATAAACTGGTCAATCCCGGAAACCAATTACCTCCGTCCTTCAATCTCACCCGGATAGAGCATTAACAATTTTTTAAGTTAGAAAAGACTATTTCCAGACCGATCCTGGTCAACATTCCGCCGGATTTCAGCGTTATTGCTACGAGCTGATTTAGAAAATCTGGTTTTGTCACCACTATGATATTCATAACATAGCGGTCAGTATACGCAATAACTGATCAAAATTTCCTAATTTCGCTCCCATACTTGTTATCCTTTAACGAGTATTTATTGTATAAAATAAGTTACTTAATCCAGGCGTCCGTAAAGGCCGCCCAAACTAAAACGCGTTTAAATATGAAACAAATCACTAGAATTTTCACGCTTTTACTGCTTTTCACTTTTGTGTTTGGCGTTATGACGGCAGATGCTCAACGTACCAGGAAAAGAGATTCTACCGAAGAATACTTCGACGAAAGTGGTGGATTTGCCCATCGACTGTGGTACGGTGGTGGATTTAATTTAAATTTTAGCGGTACCGTTTTCGGGAACGTTATGGTTATTGGCGTTTCCCCAATGGTTGGATATAAAATTAACGATATCCTTTCTATTGGTCCACGTGCATCGCTGGATTATACCGAATTCTTCGGAGATGGCACTAATCCACGCTATTTATCGTGGGGATTGGGACCATTTGCACGAGGTAAATTTTCAGAAACTATATTCGCCCACGTTGAATACCAGGTCACCGGAACTACGGGATTGAATAGTGCTTCTGATTTTATACCATTTGCCGATGAGCGATCCAATTTCTTTCTCGGAGCAGGATATCAATCGTCGGGTGGCGGACTATTTGGTTATGAGATTGTAGCCCTTTATAACTTTTTAGAGGATAGTGAATTCAATATCCCAATTAGCTTCCGGGTTGGGGTAAACTGGAATTTCTAAATAGTGTAACTTTGCATTTTAAAATCCGAAAGTGCTCAAAAGAATGTTAAATAAATAAAATATGATTCTATCCTTATTTATTTACCATTCCAAAGCTGAACGATTTATACTTTTATTTAACCAAATTTTAAATTTTCTCAAAATGAAAAAAGGAATAATTTACACTTTTTTATCGCTCTGTTTAATGGCGGGCAGTTTCTCCCTGAACGCACAAATCAAGACTCCGCAGCCCAGTCCTACCATGAAGCTGGAAACGGTTATCGGATTGACGGATGTTACCATTGAATATTCTCGTCCCAGTATGAAGGGCCGTACAATTTTTGCAGCAGATGGTTTGGTACCTTTCGGCGAAACCTGGAGAACAGGCGCGAATGCTTCTACTAAAATTTCTTTTTCTTCTGACGTGATGATTGAAGGCAATGAAATAAAGGCTGGCAAGTATGCCGTCTATACCGTACCCGGAAAATCTTCCTGGGATATCATTCTTTATACAAATACCAGCCACTGGGGTGTTCCCCGCGAATGGATAGCTTCGGAGGAAGCAGCACGTTTTAGTGTTCCTGCTAAAACCGGACCTAACGCAGTAGAAACTTTTACCATCATGACCATGAACAATACCATCAACAGTGCTCAGGTTGTCATGATGTGGGATAAAACCATGGCTGCTTTTACGGTTAAATCAGACGTTGACAAATCTGTCATGAAAGATATCGACGTAGCGATGGCTGGTACTTCCCGTGGTGATTACTACACTGCTGCCCGTTATTTTTATGACAATGATAAAGACATGACCAAGGCGCTGGAATGGATTAAAATGGCAAATAAAAAAGAAGCCAAATTCTGGCAGCTACGTCTTCAGTCTTTGATTGAAGCGAAAATGGGTGATAAAACATCTGCTATCGCTACCGCTAAAAAATCTATGGAAATGGCGAAAAACGAAGGCAATATGGACTACGTAAGAATGAACGAAAAGTCTATCGCCGAATGGGGTGGTTCGACTATGAAAAGTATGAACGGAAGTAAGTAATTCTTTCGTTAAAAATTTTTTAAAAAGAATCCTGTTCAGACTTATGTCTGAACAGGATTTTTTTTATTGAAACTGTTTAGAGCATGATTAAATTTCTAGACACGGTCTGATAAACAGAGGGTGTCCTGTCAAGTGTGTCAGCGGGGTGGCTTTCCTTCAGGAATACAAGGTGCGGGAAGCCAAATGACACACATAACCGCACAGTCCCGATAAACACGCTACTACCCTCCTCCATCATTCATTACCTCACCAACGCATCCTTTTGATTGAATCCCTGCAGCACCAAACTTACAATGATCGTTATAAAACAACCAATCAGATTGAGCCATAGATATGCGATTCGAATGATTCCATGATAGTCCAGCAGGAAGATTGAAACTACACAAAGTTCACCAATGATCGCCGCCCAGAATATCGCATTTCCTTTTACATTCTTAATAAAAAAGCCAACGGTAAAAACCCCCAGTATCGTTCCGTAAAACAGGGATCCTACAATATTCACAAACTCAATTAAATTTTCAAAAAGAGAAGCACCCGCTGCGAATGCCAGGGCGGCCATTCCCCACATCAGGGTAAAAATCTTGGCTGCGCGCAGGTAATGCTGATCGTCAAATTTGTCCCCGAAATACCGCCGGTAAAAATCCACCGTTGTACAACTCGCCAGAGAACTTAATTCCGAAGCCACCGAAGACATCGCCGCCGCAAAAATAACGGCCAGCAAAAGTCCCACCAGTCCGCTAGGCAGATACGTGGTGACAAAAGAAATAAAAACATAGTCCGTATCTCTCGTCTCAATCGAAGTCAGTCCGGGATAATTCACCTCGTAACTTTCCAGTAATCCTTCGACGTCTTTCCGAATGATCCGGTCGCGGCGGTCCAGGATGTTCAGTTCTTTTTTGACGGCAGCAATTTGAGCTTCGTCTTCTCCATCGATCGCGGTGATCATGGTCGTAATTTTATCTTTTTTTAATTCAAAAACTTCATCAAAATTTTGCTGAACGAGCGCGAGGCTGTCCCGGTATTCCGGTTTACTGTTCAGAATTTCTACGTTGGCCGGATTGAAATGAACGGGTGGTTTGGTAAACTGAAAAAACATAAAAACCATGATTCCCACAAACAATACAAAGAATTGCATCGGCACTTTAAAAATACCGTTAAAGATTAATCCCAGCCGGCTTTCCGTCAGGGTTTTACCGGAAAGATACCGCTGTACCTGACTCTGATCGGTTCCAAAATAAGAGAGAAATAAAAAAGTCCCACCGAAAAGTGCTGACCACATATTGTATTTGTTGTCCAGGTCAAACTTAAAATCCACGACGTTGAGTTTGCCCATTTTTCCCGCTACGGATACCGCGTCTCCAAAGGAAACTTCCGGCGGTAGTTTATTAACAATCACCCAAAAAGCCACAAAAAGGCCTCCCAGAATAATAATCATCTGTTGCTTTTGCGTCTGACTGACGGCAGTCGTTCCGCCAAAAACAGTATACGCAATCACGATGACTCCCAGAATCAGAATCGTCCACGAAAGACTCCACCCCAGGATAACTGACATGATAATCGCCGGCGCATAAATGGTAATTCCGGCGGCGAGTCCTCTTCCCAATAAAAATAAAAAAGCCGTAAACTGCCGGGTTTTCAGATCAAAGCGTTGTTCCAGATATTCGTAGGCAGTATATACTTTCAGCCGGTAAAAAATCGGTAAAACGAACATACAAAGAATAATCATGGCCAGCGGCAGACCAAAATAAAATTGTGCAAAACGCATCCCGTCGTCAAACCCCTGACCGGGCGTAGAAAGAAAAGTAATGGCACTCGCCTGAGTTGCCATAATCGACAATCCGATGGTATGCCATTTTAAAGCACGATCACCAAGGATATAACTTTCAGTACTGTTCACATTACGGGTTTTCCAGAAACCGTAAAGCACAATAAATGACAACGTGGCGATGAGTACCGTCCAGTCCAAATAACTCATAAGGGGATTTTTTGGGATTTAGGCGTGCGCCTGCGTAAATAGATAAAACAAGAAAATTAACACCGTATGGATAATCAGTACCATGGCGTAAATTTGATTCCAGGATTTCAGGAATGGGGGTTGTTCGTCGTCTTGCATTTTTTTTGAATTGTTGAGATGTTGAATTGTTTAAGGGTTTAATCGTTGAGCCTGCGCTGTAAAGTGTTTTTCGCGCAAAGAGCGCAGAGACACTTTATAGCGCAGGCCTACAGTTTAATCGATTAAGCGTTTTGCTTATTTTCCGATAGAAATTAAATTGGTAAATAAACGGTACGCGCCAGGGACGCCGGCGGGTAATTCCCGAAACCAGGAATAACCACTGTAAACAAAATGACCTTCTCCGTATTTTGCAACCAGCAGACCACCATCGTTGGGAGATTCTCCCGGATCATTACTGGATAAAATTGCCTCGTAACGTTCATCCCATTCGTCCGGAAAGTATAAACCCCGTTCCTGTACCCAGCCGTCAAAATCTGCCGAAGTAATTTTGTTCGGGTAATTAATCACCGAATGATCCGGCTTTAAAATCCTTACTTCCGCTTCTTCGGTCGAGACTCTTTTCCTGGACAATTTAAATGGAAACGGCCCTAAATCTTTTGTTTTCAGACGGTGCGCCGTGTTATATTGCACAATAACAGTACCTCCATTTTCCACGTATTCCATTAATTTGGGTTGTTGAAATTTGATCCTTTCGTTGGTGTTGTACGCACGGATACCGACAATTACCGCGTCGTACTTTTTCAGATTTTCCATCCGTATGTCTTTATCTTCCAGCAAGTCCACCCGGTAGCCGATCTGTTCGAGACTCTCTGGAATCTTATCTCCTGCGCCCATAATATAACCAATCCGGTCTCCCGCTTTTTTCAGATCAATTTTCACCACCTTGGCTTCTTCATTTTGAAAGACCGTTTGTACCGGAATATGATCGTAATCAATAACGTTAATTCCTTTGGTGTAGGATTTTCCATCCACCGTAGCAATGGGACTGATGAGACCGACACGCTGCCCTTCCGGTGGATACAGCGTAAATTTAAAAGTCTCTTCCTCTCCTTTTTGTGCGAGGTCAAAATCTATACTGGCCGGCTCGACTTTCCAGCCATTGGGGTAAGCCAGTTTTAAATTTCCTTTTAAATTTTTCCGGCCCGCTTTGACCAGAATTTCGACCGAACGACCTTTTTCATCCGGAAAGACAAACACTTTATTGGTAATATTTGTAAAAACAGGAGGCGTAATTTCAAAAGGCCGGTACACTTCTCCTTTCACCGGATCTGTTTTCTTGTAAACAATATTCCGTTCAAAGGAAAAAGGTTTTTTATTAATTTCAAAATTAAATCTTACCCGCAGATCTCTCGGCGTTTCCGCCAGACCGATGAGTTGCCGGTCAGTTACTTTATACATTCCGTAAGAACCTTTTTCGGTCAGCCAGTAAGGATTCGTAAAATTCAGATCTTTTGGAAATTCAATTTTTTTATTAAAAATAACTCCTTCGTTGGGCGCCAAGTTTGCGTTGATCATTGTATCTATTCCCAGCGGCAAATAATCTACAGATTTTAAGACTACGTTGTTTCCTGTTCTGGTAATTGCCTCGATTTTCAGTTCCGTACTTTCTCCGGGTGTCGCCGAAAAATCACCTGCGGTAGCATCCAAAAACATTCCCAGACAATCGTGAATAACCTGCTGGATGTCTTCCAGTTTCACCTTTTTCCAGTAACCATCCGGCAGCGCCTCGGTCATGGTGTATGCTTTGACCAGATCCGGTACGCTGTTCTGGGGATTTTCGTAATCGAAATTTTCACCAATATTTTCAATCAGTGTCCCGATGGGCGCTCCACCTTCCAGGCGGGACCAGGTGGTGTTGATACCCGCAAAAGGATTTTCTTTATCATCCGGTTTATCTCCTTTTAAAAATTCCAGGTATTCCTGCATAGAGCCACGGGCGGGCGTCGATCCCATTCCTTGACATTTGTGCATAGACCGGCTTTCCGCGGCGATTTCGTTATTTGACTTTCCTTTTAAAGGATAATAAGCGCCAATATCTACGCTGAGTAAATTAGCTTTGTCTGCTTTCGCAAAATTTTCCCGGCTACCGTAAAACCACCACGAAGTATTGAAAAACAATCGCTTAGGTTGCCAGGGATCAACATACGACAATTGATCCGGATACGCATTGGGGTCGCCCACCAAATCAAAAGCTTCGTAGGATAAAATAGCAGAAGAAGTATGATGTCCGTGCGTTCTTCCGGCAGATTTATGATCAAAGCGATTGATAATAATATCAGGTTGGAAATTTCTGATGGTCCAGACGACGTCGGAAAGCACCGCATCTTTATTCCAGATTTTCAACGTCTCATCCGGGTGTTTGGAATAACCAAAATCAGTAGCTCTGGTAAAGAATTGTTGTCCTCCGTCAATAGACCGGGCCATTAATAATTCCTGCGTTCGCATAACCCCGAGTAATTCTGCGAGTTCCGTTCCAATCAGATTCTGACCACCATCGCCACGCGTCAGGGAAAGATAGGCAGTTCGGGCACGCATTTTATTAGAAAGCCAGGAAATCATTCTGGTATTTTCATCATCAGGGTGTGCCGCCACAAAGAGTGCAGAAGCAAGCACATTAAGTCGCTTAATATCATCGTGAATATCCGCAGCCGTCGCATTGACCGGCTTTTGCGCCATCAATGTTCCAAATACGAGCAGACAAATACTGACTGATAATATTTTTTTAAGAGGAAAGAACATAAGTCTATTTTTTTGAGGAAAAACAATATAATTATTTCTACGAAATTGGGGTTAAAATTGAGGCTTACCTGTTGGCTGGCAGCCACAAAAGGTTGCGAAAAATAATCAATTTAAAGGATACTATTTTTGTTTTTGAATAAATCTGTTAAAGAGCAGACGATAAAATGGCAACCCCTCACAAAAAATCACGTATTAAAATATGATAATTGCCTCTTTCAGAAAGAATAACAGGTCTAAAATGTCAGAACATTCGTATCTTTGTCATGGAACAAGACCTTTCTCATTCTTACCGGCATATTCTGCCAAAGCATACCAAATAACACAAAATATTGATTGTCAACTATTTAAAAAATCGCAACTGGTGTTAGTTGGTTTATAAAGATAAAAACAGGCATCTATAATCACCTTAAAACTTAACTGGATCATGGCCGGAAAGAACAAATATGTATGTATTCATGGACATTTTTATCAACCTCCCAGAGAGAATGCCTGGTTAGAAACGGTAGAATCACAAGAGTCGGCACAACCATTTCACGACTGGAATGAACGGATAAACTTTGAATGCTACGCTCCCAATACGGCCGCACGGCTGATGGACGGAGACCAGTTTATCACTAAAATTACCAATAATTACACTTACATAAACTTCAATTTCGGGCCTACGCTGCTTTCCTGGATGAAATCTGCCGATCCAACGACCCACGAGCGAATCGTAGAGGCGGACCATATCAGTCAGAAAAAATTTGGCGGACACGGCTCGGCCATTGCGCAGGTACACAGTCATCTCATCATGCCACTGGCCAACGAGCGCGACAAAGAAACCCAGGTTATCTGGGGAATCCGTGATTTTGAGTCTCGTTTTAACCGTTACCCGGAAGGAATGTGGCTGGCGGAAACGGCAGCCGATACGGACACGCTGGAGGTGCTGGCAAAACACGGAATCAAATACACCATTCTGGCTCCGCAGCAAGCCAAAGCTTTCCGGAAAATTGGAGACCACGACTGGAAAAATAAAGATCAGCACGGTTTTGATGTACGTCGCCCTTACAAGGTTAATTTACCATCGGGCCGATCAATGGCTTTGTTTTTTTACGATGGTAATGTGGCGCAGGATGTAGCGTTTAACCAACTACTCGACAATGGACAGGCAATGGCTAATCGCCTCATACAAGCTTTTGATGATAACGACGAACCTCAACTCTCCCACATTGCTACCGATGGCGAAAGTTATGGTCATCATCACCATCACGGAGAAATGGCACTGGCTTCCTGTCTGGAACATTTCAAGACAAACAAAGAGGTTACGATCATTAACTACGGCTATTATCTGGAACTTTTCCCGCCGGAATATGAGGCCCAAATTCACGACAACAGCTCGTGGAGTTGTGTACACGGAGTAGAACGATGGCGTAGCGACTGTGGCTGTAATACTGGTGGAAATCACGGCTGGACTCAATCCTGGCGTAAAGAACTCAGAGAAAGTCTGAACTGGTTGCGGGACGAAATTATTCCTATTTACGAAAAAGAAGCCGGCAGTCTGTTACGGGATCCTTGGGCGGCCCGCAATGATTTTATCGAGGTACTTCTGAATCGAAACGATGAAGTGGTAGATAATTTTTTGAAAAAACACCAAAAGCGCAAACTGAAGCAAGAAGACAAAGTACAAGTAATGCGCCTTTTGGAAATGCAGCGGAATGCCGTCCTGATGTTTTCCAGTTGTGGCTGGTTTTTTGATGAAATCAGCGGGCTGGAAACCAACCAGATTTTGCAGTATGCCTGCCGGGTATTGTACTACGCCAAGCAAGTTGGGGGTGTAGATTTGAATGGTGGTTTTGTACACCGGTTATCCAAAGCCAAAAGTAACGTCTATCCCGACGGTGCATTCAGTTATGTCAACCACGTCCTTCCCACCACGGTCAATCTCGAAGGTGCCGGTATTCACTACGCGGTGGCCTCTCTTTTTGAGTTGCAACCGGAAGAGATGGAATTATTTAATTACCACGCAAAAAGTAAATATTTCAAGAGGGAAACTGCGGGGAAATTAATCCTCAATTTTGGTCAGACCATTATGAAGTCCAAGGTGACTTATTCGGAGAAGCCTTTCAATTTTGTGGTGCTTTATTTAGGTCAGCAAAACATTATCAGTAGTGTTTCGCTTGATATTTCGGATGAGCGGTTTAAGGAGATGGAAGGTCGTATTTCAGCAGCGTTTCACGCCAATCAGCTCGGGGATGTGATCGCAATTATGCAGGAATATTTTGGTCGGGAGACCTATTCTTTCCAGCACTTGTTCCGTGATGAAAAACGGAAAATTCTGAAAAAAATTACTAAACAGAATCTCGAAAAAGCAGAGAAGTCATTCCGGAATATTTACAATGACAGTTACCAGTTAATGTCCAGTACGCTGCAAAGTGGCATTCCGATTCCAAAAGCCTACAACAATGTGGTTCAATATATTGTAAACGCAGATTTACACCGTTTTTTCACTTATGACAATCTGAGTATTTTTGAGTTAAAACGCCTGTCCAACGAGTTGGAAAAATGGAATATTCAGCTCAATAATTCTGACGCTTTTAAGCTCGCAGCGGGAGAGCGTATTTTTTACGAAATCCGAAAAATTGAACATACGGAGATTCCAATTGAAGAATTAAATTTACTCATTGACATACTGGAGACGTTGCATAAAATGGGATTTGATCCGAATATCTGGAAGAGTCAGAATTTGTTCGCAAAAATTCACCGGAAATATCGAAAAGGTAAAAGAGATTTCCCGAACGAAGAATGGAAAAAGAAGTTTATTGAATTAGGCTATCTACTGAAATACCGCAGAGAGATTGCAGTGATGTCTGAAGTATAGTGATACGTTCGTTTTTATTTTTAAAAAAGAGGAAGAATATCTGAACCAAATCCGGATATTCTTCTTTTCTATTTGGAAATAAACCATAATGCTATGCTCGATCCTTTTCATCTTCCTGCGCTGCTGCTAGCCTGGGGACTGGTTGTACTTATCTGGATTGTTCAGTTGGTCCACTATCCCAGTTTTCATTACATCGATCCTGCTAAATTTATGGATTTTCACATTCACCATTCCCGGTCAATTACGGTCATTGTGATGCCATTGATGTTGGCCGAACTGGCGATCAGTTTTCTATTAGCTTACCGAAGTGGATTTGGTCCCGTAGAAACGGTAGCACTCGCGATGGTCATCGGCATCTGGCTAAGTACTTTCCTGATTCAGATTCCCTTACACGAGCGATTGAGTATTGGTAATGATTCCAAGGTGGTTACCAAACTGGTAAATTCCAACTGGATTCGGACTTTTCTGTGGACTGCAAAAGCAGTTTTACTGACTTTTTTTATTTATAAAAAATGATCAACCTTTCTTTCCGGTCAGCGTAAGATAAAAGAAAGGGATAATGGTAATAATCGCCGAAAATAAATAAGTCCTGAAAAAGTGATCATCGTTGTTTCCATAAATCCAGGACGATACCAGGGCACCGACTCCGATCCCGATTTCGAGGGCAATGTAAAGCGTAGCGGTTCCTCTACCCCGGCGTTCTTCGACACTTAAATCAATGACCCAGGCAAATACTGCGGGAGAAACAATGCCTAACGAAAAGCCAAGACAACCGGAGGCGGCAAACAGGTCAAAAGCAGAATCAGCCATTCCCATGTATAACAAAGACAAGGCGGACATAATCGTTCCGACTTTGATAACCGGAATCCGCCCGTAGCGGTCGGCTGACTTGCCGGCAACCAAGCGGGAAAGCACCGAAAAGATCGTGAAACTGGTAAAGAGCATTCCCCGGTTTTCGATGCCCAGATAGTCACTTTGATCGGGCGAGATCGTAATTAACACTCCAAAATTAAGATAGACACAAACGGCTACAATCGCGGCAGGAATCACACTTGGCTCGATGATTTCATTGCTCTTTATTTTTAAAAAAGCAAATTTAAAAGGTGCTTTGTTAACCAAAGTTTCCTTTAATCCAAACAACATCAAAATAGAAACCAGCGCAATAAAAGAAGCGACGTAAAACATATAGTACGGCGAGTAGTTTATTGACAACCAGCTTCCAAGCGGCGGAAACATCGAAGCGCCCATATTCATACTGACGCCGATCATTCCCATCGCTTCGGCTCGCCTGCCCACGGGTACGATGTCCGCCACGTAGGCCGTAGAAGCGGTAGGCCGGAAACCGGTAGAAAACCCATGGAATAACCGCAGCAGCATAAAACCCGCGACACTCGTCAACAGTGGATAGGCCAGACTACAAACTACACAGACCAGCGTTCCGATTACCATCACAGGCAGGCGACCAATGGTATCTGTCAGCTTCCCGCTGAATGGTCTGGAAAAAGCGGCAGACAAGGTAAATAAGGCGATGATAAATCCTTTGTAATCTTCTCCGCCCAAAGAAGTGAGATAGGCCGGAAGCTCCGGAATAATCATGTTAAAGCTGCCAGAAAATAACAACTGGGAAACGCAAAGAATAAAAAACTGAAAAGTATAAAGGGGCTGATTTTCCGGCATCCGCGAAGGTAGTCAAAGCGATGATTATTTACAATAAAAATTCGCGTCACGGGTGATTTAAAAGCTTTTTTGGTGATAAAATTTAAACTTCGTACTTTAGTAAAATCATTCAAAAATCCAATTAGAAAAATATGTTTCAGGCGAAAGAATTTAAAGTTTATGAGGATCAGAACGAACTGCACATTACTTATAAGTGGCCCAGAGGAATAGGATTTTTTATGGGATTTTTTGCAATGATCTGGAATTCTTTTCTCTTGTTCTGGTACGGAGCAGCTCTCGCCGGCGGGGCACCGCTCATCTTCCTACTTTTTCCACTTCTCCACGTTGCCGCGGGGATTTTTATTACGCATCAGGCATTGTCGATGATTTTTAATACCAGCGAAATTACGGTCCGTCACGGTGAACTGTCCATCGAACATCGACCTATTCCCGCTTTTAAAGGCAATAAATATTATGCTACGGCGGATATTGACCAATTTTATATCAAACAAAAAACGGGAAATAAAGGCTCCAAATATTATGAGCTACGTGCTAAAATGGCAGATGGGAAAGATATAGCACTGCTCAAACAAACGGGAATGACTTTTGAAAAATTACAGGAGCTGGAAAATTTGCTGGAGCAATATATTGGGATCGCCGACGAACCCGTCAAGGGAGAATATGGCAAGACAGCCAGTATCATCCCCGGTGACCGGACACTACTACCCCGACGACAACGAAAATCAGAACTGCCGGAAGCGGCCCGTTTTGTTTACAGCCTGCGACCTAATCAAAAAGTTATTTTAAAAGACGAAACTTTACAGGTCCGGCACCTCACTCAGTTCGACTGGAAAGACGGAAATACAGATAAGCTAATTCAACTGACGGATGAACTGGAAAGGGAACGGCTGATTTATCTCAAACAGAACAGAGGGATCATCCGTGCTGCCATAGAACGAGAACTAAACGTCCTGGAAACACAGGATATTTCTTTTGACATTCATCAGATTCCAAATAAAATAACCGTAGAAGGTGAAATTTTTGTGCTCGAAGCATTGATGGAAGGTAAGTCTTTTTTATCCAATATTGAGGGCCCGGCTTCCGCTAAAGTATGGATTTATCAGGCCCTCGATGAAAAATCTTATATCCGGGTAACGGAAAACGAACGGTTGATAAAATGGCATCGGGGAATCCCGGTTGCATTGCGGGAGTTTCTGCCAACTGAGTATCAAACCCCGGACCGGGTAGAAAAATACGATGAGGAGGATTTTGTGTAGGTGGGGTGTTTTGAGTTTTGAGTTCTTGAGTTTTGAGTTCTGAGTTTTTGGGTTTTGAGATTGAAGTTGAAGTTGAAATTGAAGTTTTGGGTTCTTGGGCTAAGTCCTACCTAACAAACAGTCCTTCAAATAAAAAGCATCCAGCTTACCACCCCAAATGAAATAACGCATCTCCCGCATTCACTACCGGAGCATTGTTGTGTCCGATAATATATCCATCCTGTTTAGCCAGCACCCTGATTTCTTTATTTCCATGCGGGCTATTAATCACTCCGAGTACCTCGCCTTTACTAACTTTTGCACCGGAAGACTGCATCCACATAAACATACCGGATTCTTCCGCTCTCATCCAGGTAAAACTTGAAAAATGTTTTGGAGTATGATTAGCAGGCGCATCCGCAGCCAGCATCTTTTTCTGAAATAACAACCGTTGTATTCCTTTAATACCGTGCTCAATTGAAAATCCGTCAAAGCGCAAAGACTCTCCTCCTTCAAAAACCAGAATTGGAATACCCATTCCAGCGGCAGTATGCCGCAGCGTTTTATCGAGGTTCTTTTTTTCCATTAAATAAGGGGCCGCAAATTGTTCGGCCAGTTTTTTTGCAGCAATATCCCCTTTGGTATATCGAATCTGTGGATAGTTATAACGACTACTCCCACCGGTATGAAAATCAACTCCAAAATCCACCAGTGGCAAAATAGACTGACTCAGCGTATATGCTACGCGACTGGCCAGTGACCCGGTAGCACTACCGGGAAAAGACCGGTTGACATCTTTACCGTCCACCGCGTCGCGCGAAAAATTTATAAAACCATATACATTCAACAGTGGAATTGCAATCACACTACCACTGGATAAATTCTCAAAAATACCTTTGGCAACGGAACTCCGTACGGTCTCTACGCCGTTGATTTCGTCTCCGTGCAGGCCGCCCATCAACAAAGCGGTTGGCCCCGGATTTTTACTTCTGAATACATGGACACGAATACTGATAACGGTACCGGATGGCAGTTTGGCGACGTTGAGTTTGATGAGTTTATTTTCCCCCGGAGCAACGGTGGTTTTGTTTATTTTGAAAGGCATTTTTTGATTGTTTAATCGTTGAGTTGTTGAATCGTTGAATCGTTGAGCCTGCTCTAAAAAGTGATTTTCGCGCAGAGGAGCAGAGAACGCAGAGATTCTTTAACGTGTAAATCTTTTATCGTAAATCAAATATGAATATTATTTTTATTAAATGTGTCTCAATTTTTCTGTTTT
>CAKZUV010000077.1 GCA_937921555.1 uncultured Saprospiraceae bacterium
TGTTGTCGATGGAGCAGACGGAGAAATGGGACTGTATACGACCAATTCTTTTGGAAGTTCTACTGCGCTGATTGATTACGTAGAATGGGGTTCTTCGGGACACCAAAGATCTTCTGTTGCTATTGCCGCTGGTATATGGACGTTAGGAGATTTTGTTCCTGCTTTTTCTTCGACAGAATCTTTGGCTTATTCCGGAACCGGTGAAACGGCTGCCTCCTGGACTGCTTCCGCAAATACTTCTATTTGTCAGGAAAATACGATGGCTTGCGACGCAGAAGGCGGCATGCTGAACGGTGGACCATTTGAATTTAATGTAGGAGACGGAGTAGCGGATATGTTGGCTCCCGGATCTATCACTTTGACAAATAACACTGGATCTAACAGCCAGTGGGTTGTAACGGACGAAGACGGATTAATTTTAGGATTACCTCCAATGCCGAGTGTAGTTGATTTTGACGGAGCTGGACCTGGTACTTGTCTGGTATGGCACTTGAGCTACGAAGACGGAATCGAAGGATTGGCGGCAGGTGAAAATGCCAATGATCTTGCGGGATGTTTTAGTTTGTCTAATCCAGTCTCTGTAATAAGAACGGACGTTTCAACTATGACAAACGGCGGAACGATCGCTGGCGGACCTTTCGAGTTTTGCGTAGGCGACGGCGAAGTGGATAATGTATCTGGCATCACCCTTACAGGAAATACTGGTACTAACTCACAGTGGGTAATTACCGATGATCAGGGATTAATTTTAGGATTACCACCGATGCCAGGTGTAGTTAATTTTGACGTCGCTGGACCCGGCGTATGTCTGATTTGGCACCTGAGTTACGAAGATGATATAACAGGCCTTGCCGCGGGAGAAAATACAGCAAATTTTGGCGGAACATTCAGTTTATCCAACAGTATTCCAGTAACCAGAAATCAGCCAGAAGGCGGAACGTTAACAGGCGGACCATTCGAATTCGATGCTGTAAATGACGGCACACCTGATATGATTCCTGCTGGGTCGATCACACTTGCAAATAATAGCGGACAAAACAGCCAGTGGATTGTAACGGATGCAAATGGAAATATTTTAGGCTTACCGCCAATGCCAAGTGTAGTTGATTTTGACGGAGCTGGGTTTGGAGACTGTTTGATTTATCACTTATCTTATGATGATGGAATCGTAGGTCTTGCTCCTGGACAAAATATAGCTGACCTTGAAGGATGTCACTCAATTTCAAATTCTATTTTAGTAGCGAGAACAACCGCAGATGGATGTCTTGCCAACGGAGGAATGCTGAATGGCGGACCATTCGAATTTGATGCTGTAGGCGACGGTACCCCTGACATGATTCCTGCAGGATCAATCTCATTGATCAACGCTGCTGGACAAAATTCTCAGTGGATTGTAACGGATGATAATGGAAATATTTTAGGTTTACCTCCAATGCCAAGTGTAGTTGATTTTGACGGAGCAGGAGTTGGAGTTTGCTTTGTCTACCACCTGTCTTACGATGATGGAATTGAAGGACTTGCTGCCGGACAAAACATAGCTGACTTTGAAGGTTGTCATAGCTTGTCTAACGGCATCGCTGTCACGAGAACTGAAAGTTCCGCTGGAGTAGATTTGGAACTGGATATAACAGTAGATGATTCATCCTACGAACGTTACGAAGAAGTAGCTTACACGATTACTGTTACCAATAATGGATCTGAAACAGCTACAGATGTAGTGGTATCGGCAGGATTACCTTCCGGACTGGTGTACACGGATGATCAGGTTTCTCAGGGAGATTACAATCTGTTCTTCGAAGAATGGACCGTAGGAACTTTAGCTGCCGGAGCAACCGCAGAACTGGAATTGACATTATTTACCTTAATCGAAGGAGTAGATGTAGTCAATTTTGTTCAGGTGATCAATGCCAGTGGAGATGACGTAGATTCTACGCCTGATAACAATGATACCGAAGTTCCACAAGAAGATGATGAAGCCGCAGTGGTTATCTCCGAATTCGGTGGAACCGGAGAAGGTGATATTGATTTGGAACTATCACTGGTTGCAGATCAGAACACGTATGATATTTATGAAAATGTTACTTATACCGTAACTGTTACGAACAATGGAACAGATGCTGCCAGCAATATCCTTATCGCGGCGGGACTTCCTGACGGAATGGTATATACTGCACACGCTGAATCAACGGGTGATTACAATCTGTTTTTTGAAACATGGACAATTCCGTCCCTGGCAGCTGGTGAAACTGCTGAGTTGGATCTGGTACTTTTTACACTCGTAGAAAACCAGTCAATTACACAGTTTGTAGAAGTACTGGCAGTAAATGAGAACGATGATGATTCTACGCCTGGTAACGGAAACGGTGTTTCTCCCCAGGAAGATGACGAGGCGGCGATTACCATTGAGTTTGCAAATTCACTGGTTGCGAATGCTGCTACCCGTACCGGACAACAGGTGGGGATTCAGGCACAAGCCTTATATCCTAATCCTGCCGTTGAAGTATTGAATTTTTCCTTTGAGACAGTGGCGGAAACTGCGCTTTCTGTTCGGGTTTTTGATATAACCGGACAATTAAAACTGGATATTCCAGTAGATGCTTATCGTGGTGTAAATCAATTGACACTGGATATTTCCAACTTGACTGCTGGAACTTATTTTGTGAAAATGGAAGGTGCAACGATTAACGAACGTCCATTGCAATTTGTGAAAATTAACTAATTCGTATTTTTTCTGATTAAATTTAGAGGAGTCCTTCGGGGCTCCTCTTTTTTTCTTCTACAATCACCATTTCCTTCCCTTCCCGGTAATAAACCCTCGAACCATCCGGAACACTTTTGGTGATCCATACATTTCCACCAATAATACTATCCGAACCAATCCGGGTTTCGCCACCCAGAATAGTCGCGTTTGCGTAAATAAGTACCCGGTCACCGATGGTAGGGTGGCGCTTGGTCTTAGCCATTTCTTTACTCACACTCAGCGCGCCCAACGTTACACCCTGATATAATTTTACGTCGGCTCCGATTTCTACGGTCTCTCCGATAACGACCCCCGTTCCGTGATCGATACAAAACCGGGGACCAATTTTGGCACTGGGATGAATATCAATTCCCGTCTTGGTATGCGCATATTCTGTCAGCATCCTGGGAATATAGTCGGTTCCTAACGAGCAGAAGCGATGGGCAATCCGATAAATCGCAATGGCGTAAAAACCTGGATATGTGCGAATCACTTCTACCCGGTCTACGGCTGCAGGATCGCCCGCCAGAATGGCATCTGCATCCGCCTCCATGGCCGCCATCAACGCTGGCAGGCTGTCCATAAATTTATGCTGTATTTCCTCAATGGATACTTCTGGATTGGGTAGTTTACTTAAAAGCTGGAATAAATGGGTTTTTATTTGTAGAAAATCTACGGCGAATTCATCTTCATTCTGGTAAACTTTATCGCATAGGGTAGGGAATAGTAATTTCATCAAACCATCCGCCAATTCTCCAACGGTACTCAGGTGAATACCCGGCTTGGTCCGGCGATGTTGATCGTATAAATGTTTTATAAATGATTTTTCATCCATGATTGAAAGTGTGCTTTGGGAGATAATCTATTTACGCGCTATTTCTTAGTCAAATGCTAATTAAAGCAAAAATGTTGCTGAAATTTCTCTGGTTTAAGCAAATTTGATAAAAAAGATGCATCCGCTACTTAAATTATAATCATTTTTTGACCTTATTTCACGATATATTTACGTTTTTTTTCTCTCTAAAGTGTCAATTATAAGGATTTACTTTTTATCTTTAGACAAGCTTTGCTATTGGCTTTTAGCAAATAGTTAAATTCGAGATAAGCCCTCAATTATTTACAACCAAAAAACCTATGTCCGCATTTAAAGATAAACTCCGCAAAATGGTGGAAACCATCAAAGAAGGAGCGGTGGACTTTTCCAGCCTCGAAGTAACCACTTTAAACGGTGAAATCTCTCAGTTTATTGATGCTCAGGGAAAATTTGATGTACACAAAGTCAATGATTTTATGGCTGGCAATATTACCGTACAGGGAGATATTCACGTCATCGCTCACACCCACATGGCCTTCGATCAGGATACCTTATTATTTACCAAAAAAGATATGACGCCCGAGGAACGCGAAATATTCCAGCTTCACCTGGAGATGCTGGCTTCCGCCCGTACTTCCCGGTTGGCCTTTCTGCATTTTTTAAAAGAAATCATTGATTGATGATCACTGAACTGGATCAGCTTATTCCCCGCGAACAGTACGAACCATATCTTGAAGGTCGTCCGCTCGACTATCTCCAGCCACTGGCAGATCTGGGATTTCTACGATTTTCTCAAACGGAAGATCAGACGGCCGTCCGCGCCGCACTGACCGAATTCCGTGCGGCCTGTCAGAATTTTAGTTGGTTGTCTGATCCCCAAAATGGTCTGTCGCCTTCGCTTCCTCCCGCCGGTGAACCGGACAGTCTTGAAATGAAACTGCTGCATCTGCTCGTGGATATGGACGGTGATTTTCAATTATCAAAACTACCCGAACCGGGCGCACTGGATATTTTATCCAGGGTAATCTTTTACCGTCTTCGGCTGCATGGTTTCTGGCAACCTGGGGACACGCCTCAGCGTTTTGATATTGCTATTTTAAAAAATGTAGTTTCAAAACTAAACAGCTGGATTCCACTTAATATTTCTGTTCTGGAATGGGTAAACCTTCTGGGAGATATTCCGGAATTGATCCGGCGTGTCTACGATCATGGTGGTCTGGACCGGCAGATTGTTTGTTTTAAATACAAACCACGTACGCCTTTTAAAGAATCCTTTTTTCGTGAAATAAAAAATGAATCTGAAGACGCGATAGCTACCGATACCCGATCGTTACAAAAAATAAAATCAGAACTGTCCGAATTAAGAACGGAACGAATTACGGTATCCGCCAAAGAACCGAGGGCGGCCACCACGCGCAAGAATCGCCGCCGTCAGTCGGAGGCAGAAACTTTACGGATGGAGATAAATCTGGCGGTGAAACAAATACAGGAAGCACTCGATCAAAGACATCAGGCCGGTGATCGTTTTGGACCAAATATTCTGGCTGCCAGAGAAGAATTAAGGGCGGCCCGACTTGCCCTGGAGCATTGTAAAATTGATATTAAACAATTAAAAAAGGCCCGGAAAAGACTGGACGAATTAAAAAAAGAAAATAAGAAATTTGAAAAGGAAAACAATAAACTGAGAAAGAAACTCAATACGATGTTTCCCAATTCGCCCGATCTGAATGCGGTGCTGATTTTTCAGGAATCTTCGCTTCGGGATTTACTGGAAATGCAGCGAAATACAGCCCCCGAATTAAAACATAAATTTGATCCGCAAATTAATAGTACCCGTAAGAATATTGCCTCGCTGGAAAGGTACGCTGGTCAAATAAAAATCATCGAACGCAACCGAAAAAGACTGCTGGAGCGCAGTCGTATAGATGCTGATTTGGTGGTAAAAAAACAAGCATTGTCGGACCTGAAAAAACAAGTTTCCCGGATTGAAAATGGACTAAATATTCTATTAAAAAAACAAAAAGATTTGGTGGATGAATTCGATCAGGGAATCATCGCTGAGCAGGAAAAATTAAAAAAAGTGGCGGAGCGGTACCAGTTTTTATTGAAGAAACTGGAAAAAATTCCCCGTAGATTTCGCCGGGAATTAAAAGCATATCTGGCACCTGATTTTTATGAAAAGGTAAAGGGGGAATTACTGGCCCGCGAAAACAGTTCCTTTTTTTCAGATACCCTTCAGGATCCTTATAATCAGTTTTTGGTACGGTTGTTACAATTGCACCAGTGGACCAACGGTTACTACAACGGATTGATCGATAATGATCTGGGCCGAAAAACGTTTCGATCTATCCGGGAGATTGACCGGGATGTCGAAGATATGAAACTCCGGTTTGTGCTCTATCAGCTCAATCCTCACACCGGTACCTGGCTGCTCAACATCCGATACCTTTTCGCCGAAATGATTGACTCGCTGGAATCCTTCAAAGACCAGGATGACTTCGAAACGGTGGTCTTGAAATACGAATCCGAGATAGCGAACAATCCCGCGATCCGGAATCAAAAAAAGCGCATTGATCGCGAACTCAATAAAACTATTAAAAAAATAAATAAAAACAGGCAAAACAATAAACTGCGACGGGTTTATTTTGGAGCGCGCAGCCTGGCTCGTTCGATCGTTCGGGGCATGAAACGACTCATTCGACTTATCGTTAAAGGACTGAAATTTATCTACCGTCTCTTAAAGAATTTTGTCCTGATGCTCTACCGCGAAATCCGCGAAGGACTCCGCAAATTCGGACAAGGTATTGCCTTTCTATTTGGCAAAAGACAAATAACCACCTCTTTCGATAACGGCAATCCGGCCATTGTCACCCGTTTTGACTTTGATTGTGATGTTCGCTGCTTCGCCGATCTGAAAGGCAGCCACCACGCAGCGGAGCATCGGATAAACTGCCACAGCCTTACCCACAACCTGGAATTTGCCCTCATACTTACCGCAAAAATCATTGAGTGGACCTTCCGTGCTATCCACTTAACCTGGATAACCATCTTAATAAAAATTGCATTTTATTTTAAAAAACAAATCAAAACCTTTCTAAAGAAAAATATCGTAGGCCTCGCAGTAAAAACGGTTCAAGGATGAGGGAGTAAGTTTATAATAGCATAAACGCAGAAAATAAATATTGAATGTTGGATATTGAATTCACCCCAAAACCCCAACCAAACATTTCCACCAAGATCACTACCGCCCCCGCTTAGTAACGACCAATTAATAAGTCCGTCATCTTGGCTAGGAAGAATTTAAGCTAGACGAGTTAAAAAACGTAGACATAGCCTAGCTATGGCGAGGCTTTTTTACGAAGTATAGCTTAAATTCTTTTAGCCACAGATGTGG
>CAKZUV010000078.1 GCA_937921555.1 uncultured Saprospiraceae bacterium
AATATCCTGTCTTAAAAAAGAAGAAAAAGAGGAAAAGACAGAAAAAGAAGTGATTATAAATTATAAATAACAGCAATAAAGCAAGTCATGAAACTTGATGTAATCTACATCTATGCAACAGGATTTGTCAAAAGTCCAATAAGGTAAGGAATGTTAAATAAATAAAATACGATTTTATGCTTCCTCTTTTTGCCTCACTCTGCATCATCAAAATGGTCATTATACACAGCATAACTCCCATTTTGCTTCTTTGATTGAGGCAAAAATAGTTCGCCTAGAATCTGCACTTATTTATTTGCCATTCCTAAGAAATAAAATTTCAAAGGATTTGATGCCGGCAGGAAAAATACCTTCAGCAGAACTCCGCTTCTACCTCAATCACCATACGTTCCCGGCTTACCGGATGATAAAATTCCAGCCGTTCCGCGTGCAGGCACAACCGTTCTCCTTTTGTTCCGTACAAATCATCCCCGACAATCGGACAACCCAGTCCCAGTTTGTGCGCCGCGTGTACCCGAAGCTGGTGGCTCCGGCCCGTCAGCGGATAAAAGTAAACGAGGGTACGGTTTTCCGTGCGTCCGATGACTTCCCATTCCGTGATGGCGGAGCGACCCTGTTTGTAACAAATCATTTGGTTAGGACGATTGTCATAGTCGGTACGAAGTGGTAAGTCAATGCGGCCCGCTTCGCCCTCGACCACTCCTTCCAGCAAAGCAATGTATCGTTTTTTGATCGTTCGGTTGACGAATTGTTGTTGTAGAAATTTATGATTTAATGGATTTTTTGTCAGTAATAAAATGCCGGAAGTGTGCATGTCCAGGCGATGAATAATCATGGCACCTTTCACGTCTGGAAATCGTTGCTCCATCCGGTTCTGCACCGAATCCGGTATAAATTTTCCGGGTGTGGACAGTAATCCGGAGGGTTTGTTAACCAGAATTACTTCGTCGTCTTCGTAGAGTACAGGCAGCGGTTTGTCGCGGGCCGGATTGATGAGCATCGGATTGTCATCTACCTCCATACCTTCCAGCATGTGGGTGAGAATGGGTTTGCATTTTCCGATGCAAGCGTGGTAGTGCTGCCGGTGACGACGGACTTCCGACGCTGGAGACACGCCCCACCAGAACTCGTTCAGGGCAATGGGTTCCAATTTTGTCATAAAAGCATACTGTAACAATTTTGGGGCTGCACATTCACCGGCACCCGAAGGTTTGGGGATGTCTTTGAAAATTTCGTGCAGGTTTTTTTTGACACCTTTTATGTTTAGAAATTGATAGTGGGTGAAAAGTGCCTGTTGCAATCTGACTGATTTTTCTTTTCTGGCGTTGCGGAGACTGGTGATTTTATCTTCTAAAGCGAGTAGGGGCGCAGACTTTTTTTTCAGCCCTTCCATTAGTTTGTTTTCCGCATCGCGAACCTGATTTCTTTTGGCGATACTTTCTTTACCCAGGGTATCCAAAAGGGATTCGTAATCAGTGGCGGATAGTTGGGCTTTACCGATGGTTCGGCGTTTTTTACGATCCGCTTTGGCCGCCCGCTGTTCGGATTTTAAAGCTTCTATTTTTTTCTTAACAATATTTTTTTCTTTTTTGATAATGTTTTGTAATTCAATCAAATGGGGATCTGATTCCAGTTCTTCAATTTGTCGGGTCATCTCGTTCAGTTCCCGGGAACCATCGATATAAAAGGCTCCGTTTGGGTTGGTGTCAAATAGATTGGGAACAAAAAGGTCGGGTGTTTTTTCTCCCAGCATTTTACCGGAAAAAGCGGACAGGAAACCTATTTCGCCCTCTTTGTTTTTGACCACTAAAACGCCAAACATTTTTCCGGTCGCATTTGGTTGGTTCGGATTTTTAATACCAAAATTATGAAATGATGGTGGTTGAGCGGCCAGATATTCCTGCAGTTGTTCTGCGGCCAGAACGGCCAGTGGGTGCGGTTCGTAGTAAAATGGAAAGGTGAACTTCCGGGGTAGCGTGAGATGCGAAACGGGAACTTTAAAGCGGGTAAACCGAAGGGATTTTTTTAAATTCATATCAGGATTTCCTTTGAAAGGCCAAAATTAATAAAAATATTAAGTTCATTGTTTCAAAGGGCAACGAGCATTCAAATTGAGAAATATCAAAATGTGATAATAAACTGATACCTTTGCAAAATCGTTTTTTTAATCGATAAGAATTCTCCGAGGCTTTGCCTCGGATAAACACGTTAGCGGGACTGATTAATAAATTTACCGATTAACGGTGTTTAGCTTCGAGCGATAGCCTGATGGCTTGCCTCGGGGAGCTTCATTCACCTAGTTAATTTTTCAAAATGAAACAAATTTTACTGCTGCTAATTGCCTGTACTTTCACGTTTACGTTGTCCGCCCAATACCCGCAGGGAGGTGGTGGAAAATGGGGTAAGAAAAAAGAAAAGAGCCTCAAGGGAAAGATCACAGGAAAGGTGGTAGGTGCTGATAATGAGCCGGTTAGTTACGCGACTGTGGTGTTAATTGATAACCAGACCCAAAAGCAGGTAAACGGAAATATCACGGATGAAAAAGGCCGTTTTAAGCTCGAAGAAGTGGTGACGGGAAGTTATATCCTGAAAGTCTCTTTTATCGGATTTCAGGAAAAAGTGATCGAAGGCGTTAATCTTACTTTGAAAAAACCCGATTTTAACGCGGAAACCATTACGCTGGAACAAGACCAGGTTTTGCTGTCCGAAGTGGAAGTGGTGGAAGAAGCCTCGCTGGTGGAGACAAAAATCGACAAAATTGTATACAATGCGGATAAAGATGTCACGAATGCTGGTGGGGATGCCGGTGATGTGCTGCGAAAAGTTCCGATGTTGTCGGTTGACCTGGAGGGTAATGTTTCTTTGCGCGGAAGTCAGAATATTCAGATTCTGATCAATGGAAAACCGTCCGGTATGTTTGCCAACGGGACGGCAGATGCCCTTAAAATGATTCCGGCTGATCAGATAAAAAAAGTGGAAGTTATCACGTCGCCCTCCGCTAAATATGATGGAGAAGGTTCCGGCGGAATTATCAATATTATCACCCAAAAAGAAAAAGTACAAGGATATAATGTTTCTGTGAATGGATCGGTGGGAACCCGGCAGAACAACGGAAATATTGGAGCCAATGCCTCCAGCGGCCGGTTGGGTTTTAACGCCAACGCAGGCTTCTGGCATTCGTGGCCGGCGGATGCTACCCTGGATTTTATCCGGGAAGATTTTGACGGAGAAACCCTCGTGTCCAGTTATGTTCAGGAAGGAATTACGACTTCTTCCCGGACGGGATTTTTTGGAAAGGCCGGGTTGAATTATGATATCAATGCTTACAATAATATTTCTACCTCCATCAATTTTCGCGGATTTCGCTTCGTAACGGATGCACCCACGGAGGCAGTTTTTACCCCGGATTTTGGTCAATTATTTACCGAAGTAACCAACCGCAGGTCGGATGCTAATACACTGAATGGTGGGTTTGACTGGACTACAGATTATCGCCGTACTTTTAAAAAGGAAGGGCAGGAACTCAGTGCTGCATTTCTATTGAGTGGCAATGTAAACAATCTGGAAAGTGATATTACCTCTTCGAGCAGTACGATAGGACTTGACTTTTTAGAGCGGCAGGAAAATATTGGTGACAACAAAGAATATACCACGCAGATTGACTATGTACATCCTTTTACCAAAGCGGTAAAACTGGAGATTGGAGGAAAATCCGTCATCCGGCGAATTGACAGTGATTTTCAGTTTGAGCAATTTGATGATGCCAGCAACAACTTTAAGGTAGATCCGGTCAGGACCAATGTTTTTAATTATAAACAGGATGTATACGCGGGTTACGTTTCTTTTACTTTTGAACTACCAAAGGACATCGGGATTATTGCGGGAGCAAGGTATGAACATACCTCCATCGGAGGAGATTTTGCATCTCAGATTTCGCCTTTTGATAATTCTTACGATAATATCCTGCCCAGTTTTATTATTTCCAAAAAGACCAATATGTTTTCCAGCCTGAAACTGAGTTATAATCAGCGGATTCAGCGACCCAGCTTATTTTTTATTAATCCTTACCGCAATGATATTGACCGGAGAAACGTCTCTCAGGGAAACCCGGAATTAGAACCGGAGTTGGTTCACCAGGTAGAGTTGGGATATAATACATATATCAAAGGGTTGGTCCTGAGCGCAGCGGTTTATTATCGGCATACCCAGGATTTGATCGAGGCGATTGTGGAAGTAAACGATCTGGGAGTGGCGGAATCTATTTATCAAAACATAGGGGTAAACAATTCAATTGGATTAAATACTTTTGTTTCAAAAACTTTTAATAAGAAGTTTACGATCCGTGGAAATCTCAGTTTGTTTACGTACAACGCAGAAAGTCAGTTGGAGAATTATAATCTGGAAAATAACGGAATCCAGTATAATTTTTTTAGTAGTTGTTCTTATGTTTTTAAGAAAGGATGGAAAGCAGAAGGTTTTGGATTCTACCGTGCTCCAACCCGAACACTTCAGGGGGACCGGACGTCGTTTTGGATGACCAGCGTTGGTGTCCAGAAAGAGTTTTGGGATAAGCGGGCCAGTCTTGGTATACGAATTGTGGACCCGTTTAACCGTACCAAAAATTTCCGAACAGAATTACAGGGAGAAAATTTTTATCAGCGTTCTGATTTCAGAATTCCATTCCGGTCTTTTGGACTTAACTTTCGCTATACTTTTGGTAAACTGGATTTTAAAGCAAAAACCAGCCGTTCAAAAATTAAAAATGATGATCAGAAAAGTGGTGGCGATGGTCAGCAGGGGGGTGGTCAGGGCAATTAACGTGGCTGGCTAACTGGCTAACCAGCAAAAAAAATCTGCTCTTTCTTAATTTGTCAGATACTCCAATGATTATTGGATATCCCAAATTAAATAATGGAAAATTACCTATGCCAGTTCTTTTTCCATAACGGCCTCGTGTCCGTAAATAGTAGCAGCTACTGCAAATATAAAAGGCATTAAAACCGGACCAATTACCGGAATACTCATCCCCGCGCTCGCAATGACGCCAAAGGTGGTCGCCGCGCCCAGATGTTGTTGAATATGCTTTGAACTGCGCTTAATAGAAAAGTGGTATTGCTCCAGGTAGTTGTCCAGAAAAGCAAAACCCAGAAAAAAACTGTACACAAAAAACATGAGGAAATCAGTCATCACGGAGAGGTTCAGAATCCCGAATACGACCGATAGTAAAACGTAAATAATCAGACTGAAAATCCATTTGCGGGCCATAACTTTGATCATTCTAATTTGGGCACGCGAAAACTCTCTCACGATCAATATCCTGTTTTTGTTTTTTAAAATATTATTGGTTCCAACCGAAAAATGAAAAATCAGAATTTCCAGAAAGATTAATATCAAAAATTTATAACTACCTGAGAAGAGTGGCTTATGATTATCTTCCAGTTTGTCTTTTGCGTCGGATAACTTTTGCTTACCCTTTTCAAGGCCCGCTTTGGCTTCTTCGGGACTGAGAAGTATCGCTGATTCGAGCATCTCTATACCGGCGTCGAATCCATCCGTATCAATGTCAATATGCAGGCTATCGTTCGATGAAATATAATTTTGGATGTCGTTGTAAAGTGTAAAGCTCAGTATCCCCGTGATCAGAATGGTCACGATCATGATCCATTTGTGATCGAAGAATCCTTTCCAGAGTTGGTGCTTGCTGATGAAAGCAGGTGTCCCGCTTAGCACTTTCAGTGCAGTGGTTGCCTGTTCCATTGCTGTTCCAAAGTCAATTTGAGAGAATTTATTTTTCATCGGTTGTCATAGTTGGTTCGTATCGCATAGTATGACAATTTAGGAAATTATCCGCTTTTTTTCGATTAATGGGAGAAGAAATCTGATGAAGGCGTTTTTTTGCACTATTTCCTTCTGACTTCCCAGCGGAAGAACCACCTCCCGTATCCGTTTTTTTATAAAAAGCATTTTTAGTTTTCGGGGAAGATGACTACTTCCCATCTGAAGGCCCACTTTTTCCGGATGGTAAAATCTCTGATTGCTGCCTCCTGCAATATTTTTTTTAGCTCATTTTTTGTAAATGACCGACGGATGGCCTTGAGTCCGTCTGATTTTACCATCTTCGAAAACGGTAAGAAAATATTTCCGGTTTTAAATAAAAAATAGGCCATTTTACTTCGACGTAGTTCGCTAAAAATAATTTTTTGTGAGATGTTTTTTTTATTCTTTTTTAGAAAGTCAGAAAGTGCTTTGTCCGAAAAATGATAAATGAAATGGCTACTGATGAGTAAGTCGCAGGCGGGAAGGGTAAAGGACGGAGCAAGAATATCCGCTTGTAGGTATTTGATGGAAACAGCGTTTTTGTTTTTAGATGCGGCGTATGTTAAAATATGAGGATTGCCGTCAATTCCCGTTAGCTGAACCGTGTGGTGGTTGCGGTGACACCAGTCTGCGATGGCGCGCAGATTATCGCCGCCTCCACAGCCAAGGTCGATGATTTTCAACGGGCGACCGGACTTTGTTATGATTGGTTTTACTTTACGGAGGGTAGCATTGGTATTGCCCAAAAAGCGGTTGATGATGGACAGGCCATCGAGGGTGCGGTGAAGTGGATTACCGGATAAATCGAGATTGTCCAGCTCTTCCTGGTCGGTGCTGCGTTTTTGGAGGAAATGCATATCAGGTTCGGGCATCGGAAAAAACAGTCTGGTAAATTTTTCCGCAGAGCCAGTTGCCCGCCGGATAGTAGAGCGCAAAAAACAGGGCCATTCCCAAACTGAAATTTCGGATATTAAAAAACTGATCCATCAGATTACCGGGATACGCGTAAGAAGTTTGGAGGGCGTATCCACCAAATTCCAACAGCCCCATGGTGACCAATCCGTAAGCATACTGTTGGTGAAA
>CAKZUV010000079.1 GCA_937921555.1 uncultured Saprospiraceae bacterium
CAAAAAAGCGTACAAATTTCAGGTTTCTACTTCTCCGGCAAAAACACTTCCGCCATCATACACCGGACACTTCCACCGCCGTAGGTTTCAATCGTCGGAATCGGCGCGTGTAAAATCTGGGTATGTCGTTCCAGGTGTCGAATCTGATCGGGACGCAGGGAATCGTACGCTTGCGAAGACATCACCACGTAAGAAACATTACCGGTACTTTTTACCTGAAGCATATTTCCCGCGAAGGCATTCATCTGGTCGAGCGTGATGTTGATTACTTCTTTTTTGGTATCAAAAAAATACTTTTTCAACGTATCCCGCTCTTTCGCGTCCAGGACAGATTCCAGACAAATTACTACAAAAGATTTGCCGAGCGCCATCATCACATTGGTATGATAGATGGGCTGCCGGCCACTATCTACCGCGTGAAAAACTACTTTCCGGTAGTTTAATAATTTACAAAAAACTTCGAGGACTTTCAGATCCGTTCGTGGACTCAGACATGCATAGACAATGCTATTGACCCGGTCCAGAATCATACTGCCGGTTCCTTCGAGAAAAAGACCTTTGTCCTCGTAGGTATCAAGATTGAATACGGCGTGTATCTCATTTTTTTCTGCCAGCTGATCAATGATGGTTTCGTTGCGCTCAAATCGCCGGGATTCGGATTGCATGGGATAGGTAACAGCCGTTCCGTTCTGATGAAAACTTACCCAATTATTTGGAAAAACCGCATCGGGAGTAACCGGATCATTCTGGTCTTCCACTACCGTCACCCGGATTCCTTTTTCCCGCAGCAGATTGACGAAATTATCGAATTCAGCAACGGCTTTTTCACGAATGGTTTCAGAAGACTCACCTGTTTTTTCAGGTTCGGTTTGAAATGCATTGCTTTTGGCGGTCTCGGCATTGTAGCCAAAATGCTTTGGCCGAATCATCATCAGATGATCCGTAATTTGTACTTTATTGAGCTGGATCATATTATTTTTCTTAATATTTTGAGGTAAAGATAGTGATTTAAGGGAATTGAATGTGAAACAAATCAGGGAGCATTAATTTTTTTTGCTGATTGACTTCCTTCAGGTGTAAAAAGTACGTAAGAAAATCTCTGACTGGCCAAACAGTTCATCCCAAAGATTCTGAATTTCCAGGCAATCAATAAGACAAAAATTTCAACTGCAACTGCAATTTCAACTGCAATCTCAAATTCAAACATATTAAATTTTGGAATAATATTTGTTATTAGTATATTTGAAATTCAAACATATTAATATTTTATCGTATTTGTTAGTTGAATTTAATACCATGAAACATTTAACCGTTTACTTATTTTTTGTTTTCCTGCTCATTATGGAATTGGCCTGTACTTCCACCGGCGAATTCGATCCCAATACCCGACAACAAGTAAAAACGATGCGTGCTGGTATGAATACCATTTCCGCAAAACCGGTGGTGATGATTTATGATCTTAATCCGGAAAGTTTCACCCTGGAATACCGGGCCGTGGAAGTAGAAAATCCAACGGGTAATCAACTCAGAGACCTGATTGACACTTTTTTGTCAACGCATCATTTTGGCCGGAAGGCTACTAATCTTCGGCTAAAGGATGTTATCACACAAAATCATCAGACGGTACTGAATTTTTCCGGTACGACCAGTTTTACTAAGGACAAAAACCGGCTACTTTTTTTGAATGCCCTGGAAATGACTATTTCCCGAAATATGAATCTTACAGACTTTTTGATAAAAAATATTTGATGGTTGAATCGCTTTGCTTGTTGAGTCGCTTTGCTTGTTGAATCGCTTTGCTTGTTGAATCGCTTCGCTTGTTGAATCGTTGAAATTGCGATAGTGTTTATTTACAATTTTAGAGATTGTCCTTCAGGCCTGCCTCCCGAATCAGGGAGGAATACAAGGTGCGGGATGCCAAATGACACACATAGCGGTACAGTCCCCAATTTTATTTTTAAATAATACTGTTTAACCGCTTTACATCCAAAACTTACTTCAATGTTAAACCGTCTCCACGGAGGCTATTTTATACCTTGGAGTTAAGACCCTTACACTTGGTTCTTATTCCACAAATCACTGTGAAATGACCAGAAATTTATCCATTGCCCTGGGATCCTGTGCGATTATCGGACTCAGCTTTTTCAGTATCCAGCAAGTTGGCAGCATCGTTAAAAAAAATGAACTGTTAGTCAAACAAGACCAGTATATCACTGAATTGAAAACGGTTAGTAAAGAAGACGATTCGGTGATCGTAGACCTGCGCTCCGAAAATCAGGTGTTAAAAGAACAAATTCATATTCTCCAGGATAGTATTGATTTTTTAAATAATACCATCAAAAAGTTACGTCAATCTAACAAACTGCAAAACCGCGCTATTGCCGACGTACAATCTCAACTGGAACTCTACCAGGCACGCTACGATCAACTGGAACTGGAGATGCAGGAAAATAATGTCATGGTACTGCCTGACAACCCGGCGGATGCCAAAAAAATTGCTGACCTCCAGGCGGAAAAAGCAGACTTGCTGGCTCAGGTAGACAAATTAAAGGCTCAGCAAATGAAGTACGAAGCCATCAAAGCGGAGAATGAAATGGAACTCCTCTACCGCCAATCGGCCGAAGCCAATTACCAGCGGATCACCAATATCATGAACAATACTCAGGTACAATTTAACAACATCAGCATTCAGGCAAAATCCAACGGAAAATCACTGAATAAAATTCGTAAAAACTGGAATTATACGACCATTGATTTTCAGCTGATTTATGAAGACATGCGATTGTTGATGGACCAGCGTTTTTTAGTTAGACTGGTGAATACCGACACCCAGGAAATATTGGGAACCATTGCAGAAGGTACAGGTGATAAAAAGATGTCTGGTGATTCCGAAGAGGAAGGTGCCATCGTGCAGTTTACCGGAGGAAAAATCAATTTGTCCTACTACAATCACCAGCCAAAAACAGGACAAAATTACGAAGTGCAAATTTTTTACATGGATGATTCCAGCAAGGAATATTTACTTCGCCACGGAACCAGGCAATTTGTTAAAAACGGTAAATTGATTTAGAAAATAATTCTAAAAAATAAAATAACAACAAAATTTAAATTATACTTGTGAATAAATTTATTCACAAGTATTTTTTTTGCTATGAAAATCCAATTTCGTCTTTCCTTCTTTTACCTGTTTCTGTTTATTTTTCTTGCTCCTGATCCGGCCAGTGCTGTGGTCCACCCTACCCCGGACAAACAATCCTCCAACCTGGAACAGGTCACCGGATTTTCCGCTAATTCGATCGATGATCTCCTCAATATGAGCGCTAAGGATTTGGCAAAAAAAAGAGGTAAAAAATTAAAATTAAAAGAACGACTAGGCCTTTTTATTATCAAAAAAGAAATCCGGCGCGCCCGTAAAAAGGGAAAATCCGATGCTGAGATTATCCAGGCATTTAACGAACCCCGTGACAGTGGAAGAGAAACAATCTCATTTATATTCGGTTTTTTATTTGGTTTGCTTGGTATATTATTCGCATTATTATTTTTAAAAAACCACGCCAGGTTTGCCTTATATGGACTTTTAGCCCGTCTGGTGATACTGGCATTTGTCCTGTTTTACTTTTTTTATAACAGGTAATCCGCACCTTTTTTTAGAATTCTCTGTGTCTGGGCCTATCCTACTTTGATATCATGACCGCCCGCCCAGTTTTTCAAATCCTGCCGGCTCAGTGCTGCCGCCATCATATCAGGGAATAAATCGGGAGAGCAGGCAAAAACCGGAACACCCAGTGCGGAAAGAAATTCGGCGTTCTGATGATCATAAGAAGGTGCGCCATCATCATTCAGCGCTAGTAAAACAATCAACTGCACACCACTTCCAACGATGCTGGCCATGCGTTTTCTCATCTCCTGTACGTTCCCCCCTTCGTAAAGATCGGTCACCAGAATGAGTGTGGTTTCACTTGGACGTGAAGTAATCTGCTGACAGTATTGCAATGCTTTGTTAATGTCCGTTCCACCGCCCAGTTGCACCCCAAATAACAAATCCACCGAATCTTTTAAATCTTCCGATAAATCAACCACGGCGGTATCAAATACCACCATCTTCGTATCCACGGCGGGCAGCGATGCCATCACCGCACCAAAAATTCCGGAATAAACAACTGAAGTTCCCATTGATCCACTCTGGTCCAGACAAAGAATAATATCTTTTAACGCGCGACGTTTCCGTCCGTAACCGATCCGGGTTTCCGGAATGATGGTTTTATATTTCGGCTGGTAATGTTTCAGATTTTTACGAATGGTCTCATTCCAGTTGATCTCATTATGACGGGGACGGCGATTACGGGTCGCACGATTCAAACTTCCGCGAATCGCCTGCTGGGTCGGTCCGGCCAGTTTTTTGATCAACTCATCCACAACTTTTCGCACCACCTGACGGGCCGTATCCTTGGTCTTTTCGGGAATCAATTTACCCAGCGACATGAGATTAGCTACCAGATGTACGTCGGGTACCACGTTCTCCAGCATCTCCGGTTCGGTCAGCATCGCCGTCAGGTTGAGCCGGTCCAGGGCATCCTGTTGCATCAGCCGGACCACCGAACTCGGAAAGTATTCGCGGATATCACTAAGCCAGCGCGCAACGTTGGGAGAGGACGCCCCGAGACCACCCCGTCTTTCGGAATTATACAATGCCTGCAAGGTTTTATCCATGCCTTTTTCTTTGTCAGAAAGGGATATGGAAAGGCTCTGCTTAGCATCTGATCCCAGAATCAGCCGCCATCTTTTTTTATCTTTTACCGTACTCATTTTATATTCATTAAATGTTTAAGAACCGGAACCACACGCAGACTGTGTTCCACGTTTAGTGTTTCGTTATTTGTTTTTTTAGAAATAATCGCTCCTCCCTTTTTTACTTTCTCGCCCAGTTTCGCTTTTTCTACGGAAGAATAATCGGCGAAACTTCGTCGCAACAAAGGCAGCAGATCCTCGAATACTTCGTCTTCCAGTCCGGAGACCCAATTGAATAAAATATTCCAGATTTTGTTATCTAAAATCAAAACCATCGCTGCTCCGTGTAAAAATCCTTCCAGCCATTGCGCTGACACCGCCGGGTCGTTATTTTCTGAAAGAGCTACCGAAAAATGCTGCGCGGTTTCCGTATCTTCTACCCTTTTTACTTCGTACAATATTTTTAAAACCAATCCCCGGATAAAAGGAGCAGTTGCGTCGTTGGCCAGAATTTTTTCCAGCACTTCGTACCAGTCTTCTGCGTAAGTAGTCTGATTAAGCAATTGTACCGCCTGCTGAATTTCCCGGATCAAACCACCCGTCTGCTGCGCCTGCTCATCATTGATCCCGCCACAACTTACAGGCAATCCTACGATCATCCGGTAAAAAACGGACCTTAATATAAACTCAATCATCCCCTGATCCGTCTGGCGGACATTGCCGTATTTTTGCAAATCAACCAATGGCAGCACCGTTTGCATCAACGTCAGCGTATCCGTTGTAGAAGCCGCTAACACATCCATTTTTTTAATTAAAAACTGAGTAGCGTCCGGCAATTCGGCGGGAATTACTTTGTTGAGCAGCAGAACAATCTGGTCCAGTTTATCTAATTCCTGTATTTTTTCTTTTACAAAATTCCGGGCGGCTGCCAGAATGGTATTCCCGTAAACGGCTTTCTCGATCAACTCAATCAGTAGTTCCGGTTGCCAGTACAATCGCCAGGTTTCTTTGAACGTTCCTTTTCCCGCCCGGTGCGAGAGTGATCCCCAGTTGATTCCTAACAATTGTAATCTGTTTAATAAAATACTCTTTTTAAGATCGTTGGGTTTACGCAAGTCCAGCGAGATTTCGTGGTCCGCTTCCTTGATTTTTAACCGTAAGGATTTCAGCTGTTTTTCAAAATCAACCTGCAAGGGAGAGCGGGGCGTTCCGCTGGGAACTTCTCCGATTTTTTGCCCGACAATCAGTTCTTTGTCCAGCAATACCAAGGGCTCAGGATCGCCCATACACATCACCGTCTGTACCGCTTCGTTAAGTTCTGACAGCCCGGGCTTCTGGAGATTTCGCAGAGTTACCAGCGATTGTGCCAGCTTGACTCCCTCGATAATATGCGCCGCAGAAATATCCTTCTGCCGGTTGCGGAATATCCGTGCAGCCAGTGTTAACCAGCGAGAACTATCATCATCCGGATACTTCCAGTTGTGTTCGTAATAACCCGGTGATTCAATCCCCGCACCATATCCGCTACGAGTCATCAGGCGATTATTCGTCCAGGGAATCCAGGTCATTTCCACTTTCATTTTGGGTAAACCTTTCAATAAATCATTATCCGCTTTTTGAGCAGGCATTTCCGTCAGCGCCGGACCGTGCCAGGCACCACAAATGACCGCAATCGACTGATGTCCCGCCTTTTGCGCTGCTCTGATAGACCGTCGCATAAAAGCCTCCCGTTGCAATTCTTCCAGATTATCGGCATCCATAAAATGTTCCCGCAACGCCGCCATCGCTTCGTTGATGACCGCAAAAACTTCCAGCGGATGACTACCCATTTCAAAATTTTGCTCCCACCACTCTTCCGCATTTTCAAAGCCGGCAATCTCGGCCAGATAAGCAATCGGCTGACGACGAATTTCGGCGATGGTTTCTTTTTTCGTCTCCTTCTCTTCCTCTGAATTTGCCTCTTCACTGGCCATTTCTGCTGCCGCCGTGGCTTCTCTGGCTGCCGCGAGCGCAAGTTTTTGGGACAATGGCATATCCATAAATTCAGTCGGAATCTTATTTTTCAAACCATACTGAATAGCCTGCCACTCCGGGGAAAACAGTGTAAATGGATAGAAAACGGCTCTTTTAGGATCATCTTTTGCGTGGGCCAGCAGTGCTACCGGTGGCTTCATATCTCTATGGTTGACCCAATGCAATAATTCACTTCCCTCCGGCGGACCTTCTACCAGAATAATATCGGGTTGGGTAGCTTCCAGCGCCCGCAGTACATTGCGCGCAGAACCGGGACCGTGATGACGAATACCGAAAATATGTACGTTCATTGTTTTAACTTTTTTGGCTATTAGCAATTGGCTATTAGCTTCCCTGTATCACTTAATAATATTTATTTGATCGTATTGGTTTGTTATGAAATTTTATTTATAAAAATCATCCTTAAAACATTTCACGGCAAGCCCGGTATACATCTTTCCATCCGTCCTTTTGTTTGAGAACCGTTTCCATATATTCCTGCATAACAATCTTATCCTGCACGGGATCTTTAACAATGGCCCCTAAAATTCCACTGGCAACATCATCGGCTTTCAGTTCGCCTTCGCCAAAATGGTGGGCCAGAGAAAGGCCGCTATTCATTACAGAAATTGCTTCGGCGGTACTCAACGTTCCGGACGGAGATTTCAGTTTTGTCTTTCCATCTTCAGAAATGCCGGCGCGTAATTCCCGGAAAATAGTTACGACTCTGCGGATTTCCTGGAGTGTTGTATCACTGATATCCATTTTTCTCGCCTTCGAATAACTACTGACCCGCTGCCGGACAATTTCTACTTCTTCTTCCATCGTATCCGGAACGGGCAGAATTACCGTATTGAAACGACGTTTCAGGGCACTTGATAAATCGTTGACCCCTTTATCACGGTTATTGGCAGTAGCAATAACGTTGAATCCTTCGACGGCTTTTACTTCCAGATTTATCTCAGGAATAGGAAGCATTTTTTCCGAGAGGATCGTAATTAAGGTATCCTGAACATCGCTGCTGACCCGCGTCAATTCTTCGATCCGGACAATCTTGCCATCCTTCATACCGCGAATCATCGGAGTTTCAACTACCGCTTCCGGAATCGGACCTTTGGAAAGCAGCACCGCATAATTCCAGCCGTACCGGACCGCTTCTTCTCCCGTTCCGGCTGTCCCCTGAATCAGATAAGTAGAGTCTCCGGAAACGGCGGCAGTGAGATGTTCACTCACCCAGGATTTTCCGGTTCCAGGTAAGCCATAAAGCAGGAGTGCCCGGTCGGTGGTAAGCGTTGCGACGGCAATTTCCATGAGTCTCTGACTACCGATGTATTTGGGCGTAACTTCGAAACCATTGGCCAGTTTGCCTCCCATGAGGTATTTGACCACGGCACCGGGAGAGAGTACCCAATTGGCAGGGCGTTCCCCTTTGTCTTGTTTTTTTAACTCGTCCAGCTCGTGGGCAAATTGATGTTCGGCGGATTGCCGTAAAATGGTGTTTGACATAATTTTTTTTATTGAAATGTTGAAATTGTTTATTTGTTTATTTGTTTATTTGTTTAACCTGCCTCTCTAACCCCCTAAATAACTGGACACAATTTATTAATTTTAATTTTATAAAATTGTGTGAATATGTCAAAACATCGAAAACATTGGACCAAGGCTGAAAAGCTTGAAATTATTAATTACTTTAAACAGCATGGCGTAGCTAAAACGAAACGCGAGTTTGGAGTATCTTCTACCTCAATTTATAATTGGGAAGCACATTTTGATGAGCATGGAGAAGATGGACTGGATGGTAAAATGGGATCCAACAAGGATGATCATAGCCAAGAGATTAAGCGATTACTTCGAGAGAATGATTCGTTAAAAAAATTAGTTGCTGAGAAAGAATTGGCGCTGCGGATCAAAAATGAATTGCTAAAAAAAAGCAAATAAGTAAGGAGGACAAAAGAATGGTAGCAGATCAATTCATCGCAGAAGGTCATCCCATAAAGCTGGTATTGTCAGAATGTGATGTTCCAAGAAGTTCTTATTATTACAAGCCCAGGGAGCATCCCAAAAGAAAGGGAAAAGAAAAAAGTCAATTTACATTGACACAAGACGGTCAACGGGTCAGTAATGAGAAGGTGGTAGAACAGATCACTGATCTGTTGAGTGATGAATTTGTCGACTATGGATATTTGAAAGTAACTCATTGGTTACGCAAAAGAAAGGACTATATAATTAACTCCAAGAAGGTATATAGATTGATGAGCGAATCAGGTCTTTTAAATAGAATTAAGCCTAAAAAGAAGGGAAAGAGGACCTGGGTAAAGGAATTATTGCCACCTGCAGAAGAGCCATTTGATTACTTGGAGTTTGATATCAAATATATTTATATAGCCGGAGAGCGGAGAAATGCGTTGTTATTAACGGTGATAGATGTTACCTCCAGATGGTCGGTAGGACAATATTTATCCTGGAATGTAAATAAGAAAGATGTAATCAAATTGTTTGATCAAATCTTCGAAGCCTATCCATTACCGAATCATTTTTATGTTCGAAATGATAATGGCTCTCAATTTATAGCAGAAGAAGTTCAGCTATATTTTCAGAATAAAGGAATAACACAGGAATTTTGTAAGCCGGCAACTCCGGAGCAAAATGCGCATATAGAATCGTATCATAGCATATTAGAAAGAGTAATCTGTCAGCGTTATGAGTTTGAAAATTTGTTGGAAGCTCAGGATACTTTTAATAGATTTGTGAAGTTTTATAACTTTGACAGAATACATTCAGGAGTAGACTATCAGTCGCCAAATGAATATTTATTAGAGAATAATATCAGCATTGATGAAGAAAGTGTAGTATTAGCAATGGATTGTTCCTCATTAGATTGTTTGAAGAAGCCTGTTAGCATAACCAACTGAATCAATTTTTTCTTTTTCGAGTGACCCCCAAAGGACACCGGGAAGCTCGAAAAAGAAAAAAAATATAATCTGCAAAGTATCTTTTTAGGTTTTAATTTTTGTCCAGTTTATAGGGGGTTGGTACATGGATGCAAATGAGCCTCTGGCTCTTCAATAGCAAAGATTACTGTTTCCGTAGGAGCATCCTCTTCCATTTTGTTTCTTGATGCCCAAAGAGATAAAAATATTTGGTTATTTCTTCCATCTCCTCCAATAGCAAGATTTCTTCCATTAACTTTTGAGGCTAAGTGTGAACTATCTATAAACGCACTTGGTTCATATGATCCTGCTTCAAAAATAATTTCGTGAGAGGCATTGTGTACTGATAGCAAGTTAAGCTCTTCATTGATACCCTTGGTTGCTTTTTTAATGTAATTAAGTTGTTGAATATTTGTATTTATTTCTTCCAGCTGATTTTGTACAGTTTCTTGTATTCCATTATCTATCGTTTCCTCACTTGATGATCGTTCCTCCTTGGCTTCTTGTAGTAAGTATTTTTTTTCTCGCCGAATAAATGAAGATAAATCTCTATTACTTCCAATATATTTGATATTTAACGCTCTTAAATAATATCTTCCTTGTAATAGTTGAAGTTTATTTTGTTGATCCTCTTCACCAGCATAAATAAAAGCTTCCTTTTTACCGCTGTGAGGATCGCGTTTTCCAATATATTTGAGAAATAATACACCCTCATCACTAATTGCTTCTTTAAATTTTGTTCTGACAATATCTGAGGCATCCTCAAATTTTAATGTTACTGAGAATTCATTGGTTTCTTCATAGGCATAGAAATCACTGTCTTTTGGATCTATATCAAACTCTGAAAGTGATCTGTCAAGGAGCAGGCGTAACGCATAGAGGAAATTTGTTTTTCCTACATCGTTTGCTCCGATTATCAAAGTTTTATCAGTAAGATTAACGGTAGCTTCCTTAAAGTTTCTGTAACCTTTCAATTTTACTTGGCTTATTTTCATCATTTATTATTTAGTAAATTCTACATTCCTCGTAGCGATTGTTAGTTGATTAGTATTCTACATGTAAAAACTATACTTAATGTGAACCTTATCCTCTGGCCTTAAGTACTTGAGTATCGCTCCAACATTCCTTGCGCATTCTATCGTAATAGGAAAGCGTCGATCAAATTGGGTATTATTCCAATTCATTTTTGTAAGAGCTAATATCTCTTGGCAAATCAGCTCAGGTGACTCGTCGTATTTGAATAGCTTAATCTCTAACGGATGAGGAATATACTTACCCGTATATGTCTCGTAAAACTCCACTGAACCTCTGGTATATAATAGATGGTTGCGGTCATCAAAAGAAAGTAAGGTTCCTCTTCTTGGCGGATAATCACCTTCTCGATATAATCTTAAACCTGTTCTAGATTGTATAGTGACCATATCAATGGAATCAATGTTTTTACTTTTTGCAGCACGTTGAAAGCCTGCTATTTCTCCAGAGCTAAAATTGGATGTTTTGTGAATTACAAGTCTTCTAGGAAAAATTTTAATTGCATCTTTATACTCATTAAGAGACTGCTCAAGCAAATCAAACGCCTGATCTTCCGTTAAATGTGGTACACGATCCCCTTTTTTCATTTCAATGGGGTCACCTCTTAGTATGACACCTTTACCTCTTTCATTGAAAATTTGAGCAACGCTTGTCTGTATTGTTTTTTTATCTAGACTACGGTAAAAACTGATGCCTGCAAAGCAAGTGTCAAAGTCTTGATTCCGCTTCAAAGCCCAGGGTATACCTCCTGCCTTATAATAAATTGCTGTAAATAAATTCCATGCGATGGTTGCTTGATCTTGCATTGAGCTTCCAGACTTAGTTGTCCGATCTCTCATAATTTGAATCGGAATATTATATTGCATAGCTCTAGCCTTTAATAACCTTCGGAAGTTTCGCTCATGCTCCTTATCCTCTCTTTCTTTTTCGTCTTGCCCCTCTCTTTCATTTTCTGATTTTATTTCCTCATTCTCAGGGTTCTCATCCTCTTCACTTGGTAACTTACCAAGTGTTGCTTCTGTAATATCATCCATAAATTTTTCTGAAACGACACAAATAATTACATTTGGATTCTTGTTTTTGGCTAGGAATCTGATCTCACTTAGATAAAGTTCTACCATGTTCTCAATCCGAACTTCTAGGCTACCTTGATCTTCTAACGCCTCTTCAAATAAAGAGTTATTTATCTTTCTTATATAAGTATCATCATAAGCAATTTCAGATTTAAAAGAGGAGTCACTATTCAACCCATCAAAACTTGGAAATAAGTTTGGTTTAGGATTTTTACTCTCTTTACCGGCTGTAAACGATTTATTCTTTTTAAGCCATTCTAAAACTAAATCCACGCTATCCCCCTTGCCTATTACACCTGTTACTATTTTCTCAGGTCTTACTACTGTATTGAAGTCATAGGGATGAAAGTTACTTATCCCTTCTTTCGGACAAACACTTTCTCCAATTCCGAACTGTAATTTTGGTTCCTCTAGATATTTAATTTCCATTAGTCAAATAGTGTTTTTGTAAGTTCAAAATCCATAAGATGTATATCATCTGGATTGATCTCTTTCTTTTCCGAAATAGGTTTCCACTCTTTGTCATGAACAATTGGCGAAAATTTAAAAGAAAATGCTGCTTTAGTTTTAAAAAAGGGATATTGCTGATCAAAAAGGTCATAGTAATTTAAAAAGTAAGCCCAAAATCTGAAATAGTAATAAACCGATTTGTTGTTTTCTAACCTTTTAATTCCAGATGTATATGTTTTTGAAAAGCGACTTTTCCACCGACCATTCCTTGTGAAACTCCAAGTAGGAGAAATTGATATATACCATTTATTAGCAAAATCGTAAATTTGGTAATGGAATGATAAATGCTTGAAACAGATAATATGTCCTTTTTCTTTATTTTTTATTTCTGATATAACGGTCTTAGTTGCGTGATTTTCTTTTCGCCATCTGACCTTCTTTTCTCTGGGAGCGTGATAATTTGCGCGAAATCGAAATAATTCCTCTGTATGAACCCACTCAACTTCCTTTTTATCTAATTTTTCACGTAAAGAATAGCTTAGTAAGGCTTTAAAGGCTCTATTGTAGTCTTCATTAGTTTGATAGAATTCTTCACTATCAAGTCCTTCTATAGTTCCAACGTCGATTAGATATCTTAGAGGTTCATCACTATCAAATAGGTCTCTGAAAGTAATTAGTTTATTTTCATATAGAAACCAATCATGACAATAGACATCACTATTTTCGTTAAGAACTCTGCTAGCTATTTGTCTTTGTGGTGTTTTCCACCAAAGTTTTTTCTTGGTCTTTTTAGATCTTTCAATAACATCTTTCCTGTCGAAGCTGATTTCTGCGATATACATTTTTTGGGGAATATAAATTTCCAATAGATTAGGAAAAATCTCTTCAACTTCTTCGACCTCCTTAATTGGATTTTCTAGATTCTCTTTTCGTTCCTGAATTCTTTCCTCGGTAAATTCATTCTCTAACAATCCTCTTATCTCTCTTAGCTTATCAAGGTTCTTAATAGAGTTAATTTCATTAAGTAAATCAGAGTAATCTATAATGTTAGAATCCTTATCAAACGTAATTGTATCGCCTAGAATTTCTTTAAAACCTTTACCTGAATATGAATTTTGTTTGTCCGTTAAAATATATACATATAAGCTATCAAATTTTTCAGCCATTTCATGCTTTGTGAATTCACTTAGTGTATGTTTTATTTTTTCACTATTTGCTGTGGCTGTAATTTGAAAGGCTACTCGATTCTTTTCATCAACTAGATCAACTGCTGGGTAATTCTTTTTTATGGAATTAGCATTATCTAGCGATAAATCGTAAATAAGATTAAGTAATGGGATTAATATATTTTCCGAATGGATGTTGATATCATATAAGCTATTTGCATTTGCAACTTTGACCTCAGCCACAAATCGAGCAAATAGCTCATTAATTCTATTTATACTTCTGGCTCTATTCATGTAAAATTTCTTATTTAAAGTAACTACAAAAGGTAGATCACTTTCCCCTCAAACTTAAGTATTCACATACCTAAACTTATAGAAAGAAAACATCTTTCAAATTTATTTCAAAATCTTTTTATGAGTAAATACTGGTGGAAAGTATTTTCCCTTACGTATGCTTAATTCAAAATAGGGTACATTCTCAAATATTTGCTTAAGATACTAAATTGACTTGTGAATATTATCGTAAATTAGATAACGGTAGCTTTTTTTAATTTTTCGGTATCTTTTAGTACTTGCATTCAACCTTTAAATGCAACTTTTAGAAAAGAGAAAAAGTAGTTAAAAAAGAGAAAGAGGCCGAAACCTCTCTCTCTGAAGTTAAGTTTACTATTTTTGTCTCGACTAAAAGTAAAAAAATGGGCCACTTAACCT
>CAKZUV010000080.1 GCA_937921555.1 uncultured Saprospiraceae bacterium
TTGTTTAAAATTTATTTTAGAATGATAATCAATGATATGTGGTTCTGAGGAACTAAAAAATAATGAGTTCTTTTTTAGGAAGTCAGGTTCACAAAGCGTTGGTTATCAGGCAATAGAAATTTAAACATGCTCTTACATACCTAATTGAGCCTTAACCGCCGCGGTAGCATCCTGTGCGTCGTCTGCGTATAGCAAAATACCGGCGCCTGGACTTCCGTTGAATAACATCGTGTAGCTTTGTGCTTTGGCAACCGCCGTGATGGCATCGTTGATTTTCACCAGGATGGGTTCCAGCAATTCATTACGCTTAGCGAGTAACTGCTGCTGCATCGTTTGCTCAAATTCTACAATTTTACTTTGCTTTTCCTGCAGTTCTTTCTGCTTTGTTTCCTGCTGAACCGGGCTTAATTCCCCTTTTTGCATTTTAGCTTCAGCGGCCTGCACTTCCCGCTGTAAATCTTCTACCATTTTCTGTCCTTTCTTCTGCAATACTTTCTGCAAAGATTCGAGCTGCGGTTCCATTTGTTTGAATTCCGGAATTTCTGATAAAATCAAATCGGAATTAACGTATCCGTATTTCTGTGCGCTGGCATTTAAACTCAATGCAAAAAAAGCGAGAAACAGGAAACTGATTTTCATAAGTTGTTTCATGATCTTATTAATTTTTTAATTTGTGTAATTTTTCAGGCCACAATAAAAATAATTGCGGCGACAAAGATAATACTTTTATTTGGCTCTGAAATAGCCATTTCGTTACATATATTTTATACCCTGAATAGGGGAGTTATTTGAGCGCCTCGATAATTTCCACGGTTTTATCGTATCGCTCGTTGGCGAATATCAATCCGGCCGTACTACTCTTATCCAGGATAAAGTCGTATCCTTTATCATTCGCAAAATCTTCGATAACCCCGTAAACCCGATCCTGAATAGGTTGAACCAAATCTCTTCTTTTCTGAAAAAGTGCTCCTTCTGGACCAAATTTATCTTTTTGCATTTCGCGCACTTCTTTTTCACGGGCCATGATTTCTTCTTCTTTTTGACCACGCATTTCTTCACTCATCAGCACTTGTTCTGCCTGGTATTTGTTGTAAAGGCCTTTTATTTTGTCATACTTTTCAGAAATCTGACGGCGCCATTGTGCGGATACCTCATCCAGTTCTGTCTGAGCTGCTTTGTAATCAGACAAACTTTCCAGTACCTCGGTAACGTCTACCGTTGCAATACGCTGCGCAATTGACTGGCTGGAAATAAATAACAATAAGGCACCGGCCAGTAAAATTCTTTTAAGGGTTTTCATAAAAATCATAATGTTTATTTTTAATATTATTTGAAGTTAGGAACTTAATATTAGCTGTCTTAAAATAAAAGCGCAAAATTACGATTTTATTGTGAAGCTCCATATACTATTAACTTAGACCGTAAGTTCCTGGATTAGTTGCATATCAAAGATGTTGAATATGGGCCTCTTTGCTTTACAACTTACTGTTTTTCACGCAATTATGCGTAAAACAGCTACTATTTTACCAACTGCTTTAACGATAGTTTAACGGAGATAAATAGCATTTAACTTTTTCTTAATTTTACCGCTGCCTTTTAAGGGATGTTATTAAAACAGATTTAGAATTATACTTTATCTTTTATAGCTGTCCAGTAGCTATCCCTAATTTAATTAAACCAACTTATGCCAAAAGAATTAATTATTTCTACCCAGCCACTGACTACCGGTGATATTCGCTCTTTCTTAGAAAATTCTCCTCCGGTGCGCTTAAACCAGAAAGTGAAAACGGCTGTCAACAAATGTCATAAATATCTTTCAGACAAACTGGCTGACTCAGATCAGCTTTTCTATGGTATAAATACCGGGTTCGGCTCCCTTTGTAATATACAGATCAGCAAAAAGGAAACAACCGAATTACAATCTAACCTTATCAAGTCCCACGCCTGTGGTACGGGTGATGAAGTCCCGGAAGCCGTCGTTCGGCTGATTTTATTATTAAAAATAAAAAATTTATCTCTGGGCTATTCCGGAGTCCGGCTGGCACTGGTAGAAAGACTCGTTGATTTTTACAACGCGGGGGTTCTACCACAAATATTTCAATTGGGATCACTGGGAGCTTCCGGCGATCTGGCACCCCTCGCTCACCTCGCCTTACCACTCATCGGGGAAGGCAAAGTCAGAATCAATGGAAAATTATACGCCGCCAAAGTGCTGGAAAAAAAGTTTGGCTGGAAACCCCTCAGCCTTCAGGCCAAAGAGGGACTGGCGATGCTCAATGGTACCCAGTTTTCTACCGCCTACGGATTGTGGGCCTGTCTCCGTTTTCAAAAATTAATGTGGCAGGCCAATATGATTGCCGCTCTTTCGATTGATGTTTTCAATTGTCAGACGACCCCTTTCGATCAACAACTCCACGTCATCCGTCCGCATCCCGGACAACGCTCGACGGCCCAGGCGATCAGAAAATGGCGGAAAGGAAGTCCCTTGTCAAAGCAGAAAAAAAAGAGTGTACAGGATCCATATTCTTTCCGGTGCGTTCCACAAGTACACGGCGCCAGCACGGATGCCCTGACACACGTAGAAAATGTCATTTCCATTGAAATGAACTCAGTGACGGACAATCCGACAATTTTTCCGGATAGCGATAACATTCTCTCTGGTGGTAATTTTCACGCTCAGCCAGTCGCACTTTCACTGGATTATTTAGCGACGGCCTGTGCGGAAATTGGCAGCATTTCGGAGCGGAGAACTTATCAACTCATCAGTGGCCAACGGGGCTTACCGCCTTTTTTAATTGAAAAACCCGGTTTGCATTCCGGATTGATGATTCCACAATACACGGCAGCAGCCATCGTTAGTCAAAATAAACAACTGGCTTCACCCGCCTCTATTGATTCTATCGTATCTTGTAATGGTCAGGAAGATCACGTGAGTATGGCCGCCAACGGAGCCACTCGTCTGTACCGGATGATTGATAACCTGGAACGTATTTTAGCCATTGAATGGATGTCCGCCGTGCAGGCACTTTATATTCGGCGCCCGCTCAAAACCAGTAGTTCGCTGGAAAAAATAGTCGCAGCATACCGGAAAAAAGTAGCGCCGCTGACCGAAGACAGAATTTTGTCGGAAGACATGGAAGCAACCATCCAATTTTTAAAAAACCAGAAAATTTAAATCAAAAAAATATGCATCTCCGGGCGTTGGTTCTTTCTTTGTTAATGTTGATTCCTACACTGAATTTTGCTCAATGGGGAAAGGGAATCTCCGTTGAACCAACTTTACACGTAGGAAAAATTTTCAAACACACACCAAAGTTACTTTTCCCGGTAGAGAATATTAGTACCGGAGTAGAACTTAATTTTACTAATAAAAAATATGGAAAAAAAAGCTGGCACCAACAATTAAATTATCCGAAAGGAGGAGTCGCTTTATTTTATTATCACCTGGGCGATAATGATCTTTTTGGACAAGCAATCGGAGTGGCTCCTAATATTATTTTTCCAATTTTCAGCAAAAAAAGAATAAGCAGTACTTTCCAGCTGGGCTGGGGAATCGCCTACGTCAGCAAAAGATTTGATCCCATTGACAATCCCCAAAACAACGCACTTGGATCAAACATAAACAGTCTTAATACTTTTAAATGGCAGTTGGATTATCAGATCAATCAGAAGTGGAAAATCAATCTGGGTGCCAGTTTTACCCATTTTTCAAATGGTGCTTCGCAATTACCAAATTTTGGGATTAACATCCCCGCGCTTACCATCGGAACGGTTTATACGCCCAATCCAATTAAGGCGGAAGATATTATCAGTCACAAAATTGAGCCACTAAAAAAACGCTGGGGTTTATCGATGCATCTGGATCTGGCGTACAAGGAATTAAGTCCCTCCGGAGGACCACGTTATCCATTTTACGTAGCTTCCCTGGCTGGGGTGTACCGGCTATCTGCGGTGCAGGAATTGTCAGCAGGAATAGATTACGAATATAACCAGGCGGTTTATACCTTTGGGTTGCACACAGCGGGCTTTGATTCGGAAGCAGCGGCCCGCCGGGCTGCTACGAGATTAGGTATATTTGTGGCGGATGAATTTCTTTTCGGAAATGTCGGTCTGTACGGACAGATCGGCACCTACCTTCCGGGGTATGATTTCAGTACCGGCTGGTTTCTTTACACTAAACTGGCCATGCGTTATTATCTCCCGGAAATTGGAAAACCGGCCACCCGGTTTTACCTTGGACTGTATTTGAAGTCTCATAGAGTAGTAGCCGAATACCTCGCCGTGGGTATTGGGGCAAGATTATAAAACAAATTCACAAAAACACATATCATGAATACTAAAAAATTTTCTTTCCTCCTTCTTCTGATTGCAGCCCTCACATCGTGGCATTGTAAAACATTAAAAAAGATCAATCTTTTTTCCATTGAAGATGATAAAAAACTCGGTTTACAAGTAAGCAATCAAATTCAATCTGCTTCCAGCGAATATCCGTTATTACCCGAGCGGGGCAACGAGGAAGTGTACCGGTACATTCGAAATATTACCAACAATATTCTCAATAGCGGGAATGTTAAACACAAAGATGATTTCGTCTGGCAGGTGAAGATAATTGACGATCCGGAAACGCTGAATGCTTTTGCGACGCCGGGTGGCTATATTTATGTTTATACCGGACTGATCAAATTTTTAGATACTGAAGATCAATTGGCTGGAGTGATGGGCCACGAGATTGCCCACGCAGATTTACGGCATTCTACCCGTCAAATGACCAGCTCTTACGGTGTTTCTACCCTGCTCGCTGTCGCTACCGGAAGTGCTGAATCGGGCGCAGTACAACAGGTTCTGTCGGGATTGACGAGCCTAAAGTTCAGTAGAAATCACGAAACGGAAGCAGATACGTATTCGGTTAATTATCTTTGTAATACAAAATATGATTCAGCCGGGGCAGCCGGATTTTTCAAAAAAATTGAAGGGAGCAGTTCTACGCCACAGTTTTTAAGTACGCACCCTAACCCGTCAAACCGGGTAGAGAATATCGAAAAACAAGCTGCGGCTAAAACCTGCCGACCTTCTACGACGAGCGTTTCCGAACACAATCGAATCAAGGCGCTGATCAGATAAGGGAGCCACGAAACTTGGAAATGAAGTTCTCCGGACAAGCGGTAGACACGAAGTTTCTATATGATTATAATTACCACGAAGTCACGAAGAACACGAAGTTTTTTCTTCGTGACTTCGTGGCAAAACAAAATACTCAGGGCAGGCAGCGAGGAATTATTTAGATTAAAATAACAATCAAATAATAACTTCCACATCTGTGGCTAAAAGAATTTACAAACATTTTTTACTATGACCATCACCGGTAACATCATTGATATTCAAAACAAGACCATCTTTCACGGAGCTATTTCTATCGCCGACGGAATTATTCAATCGGTGGTGCCCATTCCCGGAGAGAGTTATCAATACTTTTTGCCAGGTTTTGTAGATGCGCATATACACATAGAAAGTTCCATGCTCGTGCCTTCAGAATTTGCGAAAATGGCCGTGGTGCACGGAACCGTAGCTACTGTTTCTGATCCGCACGAAATTGCAAATGTGATGGGTATGGAAGGTGTAGAATATATGATCGAAAATGGAAAAACGGTGCCACTGAAATTTAATTTTGGTGCACCTTCCTGTGTTCCGGCCACTACCTTTGAAACGGCCGGAGCGACACTGGATGTAGATGATATTGAAACACTCATGAAAAATCCGGAAGTGCGCTATCTGGCCGAAATGATGAATTATCCGGGAGTCTTATTTGAGGATAAAATGGTCATGGAAAAAATTGCTACCGCTCATCGCTACGGTAAACCCGTGGATGGTCACGCACCCGGATTACGCGGAGCAGACGCTAAAAAATACATCGCTGCGGGTATTTCCACCGACCATGAATGTTTCACTAAAGAGGAAGCGCTGGACAAACTGCACCATGGCATGAAAATTCTGATTCGGGAAGGTAGTGCTGCCAAAAACTTTGACGCGTTGGCAGAATTGATTCCCGAACACGCGGACCAGATGATGTTCTGCTCGGACGATAAGCATCCGGATGACTTATTGGAAGGGCACATTAATCAACTGGTCAGCAGAGCAATTGCCGGAGGATATGATTTTTTTGACGTACTGAAAGTAGCATGTATCAATCCGGTAAACCATTATGGATTATCCGTAGGATTGTTGAAAGCGGGCGATCCGGCAGATTTTATTGTTGTCGAAGATTTAAAAACCTTTGAGGTAAAACAAACATATATCAACGGGAATCTGGTTGCTGAAAATGGAAAATGTAAATTTACCACTGAAAAAGCAGCGATCATTAATAATTTTAATACTTCAAAAAAATCTGTCGCTGACTTTCAGATCACCACGGATAAATCCGAAATGCAGGTCATCAAGGCAATTAACGGCGAGATTGTCACCGAAACTTTTTGGGCACCCGTTAAGCAGGAGAATGGCTTTGTTGTTTCCGATACGGACCAGGATATTCTGAAAATGACGGTTGTCAATCGCTACGAGGAACAGGCCCCCGCCATCGCATTCATTCATAATTTCAATCTCAAACAGGGAGCAATTGCCTCCTGCGTGGGCCACGATTCTCACAACATCATCGCAGTAGGCGCAGACGACGAGTCAATTGCCAGAGCTGTAAATCTGATCATCAAAAATAAAGGAGGAATTTCAGCCGTCGGTAACGGGACAGAACAGGTCCTGGCATTACCCGTAGCCGGCATCATGACCAATGCTGACGGCCCCACCGTAGCGGCACAATATTTGGAAATAGATAATATGGTGAAACAACAGCTCGGAACCCAATTGACCGCTCCGTTTATGACTTTATCCTTTATGGCATTATTGGTGATTCCACAACTAAAGTTAAGTAATCTGGGGTTATTCGATGGAAACAGCTTTGAATTTACGCCATTGTTTCGTTAAAATTTCAGGTAGAACTATAATATTTGTTAAAATTATATTTTTATTTGCTTTATGCTGAAAAGGAAATTAGCTTTGTCCCAAACCTATATTGAATGGAAATAAAAATTCCACACTTAAACCACACCTAACCGGTACACAACTTTTTCTCTCTTTTAAAAAATACCGGACAATACATTAAAAACATAACCTCTTTTACACTAAAAAACTGTCTAAAGATAGCTTTTAAGTCTACCTTTCGTGGCTTACGCTGATATTCGCTTTTTAAATAAAACATACAAAATTATGAGTTACTTCATGAAGGGATGGGGTTTGCTTTTTCTATTGATTGTCTTTGGGACAGATTTGTCCGCGCAACCAAAAGAAGTGGAACAGTTAAATCTGAATATTAACACAAAATTTTACGACGAAATTGCACCGATTGTCTCCCGTGATGAACAAACTATGTTCTTCACACGACAGGGCTATCCTATTTATAATAAAACACTGATTGAGGAAGGAGCTGATTTGTCAGCAACCCTTAGTCCAGGTCTTTACAGTAAAAAACTTTCCGAAATTTTCAGTTCCATTTCCGGCAGAAATATTACCGATGCGGCGGCCAGTTCCTATAATCAGGATATCTGGATGGCTAAGACAAAAAATAATTTGCTGGATCAGGTCAGTCATCCCGGCGCTCCCTTAAACAATGCTTTTCCAAATAGTATTTGCGCATTATTTAATAACGAACAATCAGCCGTAGTTATTAATCAATTTCCCGACGAGGGAGGCATTCAGCCTGGTTTTTCAATTTCCCACAAGGACAAGGCGGGTAACTGGTCAAATCCACAACCGATTACGATTGCCGGAATAGACAATAATATTGCTCCGGAGGTAAGTCTGGCCGTAGCCGAGGAAGGCGAAGCTGTTATTTTATCACTTGACCATCGGGGTGCTTATGGAGGCAATGATTTGTTTGTAGCCTTCCGGACGGGAGAAAATTCTTTTGGCAAACCTATTCACCTGGGACCTGCGGTCAATTCACAATCGCACGAAAAAGCACCATTTTTATCGAGCGATGGAAAAACCTTGTTTTTTTCGTCCAATCGTCAAAATGTTTTAGGTGGTTACGATTTATTTATGGTTTTCCGGTTGGATGACAGCTGGACCAACTGGACGGCACCCAAGCGATTTTTGTCTCCCATCAACAGTTCGGCCAACGAGGGATTTCCTTGTTTTAACCGAACTTCCGGATATCTTTATTTTTCTTCCGATCGTAACGGATCCAGCGATATTTTTCGGGTAAGTATTGCACCACCTATCTCGGAAGAAGTAAGGGTTGTAGGCAATATTTTAGAAAACTCCAGAAGAAAAGCGAAGGATGCGACGGTCTTACTCCGCTCCCGAGAAAGCGGTATTTATCAGAGTACTTTTGTGAGTACCAACGGGTATTATGAAATTGATGTTCCGATGGGAAAAACATTTCAGATTCTGGCTCAAAAGCCGGGTTATCAAAGTGATCGAAAAACCCTTAATTTCAAAAAAAGTGATATCTACTTTAAAGAATTTCATATCAATCTGGCACTAAAGCCACTCGAAGAGGGAACTACCATTGACCTGAATACGCTTTATTTTAAAAAGAGTACTGCCATTATTTTACCCGAATCGTTCGAAGAACTTGACTATTTAGGAGAGATTTTAACTCAAAACGAATCACTGGTAATCTCCATCGAAGGCCATACCGATAATCAGGGCAGCAAAAGCTCTTTAAAACAATTATCTCTGGCAAGAGCTGATGTAATCAAAAAACATTTAATCAAAAAAGGTGGAATTACAAGAAACCGTATAATTACCGAGGGCTTTGGTGACAACCAGCCACTGAATGATAATTCCTCAGAAAAACTACGCCAACAGAATCGCCGGGTGGAAATAAAAGTGGTCAGAATTGAGGCAGACACCAAAACGGAAGCTACAACCGTATTAAAGAACTAATGATTTATTCCTGATTTTAACAGGCAAATCTTACTTAGGAATGGCAAATAAATAAGTGCAGAGTGAGGCAAAAAGAGGAAGTATAGAATCGTATTTTATTTATTTAACATTCCTTATTCCGGCCAAAGCCATTATTTCCCGTATAACGGAAATAATGGCTTTTGTTTTTATTAAACAACTTCGTTAACTTTATACCTAATCTACCTTTCACCGACTTTATTTAATCGCATTACCAAACACTAGTCCTCCCATTATGAAGCATACCTTCGGTTTATTGCTGATCGCCCTTTGGTGTTTATTTCCATTAATAACCACGGCACAAAAAGAGTATGAAGTTGAAAAACTAAACTCCGGCATCAATTCCAATGTATACGATGAGATTACCCCCGTCGTAAGTCTGGACGGTAATACGCTGTACTTTACCAGGGTTGGATATCCTGATTTCGTCAAATCTCTGGTGGAAGACGGCGTGGAAATGTCCGTAAAACTGGGCGCAGGAGAATTCAATACCTATCTCTCAAATATTTATACCCGGATGGGACAACGCAGAGTTAACGATCCTTCCCGCTCCGAATTTAATCAGGATATCTGGATTGCCCAATCACTCAGTGGCACCTTCGATCAGATTACGCATCCCGGTCCGCCACTCAATAATGCGATGCCCAACAGTGTTAGTTCGGTGACGCCTTCCAGCAACGAGCTGGTCGTGATCAATAAATTTGAAGAAAGCGGAGGAATGAAAAAAGGATTTTCAATTGTCCGGGATTTAGGCAACGGCGACTGGTCTTTTCCCGAACCCATTGGTATCGAAAATTATTATAATACCGGATCAGATGTAAACATGACCATGAGCAGCGACGGAAGAACCATGATTTTGTCTTTGGAAAATCACGATTCGCGGGGAAAAAACGATCTCTATATTAGTTTTAAAAAAGGAGAAAGCAACTGGAGTCAACCCAAAAATATGGGCAGTGTCATTAATTCTGCGGCGCGTGAAACCACGCCGTATTTATCGGAAGATAATAAAACGCTTTTCTTTTCTTCCAGCCGGCGTAGTTCTGCCACGGGTAATGATATTTTTATGTGCCGGCGGGACGGAGAAGGCTGGGACAAATGGACTCAGCCCCAGCGACTCATCGAACCCATTAATTCGGATCAGGATGATAGTCAGCCATTTTTTAATTCGGCTACCGGTTACCTCTACTTTGCCAGCCGGCGGGACGGAAGTAGTGATATTTTTCGAGTAAAAATTGCACCTGCTGTTCCGCGCTTTGTGACCGTCAAGGGCCGAATTGTAGATCCAAAAACAAATAAAAAGGTGGACGCACGAATTCTTTCCGGCGCCAAGAATGATAAATCTTACCGCAATGTTTACGTAGCTGATGATGGAACTTTCAGACTCTCTGTTCCAAAGGGAGTGGACTTTTCGATCATGGCCGAAAAGCCAGGATATATCGGAAAAGAGGAGGTTTTAAATTACCGCAAGGATTATGTTTACTTTAAAGAAAAAATAATTAATCTGGAATTGGTAAAAATTGAGGAAGGTAAGAAACTGGATTTACCGCCGGTTTATTTTGAGCAGTCCACCGCCAAGGTTAAGTCTAATTCTTTTTTGGTACTCGATGAGTTGGCTGATTTTATGCGACAACATTATAATGTCAAAATCCATATTGAAGGCCACACCGATAATCAGGGCGATCCGGACGCGCTGTTGAGATTGTCTGAAGACCGGGCCAAGGCCATCAAAAATTATCTGGTGGGTACCAAACGAATTAGTCCACTGCGAATTGCGACCACAGGATTTGGTGCTTCCAGGCCATTTAATGAAAATAATACGGAAGCAGACCGCGCCAAAAACCGCCGGGTGGAAGTGATTATTTCACACGTGCACGAGATTGAGCCGGATTTGCATTCTGATAAAGAAACGACTGAAAAGCAATAGTTTTTTGCGCATCTTTGCACTCCAGATAGAATCCACTATCTGGTTTAGGTTAATTTGAAATGATTCTAAAAACTTTTGCGCAATTTATCTCCATTGTTTTTCATCCACTCCTGGTGCTGACCTACATGATGGGATTATTGCTGATCGTCAATCCATATCTGCCCGGACAGAATCAGGGAATTATGCTGTTGAGTATTTTTTTTACCACTTTTTTGATTCCGATGGTGGGTATTTTGATGATGCGGGCTCTCAATCTTATCTCTTCCCTCAACATGCCCGAACGCCAGGAACGAACCATTCCGTACATTATGACCGGGCTGTTTTACATCTGGATTTGCTACAACTTATATCAGGACTCCGGAACCCCCGTGGCCATTAAAATCGGAGCACTCGGTGCGACGATCGGTTTGTTTTTATCTTTTCTTTTTAATTTATTTACAAAAATAAGTATGCACGCACTCGGGATGGGAGGCCTTCTGGGTTTTACCGTTTTGACAGTGTTGTATTTTAGCTATAATGGATTTTATTTAAATACCGGTTTGTTTGGGGTCGTTCAGGTAAGTACCACCGCTTTGCTGATGCTGGTCCTTTTTCTGACGGGTCTGGTTTGTACCTGTCGGATGTTGCTGGACGCACATACCTTGCAGGATCTTTACGCCGGATTTATTGTCGGATTAAGTACGCAATTTGTCGCAACGATTATTTTAATTTAAAAAATTGGCTGGTTAGCCTGTTAGCTAATGCCGAAGGCGCTAAATTGTTATATAATTTTTCGCGCTTTGCGCAACTTTATTTTGCCACTAAAACACCAAAAACACAAAGCTTTTTCTTCGTGTCCTTTGTGACTTCGTGGCCCCCGAATTACATAGAAGTTTAGTGCCGAAGGCACTTCTACACTGCAAAATAAATTCATTAACTCAAAAAAATTTAAATTTTATCTTTTTCTATGAAAAAACTTCAAGCCATTATTGAAAAAGCCTGGGACGATCGTTCCTTGCTGAAAGATGCCAAAACAAAAACGGCCATTCGGAAAATCATTAAACTGCTCGATGCCGGAGAAATTCGCGTCGCAGAACCGGACAAAGAAGGAAACTGGATAGTCAACCAATGGATCAAAAAAGCAGTAGTTCTTTATTTTCCTATTCAGCAAATGAAGACCATCGAAGTGGGCGCTTTTGAATTTCACGATAAAATTCCACTCAAGAAAAATTATAAAAAACTCGGTGTTCGGGTGGTCCCGCATGCGATTGCGCGACACGGTGCGTTTCTCGCGCCCGGTGTGATCATGATGCCCAGTTACGTCAACCTCGGTGCCTACGTAGATAGCGGAACAATGGTCGATACCTGGGCGACAGTTGGTAGTTGTGCGCAGATCGGAAAGCATGTTCACCTGAGTGGCGGTGTCGGAATCGGTGGAGTACTCGAACCACTACAAGCGACTCCCACAATTATTGAAGACAATTGTTTTATTGGTTCCCGCTGTATTGTAGTGGAAGGAGTGAAAGTAGGAAGGGAAGCGGTACTTGGTGCCAACGTGGTGCTGACGCAATCTACACATATCATTGATGTGACGGGTAAAAAACCAAAGACTTTTAAAGGAGAGGTGCCACCACGTTCGGTGGTTATTCCGGGGACGTATACCAAAAAATTTCCAGCGGGTAGCTATCAGGTGGCCTGCGCGTTGATTATTGGTAAACGAAAAGAGAGTACGGATAAAAAGGTATCGCTGAACGATGCACTGCGGGAGTATGACATGGCGGTTTAAACAAATATTGTTATTATAAAAAAAGTCTCTGTTATAGATAGCAGGGGCTTTTTTTAATTAGAGCTATTTAATGCTTAACCGTAAAATGGGTATAAAATTTACTTTTTGCAAAAGGCTGACTATCGCTTATTTTTTTGGCGCGTACTTCCAGATGCCAGGGTTCGTTTTCCAGACCCTTTCCGGTATTGGTCAAATTCTCAATCTCACCAAAGCCAAAATCAATTAGAACATCCCGTAGCAATTCAAAGTAATAACCAAACTTGTGCACATCGTACTCATCCTGCTGCCAGCCAAACAAACTGCCAAACCCCCAGTATCGCGCATTTTTTCCTGACGCTTTGTTAAAAAATGATTCGTGACTGCCTTCCAGCACTTGTTTCAAATGCCAGGTAAGATTGGGACAAATAATGTAGACCGTTCCACCGGCTTTAAGCGTTCTGTTCCATTCTTCTAAAACTTTCAAAAATTCTTTTAGTGTAAAATGCTCTACTACGTGGCGGGAATATATTTCATCTATGGTCTTATTTTCAAAAGGAAGATTATCCGCCGTACAGACATAATCAACATTAGGTAATGCCCTTACATCACAAGTACGATAACCGGGACGTGGTTTCTTGCCACAACCAATTTCCAATTTCATAAGACCTTATTTTATCTGCAAGATAAGATAAGATAAGATAAGATAAAGGGATAATTAGAAAATAACTATTGAAATACATTAATTGTCTAATACTTTACATTTGTCAGCTTCGTCCCCGGAAACCGCGCATTCGGCAACCGCGCCCCCCGAAAATCAGCTCCGCGCAAATCACAATTCTCAAAATCAACCCCGGCACAATCTGCGTTTCGAAAATTAGCTTCCCGTAAATCGGCCCGTGAAAAATCAGCATTGCACAAACGCGCACTAGAAAAATTGACGCCAACCAAAGAAGCATCCGTCAACAAAGAATGACTCAACTCAATACCAGCTGCATTTAATTGATCGGCAAAAGCGCCGCACCAATTGGAAAAGGGGAGTGCCAGATCATTGAAAAAACAATCAGACAAAATATGAGCATGCTCAAAATTGGCTTGCTTTCCTTTGCTGCCTTCTCCTCCGTCGTAAATTCCAAAAACCAATCCTTTCAGTAAAATCGTTTTCCATTTTCCACCTGCTCCGCCACTCGCCAGAAATTTGTAGTGCCCGGAAATAATATTCGCCAGTTTATCCGCCGTAAGTGGTTGTTTCTTTTTTGCAAATTGACGGGTCAACGTCAGATTAACCGCGCTGCGATCAGTACCATTTTGATCTGACAAAGGAAAATGATCCCCGGTATTATGGTGCAAAGTATTATTATTGGTCATAGTATCTGAAATTATTTAATTTAAAAATACCTTAGAACAAGTGAAATGCGTATTCAAATATAACTAAATAAATTACACAATACAAATTTATCACCATTTAATTAACTTAAACCTTTAAAAATAAGCCATACTTGTACACTTTCTAATTGAAAATATTTTAAATAGGACTATTTTTGCAGCTTAATCAAACCTGACTAAGATGATTCGCCTTGTATCTTTTATTGCTGCTATCCTTTTGTTAGCTGGTTGTAAAACCCAAAAAATTGCCACCGAAGAAACGATCTTTGACGGCGGTACCATTGAAATTGAAGAGAGAGACCTCGACACGTTGGTCATTTCCGCTGAAAAGCCGAATAATCTAAAAACTCCCGAAGAGTATAAATTGCCCGTTTACCGCGGCAGCTATAAACTTGAAAATGATATTATCCATACCGCACTCGATCTCAAATTTGACTGGGAAAAAGAGCACGTGCTCGGTAAAGCGACTCTGACGATCAAACCCTGGTTTTATGCGGTAGATAAAATTACTCTGGACGCCAAGGACTTTGATATTCATAAAATCAATTACGCCGGTCAGTCCGCTCCGCTGAAGTACGAATATGACAACGAGCGTCTCACCGTCTTACTCGGCAAAACCATCAAAAGAGGGGAGGAATACAAACTCGAAATTGATTATACCGCCAAGCCAGCCGAACAAGGTGGACAGGGTGGAAGCTCCGCCATCACTTCCGATCAGGGATTATTCTTCATCAATCCCCGCAACGAAGACCCGGAAAAACCACAACAAATCTGGACCCAGGGAGAAACCGAATGGAATTCCCGCTGGTTTCCGACCACGGACAAACCCAACGAACGTTGTACGCAGGAAATGTACCTCACCGTAGAGGATAAATACCTGACTTTATCTAATGGTCTTCTGATGTCTTCCAAAAAGAATGCGGACGGTACCCGTACCGACTACTGGAAAATGGATTTACCACACGCTCCTTATCTCTTCATGATTGCAGTGGGAGAATTTGCGGTGGTAAAAGAAACCTGGGAAAATATACCGCTCGAATATTACGTAGAACCGGCTTACAAGACCGACGCTAAAAAAATCTTCAATCATACGCCGGAGATGCTTTCTTTCTTTTCTAAAATTACCGGCGTAAAATATCCCTGGCAAAAATACAGTCAGGTAATTGTTCGTGATTATGTTTCTGGTGCTATGGAGAATACAACCGGTGTAATCTTCGGTGATTTTGTTCAAAAGACAGAACGTGAATTAATTGACAATCACAATGACGGAATTGTAGCACACGAATTATTTCATCACTGGTTTGGTGACTACGTTACCTGCGAAAGCTGGGCGAATCTGACCATGAACGAAGGTTTCGCTAACTACAGTGAATACCTTTGGTTTGAACACAAATATGGACGCGACGAAGCGGATCGCCACCGTCGTAATGAAATGAACGGGTATCTTGGCAGCGTCGGACAGGGTGGTGCTCATCCTTTAATCCACTGGGGTTATGACGATAAAGAAGATATGTTTGATGCACACAGTTACAACAAAGGAGGACTTGTGTTACACATGCTACGTAATCTGGTAGGGGACGAAGCCTTCTTTGCCGGACTGGAAAAATATCTTAAAGATAATGCTTTTACCGCCGTAGAGGCGCACGACTTAAGACTGGCATTTGAAGAAATTACGGGACAGGACTTAAAATGGTTTTTTGATCAATGGTTCTTTGCTTCCGGTCATCCGCAACTGAAAGTATCCTATGACGTTCAACCCAACGAAGTTGCTGTGACGGTAGAACAAATGCAAAACGCGGACGAATTTCCGGCGATCTTTATTTTACCTTTTGCAATTGATGTTTATACCGCCGACGGTAAGTCTACCCGTCACGAGGTGGTACTGGATAGCAGAAAACAGACCTTTACTTTGCCAACTTCCGGGCAGCCATCACTCGTTAATTTTGATGCAGACCGGATGTTGCTGGCAGAAATTGAAGAAGCTCAGTCTACCGAAGATTATATTTTTCAATATGACCACGCGCCACTTTACGCGGACAAGTACGAAGCGCTCAGCAATCTGGCGGAAGCCGAAAATCCAGCCAGCAAAACTGTTTTTGCCAAAGCATTAAAAGACTCCTTTTGGGAAATACGAGGATTGGCTATCCAATCTGCCGATAAATCTGATCCGGCTATTTTAAGCCAACTCAAGAAGATGGCCCAATCTGATGCAAACTCAAAGGTCCGGGCCGCTGCACTGAGTACACTCGCCAGCACAGGTATGAAAGAGTATCAATCTTTATTGGAAACATCCGCCAAAACCGAGCAGGCGTATCCGGCCATCGCAGCGGCTTTGGGTGGACTGGCCGAAATCGACGAAACGGCAGCGCTGAAGATGGCCATACCACTGGAAAAAGAAACCAACGCTGAAATTCTCAACGCACTGGGTGAGGTTTACAGCAAAGCGGGCGCGGTAGATAAATTGTCATTTTTTGAAGATCACTGGAATGATCTGGATGTTTACGCTACGTTTGCTTTGTTTGAAAATTATTATAGTCTTCTGAAGCAAGCAGACGATGAGACCATTGCTACTTCCGCCGGTAAACTAAATGAATATGCTACCAATTTTGATAATTCTCCCTGGAAAAGATTTGGTGCCATCAAAGCATTGCACGATCTGAGATCCAATTACATGGATCAGGGGCTGAAAGCACAAGCTGAGCCAATTACTATTATGCTTAACCGGATCAAAGAAAGAGAATCCAACGAGCAACTGAAAGCGATTATCATTTCCCGTTTCTAAGATTTTTTTCTGTTCTTCGAGTTGTTGAAGTGCTGATCTCTAAAACGCAGCACTTCGACAACTCAACATCTCCGAAAAATCCATCCGCAAATCAATCTTCGCATCTAGCAGACATCTTTCCTAAGGGCCACTGTCCGTTTCTTGCCTTTTTTTTCTTTTATGAGTAATTTACCGGGGGATTTTACGGTTAAATAGTATGTAAACTAATCTGTTCGGCTATTTAGAGCATGTTTAAAATTTATTTTAGAATGATCATCAATGATTTGTGGTTCTGAGGAACTAAAAAATAATGAATTTAGCGAGCTAAATGAATTCTTTTTTAGGAAGTCAGGTTCACAAAGCGTTGATGATCAGGTAATAGAAATTTAAACATGCTCTTAGTCAAATCCTGAAATGTCCCGAAACAAGACGACCAACCAACCGTTTAAACCTTTTTATTGTTTATACATAAACTGAAAAGGTATATTTCTGGTTTTTAATCACAACGAATTATGGCACAAGTGAAAGATAATTATCAGCTTTTAATTGATAACTTGGATCGGTTTACCCGTAAATATTACGTAAACCAACTGATCCGGGGAGCACTTTACACCGTAGCGCTGGTGGTATTGCTTTTCATTGTAATGAATGTGCTGGAATATTTTTATTACTTCAGTAAAACCGGAAGAAAAACGTTATTCTACTCTTTTCTCGCGACCAGCGCCATCGCGACCACCGCCTGGATTCTGATTCCTTTATTTAAATATTTCCGTCTGGGAAAAGTCATTTCTCACGATCAGGCCGCCAATATTATTGGGGAACACTTTACGGGCGTAAAAGACAAACTCTTAAACGTTTTACAATTAAAAAGACAATCTACCGGACACGAAAATGCCGCATTGATTAATGCCAGTATCAATCAAAAAACCGAAGATATCAAATTGGTTCCTTTTAAGTCAGCGATCAATTTGTCACAGAATAAAAAATATTTACGCTACGCATTACCGCCTTTACTTTTATTATTTGTTTTACTTTTTGCCGCTCCGAGTATCATTCGCGACAGTACCAATCGTCTGATTAATAATAACAAAGAATTTGTCCGGGCAGCTCCATTTTCTTTTTTGGTAGATGAAAAAGATCTGACTGTTGTTCAGTTTGACGATTACACCCTGGAAGTAAAAGTAGAAGGAGCAGCGCTGCCCAACGAAGTATTCATCGACATTGATGGTTATAAATATCGTTTGAAAAAGGAAGATAATGCGACTTTTTCTTACCAGTTTAGCAACGTCCAGAAAGAAACCGATTTTAAACTTTTTTCTACCGGCGTTAATTCTGAAGATTATAAACTGGATGTTTTGAAAAAACCCAATATCGCGGGCTTTGATATCAAACTGGATTATCCGGCTTATACGCAACGTAAAGATGAAAGCCTCGCCAATATCGGTGATCTGGTAGTACCCATCGGAACCAATATCAATTGGGTATTCAATGCACAGCATACCGAGGAAATTGCCCTGAAATTTTCCGACACCAAAGATTTTCTTTCGGCGGAACGCTTCGCTGACGATTTATTTTCTTATAAAAAAAGAGCCTTACGCGACCAACGTTACCAATTGTATATTTCCAATCAGGATCTGCCAAACGCAGATTCCGTTGCTTATGCTATTAGTGTTATTCCGGATTTACATCCTACTATCAAGGTAGAACAATTCGCCGACAGTACGGATAGTAAATTACTGTTCTTCGTGGGAGATGCTTCCGATGATTATGGCATTCGCACGCTTACTTTCAATTATTCCATCAGCAATGGCGGATCGGCCAAAGGTGCTTTAAATAGTGTTCCGGTTGATCGTTCCGAAGGAAAACAAACACAATATGATTACACGTGGGACCTGGCAGAAATGACGCTGGAACCAGGTGACGAACTCACTTACTATTTTGAAGTCACAGATAACGACGCGATCAATGGTAGTAAATCTGCCAAAACGAAGTTGATGAATTACAAGAAACCGAGTGTGGAAGAATTCAAAGACATGGCCGAAGAAAATAGTGATGAAATTAAAAAAGAACTCAAAGAAGCCATCAAGGAAAATAAGGCCATCAAAGAGGATATGAAAAAACTGCGCGAAAAAATGTTGCAGAAAAAAGAGATGGACTGGCAGACAAAAAAGGAACTGGAAAAACTACTGGAAAGAAAAGAGGAACTGGATCAGAAACTGGAAAAAGCCCAGGAAATGATGGAGGAGAATATGAAAAACCAGGAAGAATTTACCAAGCCCGACGAAGAACTGCTGGAGAAACAGGAAAAAATTCAGGAGATGTTTGAGGAATTGATGAGCCCGGAAATGAAGGAACTCATGGAAAAAATTCAGGCACTGATGGAAGAACTTGAAAAAGAGGAAGCCCTGGATATGATGGAAGAAATGGAAATGGACGACGAGGAAATGGAAAAAGAAATGGACCGGGCACTCGAAATGTTTAAGCAGCTGGAAGTAGAACTGGAAATGGAGCAAGCCATGGAAAAGCTGGAAGAACTCGCCAAGGAACAGGAAGAACTTGCCGAAGAAACGGAAAAAAATACAGACGAAAATAAACAGGAAGAATTAGAGAAAAAGCAAGAGGAGCTAAATGAAAAGTTTGAAGAACTAAAAGAAGACGTTGCCAAAACGGAAGAGAAAAACGAAGAACTGGAAAATCCCCAGGATCTCGGGGAACCACAGGAAGAGATGGAAGATATCATGCAAGACATGAAGGAAAGCTCGGATGACATGAAAGAGATGCAGAACAAGAAAGCTTCCGAAAAACAGAAGAAGGCAGCTCAGAAAATGAAAGATATGGCGGAGTCGATGCAGATGCAGATGGATAGCGGTCAGATGGAACAGATGGAAGAAGATATGGAGGCTTTGCGTCAGTTGCTCGAAAATCTGATTGGTATTTCTTTCGAACAGGAAGATTTAATCGCAACTATTGGAAATACCAGCATCAATACACCTCGTTACGTAGAGTTGGTACAGGATCAGTATAAGATCAAAGACGATTTTAAACTGGTTGAAGATTCTCTGCAGGCACTCAGCAAGCGGGTACATCAGATCGAATCCTACGTTACTGAAAAAGTAACGGATATTAAATCCAATATGAAAACGTCGCTCGAAGATCTGGAAGAGAGAAAGAAAACCGAAGCCAGCGAACACCAGCAGCGAACCATGAAAAATGTCAACGATCTCGCCTTGATGCTCAGTGAAGTGATGAACCAGATGCAACAGCAAATGGCCAGTATGATGGCAGGTGATCAGATGTGTAACAATCCTGGTGGGAAAGGAAAAGGCAAGCAGGGTAAAGGGAAAAAAGGGGGAGAACCAAAAGATAAAATGTCCGAAGGCCAGAAAGGTATCGGAGATCAACTCAAGCATATGAAGGATGCCATGGAGCGCGGAAAGGGTGGCAGCAGCAAGGAATTTGCTCAGATGGCTAAAAAACAAAAGGCACTGCGTAAGGCTTTGCAGGAAAAGCAACGTGCCATGCAGGAAAAGGGTCAGGGTGATAAGCAAATGCAGGAGATCGTGGATCAGATGAATAAAACGGAGACCGATCTGGTCAATAAGCGTTTGACCAACGAAATGCTGGAGAGACAAGAGGAAATTATGACCCGGCTGCTGGAAGCAGAAAAAGCGGAAAGAGAAAGAGAGTACGATAATAAGCGTAAAGCAGAAAGAACTGCCGAAAAAGAAAGAAAAATGCCTCCTTCCCTGGAAGAATACATCAAAAAACGCGAAGCGGAAATCGATGCTTACAAGGCAGTTTCACCGGAATTGAAGCCATATTATAAATTTTTAGTAGAAGAATACTTCAAATCCTTGAAAAATCAATAAAATAGTAGGAATTTAGCATAACAAACCGGCTGAATCTACCGTAAAATCAAGGGTAACCATTACCCTTAGTTTTATGAAAGTCTATTTCCTGGAACAGAGAAAAACCATCAATGTGCTAACCCTGCTTTCTCATCCGAAAAATATTGCTCGCGTAGAACCATACGTGGAAACGATCTTTCGCCAGTACCAACTGAGTGCAGACATGTACGGCAATATTCTGATCAGCCTGACAGAAGCAGTAACCAACGCTATCTTGCACGGTAACGGGGAAGATGAATCAAAAAAAGTATCCGTTTCTATCAAAAAATATAAAAATAAACTGGGCTTTATCATTTCTGACGAAGGAACCGGATTTAATTTTGGTCAGCTTCCTGATCCTACGACCCCGGAAAATATCTGTCAAATTGGTGGCCGGGGTGTATTTTTAATGAAACAGTTATCCGATCAGGTTTTATATCACAACAATGGCAGCACGGTAGAAATCCAGTTTAATATATGAGTGACGAAGGCATCCATTATTACAACGAGGATTCAACCTTTGAACTGGAACATCCCCAGCTTATCAACCACTGGATCAAATCCGTTTTTTCCGAAGAAAATACTACATTTGTTACCCTCAATTTTATTTTTTGCAGCGATACTTATCTGCACGAATTAAATATGAAATATCTCCAGCATAATACACTCACCGATGTAATTACTTTTGGCTACAGCAAAACACCCGTCGAGGGAGATGTCTTTATCAGTATTGACAGGATTACGGAAAATGCCAAAAAATACGAGGTAGATACCCTTACCGAACTCTACCGGGTGATGGTGCACGGTGTTCTTCATCTCATTGGTTACAATGATAAAACCAGAGAAGAGCAAGAACTTATGCGAAATATGGAAAATAAATACCTGCTTTTGTTAAATTTGGCCCCTAATTAGACTTCTAACCATTCATTCTACCAATTTAATCCATTATTGGCAAACTTTTAACGCCAGATCATTCAAGTTGTATTTACCTTCTTGACCTAAATTTTTATTATGAAAATCCTTAAATTCGGTGGTTCTTCCGTGGCAAAACCGGAAAGAATAAAAAATGTTATTAACATTCTTAAAACCTACGACGCCCAGAACGAACGGTTCGCAGTCGTCTTTTCAGCGTTTGGTGGAGTTACCGATCAGTTGATTGAAATGAGCCGGCGGGCAGAAGAGGGCGATCATTCTTACGAAGATATTTTTAACGAATTTTCAGACCGGCACCGCGAAGCCGTTAAAGTACTCCTGGAAGGACCACTTCAGGAGGAAATTTTAAAAGAGCTGGAAGAAAACCACGCAGTTCTGAAAAATCTGCTCTACGGAATTCTGCTGGTTCGCGAAGCCTCTACCCGGACCATGGATTATGTCCTGAGCTTTGGCGAAAGAAATTCGTGCTTCATTATCAGTCATGCTTTAAAACAGGCAGGAATGGACGCACATTATCTGGATGCCCGCAAAATTATTAAAACGGACAAAAGTTTTGGCACGGCCAAGGTAGCGTTATCCACTACTTATCAACAAATTGAAGATTATTTTGCCGAACATCCTGGTATTCATATCACCACCGGATTTATCAGTGCTGCCAAAGGTGGTCTGACGACAACGCTTGGCCGTGGTGGTTCGGATTATACCGCTGCCTTGCTCGCCGCCGGACTCAACGCCAGTTTGATTGAAATCTGGACCGACGTAGATGGGGTACTTACCGCCGATCCCCGAAAGGTTAAATCCGCCTTTACCATTCCGGAAATGACTTACGCCGAGGCCATGGAAATGTCTCACTTTGGTGCAAAAGTAATTTATCCGCCTACCCTTCAGCCGGCTTTATCCAAAAATATTCCGCTGACCATCCGTAATACTTTTAATCCCGAATTTCCGGGCACCCTGATTTCGGATCATTCTTCTAAAAACGGACATCCCGTCCGGGGAATTTCTTCGACCAGCAATATTGCGCTGCTTACTTTACAGGGCGGCGGTTTATTCGGCGTCCCCGGAATTGCAGCTCGTCTGTTCAGTGCCCTGGCGCAGGCGGGCATCAACATTATTCTGATCACCCAAGGATCTTCCGAGCACTCTATCAGTTTTGCCGTGCAGCCACAATTTGCCAGAAAAGCGAAAAAGCGGGTTGAATCGGCTTTCGAATATGAAATTAAAAGCAAACTCGTCGATCCGGTCAAAGTAGAAGAAGATTTATCGGTCGTTGCGATTATTGGCGAAAATATGCGCTACCAACCGGGAATTTCAGGCCGTTTGTTTCAGGCATTGGGCAAAAACGGAATTAACTGTATTGCAATTGCTCAGGGATCTTCCGAGTTGAATATCTCCGTGGTTATCCCGCGTAGCGACGAAGGAAAAGCACTCAACTCCCTCCACGAATCTTTTTTCCTTTCCGATACCCGGGAGTTACACGTGTTTATGGTCGGGGTGGGGTTGATTGGTTCCACATTACTTGAGCAAATTAAAAAGCAAACCACTTTTCTCAAAGAAAAAAGACATCTGACCATTAAGATCGTTGGTTTAACCAATAGCAGAAAAATGCTTTTTTCTACCGATGGCATTGACCTTGAAAACTGGAAAGAACAACTGGACAATAGCTCTGAAAAAATGGTATTAGGTGATTTTGTTAAAAAAATGAAAAACCTTAACCTTTCAAATACAATATTTGTAGATAATACTGCCGATGAAACCATTGCCCAGAAATACCATGAAATTCTCGATGCCAGTATTTCCATTTCGACTCCTAACAAGATTGCTACCTCCTCTACTTATTTACAGTATCAGCAATTAAAATCGCTGGCCGAAAAGAGAGGTGTTCAGTTTTTATATGAAACCAACGTTGGCGCCGGTCTTCCGGTTATTTCCACCCTGAGAGATTTGATTGATAGTGGAGATGAGATTTTAAAAATAGAAGGTGTCTTATCGGGATCACTTTCCTTTATTTTTAATTCTTTCGGTCCGGGTATGAATTTTAGCGAAATCGTCAACAAAGCAGCCGAGCTTGGTTACACAGAACCCGATCCAAGAATTGACCTCAAGGGAATTGATGTTCGAAGAAAATTAATTATCCTGGCCCGGGAAACCGGATTACCACTCGAAGCGAAGGACGTTGAGATTGAATCCATTCTTCCCGAAGCTTGTATTGCCGCCGAGAGCGTGGCTGACTTCTTTGCAGAAGTAAAAAAAGCGGATGACTTTTTTGAAAAACGTCGTGACGCTGCCGCCGCAGAAAATAAAGTTCTAAGAATGGTCGCTACTTTGGAAAATAATCACGCCAGAATAAAATTAGAATCCGTAGCGCCGGATCATCCTTTTTATTCCCTCAGTGGCAGTGACAATATGATTGTTTTTACTACCCAGAGATACAAAGATCGTCCCCTGGTCATTCGTGGTCCGGGTGCCGGAGCAGAAGTAACCGCAGCCGGAGTTTTTGCCGAAATAATTTCAATTGGCAACTCATTACATTGATAATCAATAAATTATAAAATTTAATTTTAATAATGAAAAGTGGAATAAAAGTTTTTGCTCCGGCTACCGTTGCCAATGTTGCCTGCGGATTTGATATTTTGGGTTTTGCGCTGGACAAGCCTGGTGACGAAATTATCGTTCGCTTTTCGGATACACCCAATTTGCGCATTACCAAAATAACCGGCTTAAAAGGATTAAAACTTCCTTACGAAGTGGAAAAGAATACCGCCGGATTTGCCGCACAACGTTTGCTGGATCATCTGGGAGAATCGAACCGTGGCATTGAGATGGAGATTCATAAAAAAATGCCCTTCGGCAGTGGCCTGGGATCAAGTGCAGCCAGTGCTGTTGCCGGCGTAATGGCCGTCAATGAATTATTGCGTCGTCCGCTCACCAAGAGAGAGTTACTTCCTTTTGCCGTTCTCGGAGAACAAATCGCAGACAATGCCTATCATGCGGATAATGTGGCTCCTTCCCTGCTGGGAGGAATGATTTTTATCCGGGATAATCCCACACTGGATGTCCATAGAATTCCCGTACCGAATGGATTATATGCTGCCGTCGTTTATCCCCACATTAAGATACTGACCAAAGATGCCCGTTCTGTCCTCAGCGATCAGGTAACGCTCAAACAGTCTATTACTCAAAACGGAAACCTGGGCGGCTTAATCATCGGACTTTCTACTGGAAATCTGGATTTAATCGGTCGTTCTCTTCAGGACGTAATTATTGAACCACAGCGCGCTCAGCTAATTCATGGTTTTTACGAGGTAAAGAAAGCAGCGCTCAAGGCCGGAGCTATGGGTTGCAGTATCTCTGGTGCCGGTCCTTCTATCTTTACGCTTTGTGCGAATAGTTTAATTGCCGAAAATGCAGGCAAAGCGATGCAGGCGGTTTTCAACGAAAAGAAAATTCATAGTCAGTTATTTATTTCTCCCATTAATCAGGAAGGAGCAATACTATGCTAGTTTTCCACCGATGTTAATAATTACCAACAATCATTTACTACTTTAAGTACCATCCCATAAATATCACATTATGCAGCTTTACAGTACCAAGAATAAAAAAAATCTGGTGACCCTGAAAGAAGCGGTCATGAAAGGCCTTCCGGATGATAACGGTCTTTTTATGCCCGAAAATATTAGTCCACTCCCAGAACGTTTTTTCAAAGAACTTCCCGGAATGAGCTTCGCCGAAACCGCTCAGGCAGTCGTAACTCATTTAATTGGAAATGATATTCCCCAGGAAGCGCTGAATCCGCTGGTAGCGGAAGCTTTTAATTTTCCGGTGCCATTGGTCCAATTAGACGATAAAACCACTGTACTGGAGCTTTTTCACGGTCCTTCGCTGGCTTTTAAAGACTTTGGTGCTCGTTTTATGGCCCGACTGATGGGATACTTTAACCAATCGGAAAAAGAACGTTTGGTAATACTGGTCGCAACTTCCGGCGATACTGGTGGCGCGGTAGCTTCCGGGTTTTACAAAACTCCGGGTATTGAAGTAGTTATTTTATATCCAAGTGGAAAAGTCAGTCCGCTGCAGGAAAAACAACTAACGACGCTGGGACACAATATTACCGCACTGGAAATAGATGGAACCTTTGATGATTGCCAGGCGATTGTAAAAAAAGCATTTCTGGATAAATCACTCAATCAGCAATTGCGCCTGAGCTCCGCTAACAGCATTAATATCGCCCGCCTTATTCCACAGTCACTTTATTATTTTGAAGCGTACAAGCAGCTTCAAATCGCGGGTAATACCCTGCCGGTTTCTTTTTCTGTTCCTTCCGGAAACTTTGGAAATCTAACTGCGGGTATTCTCGCAAAACGTATGGGATTGCCAATTAAGCACATGATTGCCGCTACAAATCTTAATGATATTGTCCCCAGCTATCTTAAAAAGGGCAAATACGAGCCTAAACCAAGCGTAAGAACTATTTCAAATGCCATGGATGTAGGAAATCCCAGTAATTTCGCCAGACTGGAAGATATGTACAAAAAAGAGCAGTGTCACACGTGTGACATGATGGGTATGGATATAAAGGGCTATGCTTTCGATGATGAAAAAACTAAAGAGACGGTCAAATATATCTTTGATAACTTTGAGTATGTGATGGATCCACACGGTGCGGTTGGATACTTAGCTTTAAAAGAATATCAGCAAATGTATCCCGAGACAACTGGTGTAATACTCGAAACGGCACATCCAGCAAAATTTATAGAAGAGGTAGAAGATATTTTGAATACTAAGATTTCAATACCAGAGCGGCTGGCAAAACTGACTAACGAGCCCAAGACTTCGATTCGAATGTCTACAGAATATCAGGATTTTAAAGAATGGATCAGCAATCACGAATTTTAATCTTTACTTTACTATTTGAAAGAAAGCCTGTGTCACACGTGTGACACAGGCTTTCTTTTGAAGTAACATCCAGCGTTCGTGTGGAATATCGAGTGGATAGAAAGAATGAGATAATCTGCCACCAAAGTTATTTAAAAGTATAAGAGACCGTTCATAGATATTTTTATTAGAAAATAATCACCTCAAAAAAACTTAAAAGCCCATGTCACACGTGTGACATGGGCTTTTAATATAGACCGTTCTTTGGAAGTACCTAGAATTAAGCTACTTTATGATGTGCGAGTTCATTTAAAAATATAGCCAGAATTTTATTGAAATCATCAGGCTTTTCCATCATCGGTGCATGGCCACAATTTTTCACAAAAAACAATTGTGAATTCTCAATGTGTTCATGAAATTTTTCTGCCACAAAAGGAGGTGTTACCGTATCTTCACTTCCCCAAACCAAAAGCGTTGGAGCAGAAATTAAATGCAGCTTATCGCTCAAATTATGACGAACGGCAGATTTTGCAGTCGCAATCACCCGGATCGCTTTGTTCCGGTCATTGACAATATCATAAACTTCATCTACCAGTTCTTTGCTGGCAATCTCAGGATCGTAAAATATGTCCCGCGTTTTGTTTTTGATAAATTCGTAGTCTCCCCTCTTAGGGAAAGTTGATCCCAATGAATTTTCGAACAATCCGGAACTCCCGGTCAGAATAATAGAATTTATTTTTTCGGGTTTCGCAATGCTGTATAATAAAGCGATGTGCCCTCCGAGGGAATTGCCCAGAATATTGACCCGGTCCATTTTTTTATATTCTACAAAATCGGAGACATGATCCACCAGAACAGAGACGGAAACTTTATGAATCGGAGAATCAAGAATAGGAAGTATTGGAACGACCACATTAAATGATTTTGAGAAATGGTCGACGATAGAAGAGAAATTGCTCAGCGCTCCAAATAATCCGTGAAGGAGCAATAAAACTTCTCCGCCGGGATTTGATTCAAGGTACCTGAATTCACCTTCTTCTTTAATTGTTAAATCCATTGAATTTGATAGATGTTTGATCTGACAATAAATATAGAATATTTATCTCAGTAGGATACGACTATTTAAATATTATGTTATAAAATTTCTGATTTTACTAACTTTTCCACGACTTATAAACATTTGTTAATTCAGAGGCTGTATTCTTGAAAAAGGGGAAATATTTTGGATAAAAAATCAGAGATTTCAACAAATAGCATGAGTTTATCCACATTATGTGCTTAAAGTAGCTAAAAAGAACAAAATTTAATCATTTTTTCACCTTTTCCACAAAGTTATCCACAGTTTATTAAAAAAGAGGATAATTTTTCATTGAAAAGCTAAATATAAGCTAAACTATTGATAATCAAACACTTACAAATAAAAACATATATGTAAATAGCATAAAAACAACGCTTTAAAAGATTATTTTTAGTTATTCACAACTTATCAACATTATTTTGTTAAACTTGTCTCATTCGGAACTGATAACAGATATAAAGCATATTTATCATTAGTAATAAGGCGACAACCTGATGCAGAGAGGCGTAAACAACGGGTACTTTTCCAAAGCAGTTAACGAGCGTCAGAATACCCAGAGAAACCTGAGTTATCAACAGGGTTATTAACAATTTGGTAGCTGTACTTATATTTTTAAAATCAGGTAGATTTCTTTTCAGTCTAAACACCAGTAAAATTATCAATCCAGTCAACAAATACGCAGTACTCCGGTGAAAAACCTGTACCCAGGCTTTGGGAGCCACTGCCTGCTCGTAATTGATCAAATTATCCATCCCAACCCCACTACTCGTCAATGCTCCTAAAAACCGTTCTCCTTCCACAAAAAAGGGAAAATAAGGATGAATCAGTCCCGCTCGCATACCTGCCATCAATCCCCCCAGCAAAATCTGAATGACCAGCACTCCGGTCGTCATCCATGCGAATCGTTTCAATCCCGCCCGGTCAGCTGCAAAACCATCCGTCTGATGAGTCCGCAGCCAGGTCCAGAACAAATATCCGAATAATACCGTTGCAATTCCTAAATGGGTCATCAATTTATAGGCACTTACCCAAGTCCGGTTATCTTCGTTCAGTCCACTGGCCACCATGATCCATCCGAACGTCGCAGCAGCGGACGCCAGCAGAATCACCACACCAAGCCGTTTCAGCAACCAACCGGGTATCCATTTTTTATACAAAAAATAAAAAAACGGAATAATAAAAACAAATCCCATCAGACGCGCCCAGAGCCGGTGAAAATATTCCCAGAAGAAAATAACTTTAAATTCAGACATCGTCATATCTCCATGCAACGACTCGTATTGGCGACGGGCACTGATTTTATATTTTTCAAAAGCGACATCCCACTCCCCCGGATTCATTGGAGGCAGCGTTCCCTGGATGACCGCCCATTCTGTGATCGACAATCCCGAATCAGTCAGCCGTGTGACACCTCCGATAAAAACCTGAAAGAAAACCATCACCAGTCCAATCACCAGCCACCAACGTACCAGCCGGTGAACTTGTCTGGTAGCTCTTCGTTCTGAAATCAGCACATCTTCCATATTCAATAATTTTTTGATTTCTAATTTTTTGCAAAAATAATCCGAAATTCAGTTCCTAAGATTTTTCTTTCCCTGATTGTTGTTAATTATAATTATTATAAATTTTTTAAAAAATGCCCTCATCATCAGGGGTGTTAACTTGTAGAGAAAAAAACATTATTTTTCTTTGATACTGAGTTATTAAAATTTCAGGTCGCCTTACTAACATTTGATAAACATCATAGTTGGCTTTAAACCAGTTATTTACAATTTTATGAACATCCTGTGGATACTTTTTAAACAGAATAAGTTTTTTATGCACCCGACCGGACAACTCCCATTCTGATGTCAGTAACTGATGTTGAATTCCACAAAATTTGTTCACTCGTTGAATAATTCATATATTTTTAAAAATTATTGTTGGCGAATGTTGATAACCTGGGTAGTTTTTAACCGAATATTCCACAAAGAGTGTTAACTTCGGTTTTTGTAAAGTCCTGATTTAATTGGACTTATATAATGGTTTTAATACCCTTGTTTAGAACTTTTCATCATTAATCTAATATTTGAACTATGTGTAGTCGCTTTTCCTTTGTCGCTACCCAGGAAGAAATCGAAAACAGGTTTGGCGTAACCTTACAAAATCAACTACGGACCAGTTACAATATCGGTCCGACGCAGCACGCGTACATCATTTCCAATGATCAGCAAAATAAATTACAATACCTAACCTGGGGGTTGATTCCCAGCTGGTCAGAAACAGGACGCAATACCGGACGACTCATCAACGCACGCAAGGAAAATATCGGCGGTCAGACTTCGTTTAGAATTCCTATCAGAAAAAAGCGTTGTTTGGTACTGGCAGATTCATTTTACGAATGGCGGCAGGACGGGATAAATACAATTCCGTACCGGGTAAAATTAAAATCAGGTGAATTAATGGTCATGGCCGGAATCTGGGACGAATGGAACGGCGGGCAGTACGGCCTTAAAAGTTTTTCGATCATTACCACGGATGCTAATCAGGAGATGAAAGAAATTTCTTCCCGAATGCCCGTACTGCTGCTGACCGGGGAGGTGCAAAAAAAATGGTTGTCAGAAATGGATATTACCCAAACGGTGGATATGCTCCAAACTCCGCCCAGTGATACCTTATATATGTATCGGGTTTCTAAAAAAATTAATGACCTGAATTTTAATAATGTGCTGCTGCACAAAAATCTAGTTTCGTGAGAGTTGTTATTCAGCGTGTCAGTGAGGCGTCCGTTACCATTGACCAAAAAATTAAATCCAGTATCGGTACGGGGTTACTCATCTTGCTGGGAGTCGAACCCGATGACCGGGAAGAGGATATTTTGTGGCTGGTAAAAAAAATAGCGAACCTGCGAATTTTTCCGGATGAAAATGAAGTTATGAACAAATCAATTGTGGATAAAGCACTTGAAATGTTAGTAATTAGTCAATTCACGCTATTTGCGAGTACCAAAAAAGGAAACCGTCCGTCGTATATTCGGGCAGCCCGCCCGGAGATCGCCATTCCACTTTATGAGTCTTTTGTAAAAGAGCTACAACGGGCCAGTCAGCTGACCGTAAAAACCGGAACCTTCGGTGCGGATATGAAGGTCGCATTAATCAACGACGGACCCGTAACGATTTGTATGGATTCTAAAAACAAAGAATAAATGAAAATTGCGGAAGCACAAAAAATAGTAGACGAATGGATAAATTCGGTGGGCATAAGATATTATAATGAACTAACGAATACCGCTATTCTGACAGAAGAAGTTGGCGAAGTGGCACGTCTGATGGCCCGGATGTACGGAGAACAATCTTTTAAAACGAAAGAGGCCGAGGCAACTGCTCCCCAGGATTTGGCGGATGAAATGGCCGACGTATTATTTGTACTGATTTGTCTGGCCAACCAAACGGGAATTGACCTGTCCGAAGCACTTATCAAAAATCTGGAGAAAAAAACAAAAAGAGACCGGGATCGACACGCTAATAATGAGAAGCTCCGAAACGAAGATTAGAATAAGAAGCATTTCAACCATCGTCATCCTTTTTCATTTCCTTAATAATTTCGTCGGTGATCTCATTTGGTTCGTTGGAATCAATCACCTCCGCCTCCTCAATTTCGACCGCGGTACTGACAGTCGATACCTCATTAATGGACTGATCGCGAAACGGAGAATTGGCCTGATGCAGACGAACCAGCCGGATCGCAAAATACAAACTGATACACAAGGTCAACGTCGCAAAAACCATCAACCAATCGTAATATTCCTGTAAAATAAAAAAGTCATAAAGGCCGTGTACCAGGGCTGCTAATACCACACCCGTTAAAATCAACTTGATTTTATTCGCTTTGGAAAATTTTGCCAACCCGACATAATATCCCATAAAAACGCCGAAAACCGCGTGCGCCGGTACGGCGGTAAAGGCACGAAGTACCGTCGTTTCTAAACCGAAACGATCCGCATAAATAATATTTTCCAGCGTCGCAAAACCCATCGAGATCATCACCGAATAGACAATTCCGTCGAGAGGTTCATTAAAGGCTCGCCGAGGATAAGCATACCCTATCAGCACCATAAACTTTGCGAGCTCTTCGGTCAGACCCACCACAACGAAGGAAAGTAAAATCAATTTTCCCAGGTGTCCGGGTTGATTCAATCCAAACGATTCACCAAAAGCCTCAATCTGCATCGCCGGAAAAGTAACCAGCATTCCGAGAATAAAGCAAATAATCAGTTGCCAGTGAGATTCTTTATCGTACCGGTCAATCCGATAAATAACAAAGCAAATGATTAAAGCGGGAGCTACTGCCAACGCCACTAAAAATGGATTCATAAGTTAAAGATAGGATACGTAAGTAAAAAGGTCAAGTTCTGAATGAATACTACCGGACAGTACTTACAGGCAGTAAAAATTAATGTGCAGTATTTTCCTGACAATAGCTGATAAATTCTTGTACCATTTCAGCTGTTTTTTTGGGTTGTTCAAACATTCCCATGTGACCGGTATCCGGTAAAATATGCACCAGAGACCTGGCCGGCAAAGTTGTTTGTTCCAATGCGCGCACTTCATCCACGGTTTTATCTTTTTTACCAATAATAAAATGTACCGGACATGCTACCTCCGCCAGAACTTTGCTACGGTCCGGTCGGTCCCGCATCGCCTGCTGTGCGTAGATCAGACCTTCTATTGGAAATTTGCTGGCACGATATATAAGGTTATTGACCAAGAAATTATTAAACCGGGTAAATCCCGCGGGGAATAATTTGGGGATCAGTTGCTTGGCATAATGAGCCGCACCGTTGCGGTTTAAAAAATCAATGCTTTTATTACGGGAAGATTGCTGCAATTCAGTATCCGCGTAAGGATGGGTATGAAATAATCCCAGGCCGGTAAGCATTTCCGGATATTTTTCGGCGAAGGCCAAACTGATGTATCCTCCCATACTATGACCGATCAGAATAATTTCCTTTACCTCAATTTTTTCTAAAACAGCCATCACTACCCCGGCCATTTCTGCTATTGAAATATCAGGAAGGACTTCCGACTCCCCGAATCCGGGCAGATCAATGGTAATATATTGGGCCGAAGACAACAAAGGAATAAAATGATCCCACATCTGCCGGTCTTCGCAGAAACCATGTAATAAGACTACCGGTTGTCCGGAACCGGAAACCTGATAGGCTATTTTTTTATTTTGATAAATGATCGAAGACATATATTGTTACTAATAGCCAGACACTATATTTGAGAAAAAATCGTCGTAAGCGGGGGCAAAGATACGCCAATCATAGTGATGAACGTAATTTTTTGTATCAAAAACAGTTGGAGCGACTTTAAAATCAAGCAATGCGCTTTTTAGTTTAACATAAAGCTCCTGATCGGAACCATCATAAAAATGTCTCGGTTGATGTTCCGGTGGAATGTGTTCCGGGTAAGCAAGCCGGTCGGGTAAGATGGGAAAAGTGTTACAATAAATTGCTTCCACAATACTACCTCCAAAGAAATCCTGAATATTTGTCACGGGTAAAATATCGGCTTGCCAAAGCCATTTTGCGTACGCAGCAAAATCCGGCGTGTATCCAGTATGCAGAATTTCTTCTTTTAGAAAATTGCTTGCTTTCGCAAAAACCGGAGGAGACTGCTGGTATTTTTTTCCTAAAATCACCAGTTTAAAATCAACGTTTTCTCTTTTTAGTTGAAACAAAACCTCAAAAAAAGAAGTCGGATTTTTATCATATTCCCACCGGTGATTCCAGAGAATAACCGGAACCGGATTGGTGGTTTCAATCTTGTGGGCATCAAACTTTTTCAGGTCCATTCCCAGCGCTAAAACACTGGATTTTTGCCGGATAATATCCACGGATTCCAGTTCCTGAAAATCCGGAAACTGCCGGAGAAATTCGGGTAAAGCCGCCAGAAAGTCATCGTGATGATAATTGGAGTTAAAACAAATATGGTCTGCTGCCAGCGCACTCGTATAATTCAAAAAACCAATCTGATTGTTGCGCTCCATTTTATGTTTTGCATCGGCGGGCGACCACGGATAAGTGATCTGATTTTCATGAAAATAAATAGCCACCGGAATCCGGGCAGTTTGCTTTTTTGTGAGCGCCAGAAAAGTGGTCAAATCCAGCATATCAGTAGCCAGAATAAAATCAGGTTGAAATTTGAGTTGACCCATTTTCCGGGCCAGACTGACGGCACCTCCGTACATCCGCCACTTCCAGTGTCGGCCGGGAAGACTCAATATTTCCACCTCGTGTTGGCTGAATTGTTGATAACCCTGTGCCCAGGCAGCGTGACTTCCCACAAAAAATGGTTCAACCAATAATATTTTCATGCTGTAAAAGTAAAAAAATGACCATAATTTTTTTCTACCTTTACCTGAGAACACCGTGTACTTAGAACGCGATACATCGAAGCACTACCATTTTATGATTTCTTTAAAAAATAAAAATAACGCTGACGCTCCTAATCAAAAGGCGTTACGACGATTGCTCAAAAACAAAGCGGCGGTGGTAGGGTGTCTGGTGATTAGTATAGCGATTATAGTGGCAATATTAGGATACACCATTTCGCCTGATGATAGTCCGCAGGTAAACGAGCAGATTTCGGCCATTGCACTGGCAAATCCTGGATTTACCGCTACCCTGCTGAAAATTCGCAAAAATACGGAGATAGAAAAAAGAGGATTTCTACAAAAATTAGCGTTCGGACAACCCAACCCCTACCAATTAGTCCCCATAAACCGTTACGAATTTCGGAATGATTCTATCCTGGCGGTACGCTATGCCGGAGAAAATCCCGTCACCAATAAAGCAGTGGATGGTCAGACATTGGGCGTATCGCTGGCGGAAGTGTTATATCCTTTATCTTACGATGAAAAACCATTCGTTAAAAATAATGAGGTGACCTTCACCCGATTGTCCGGTGAAAAATCAAACGTGGAGATTGCTAAATTACAGGCATTGGTTGCAGAAAAAAATATCGTAAAAAAAAGCTTTATGCTCGGAACGGATAAATACGGAAGAGATATGTTAAGTAGGCTTTTGCTGGGCGTAAGAATTTCGTTGCTGACTGGATTTATTGCAGTTCTTATTTCGCTGACCATCGGAATTTTACTGGGCGCAATTGCGGGTTATCTGGGTGGAAAAACAGATGATGTAATTATGTTGTTGATAAATACCGTGTGGTCTATTCCGACCCTATTGCTGGTTTTTGCGATTGTGCTGGCTTTGGGCCGGGGAGTAGGAATTATTTTTTTAGCCGTAGGACTGACGATGTGGGTGGACGTGGCGAGAATAGTACGCGGACAGGTAATGGCTTATCGCAAAGTACAATTTGTCGAAGCGGCGCAGGTAATGGGATTTTCAACAAAAAGAATTTTACTAAAACATATAATCCCAAATATCCTGGGTCCGATCATGGTGATTGCAGCGGCCAACTTTGCCACGGCGATATTAATCGAGGCGGGGCTTAGCTATCTGGGATTTGGTATCCAGCCACCGAATCCGTCGTGGGGAACGATGCTCAACGAAAACTATGGCTTTGCTATCGGCGGAAAACCATTTCTGGCACTGGTCCCCGCACTGGCCATCATGGTCATGGTGCTGGCATTTAATCTGATTGGCAATGGACTCCGGGATGCACTGGATGTAAACCAACAAATATGATTTTTATTCCCACAAACTGATAACTATTAACTCATGGCAAAATTAACCAACCTCCGAAAGGAATTGTCGAAAATGGAATCTCTGGAAAGGGAGTTACACCTCAAGCAGTTGCAAATCAACCGGTTGCTGAATATCACACAGGCGATTAACAACAATGTTTCGGATGAGGGATTGTATGATATGTATAACTCGTTTTTGAGTTGGGAAATGGGGATTAAAAAAATGGCGCTGTATATCCAAAATGATAATGTTTGGGAGTGTATTTCCTATATCGGTATCCCGAAAAAAATGACGGAAATGGATATTTCCCAGAAACTCGCAGAATACGAGCGACTGAAAATGCTGGAAGGAAACGAAACCCACGAATTGATCAGAGAATTTGATGTGGTCATTCCGGTGCTGCACAAAGAACACCCCATCGCTTATACTTTTATTGGTGGCTTTGAGGAGGATGAAGACATGTATAACAAAGTGCAGTTTATCACTACAATTACCAACATTGTCGCAGTGGCGATTGAGAATAAGCGATTGTTTAAACAGCAAATTGAACAGGAACGTTACAACCGGGAAATGGAACTGGCCGGAGATATGCAGCACCTGCTGATCCCCGACTATTTACCGGATAACGAATTTTATCAACTGGACAGCATCTACAAACCCCACCAAAGCGTAGGAGGTGATTATTTTGATTACGTGGAATTTGAAGACGGTACCCTGGTATTTTGTATCGCGGATATCGCCGGAAAAGGATTGGCCGCCGCTCTGCTTATGGCGAACTTTCAGGCTAACTTCCACAGCATTCTCATGGCGAGTACCAAACTGGAAACATTCGTCAGAGAATTAAATACTTCCCTTTTCAGAATTACCAAAGGAGATAAACATCTGACGTTTTTTATTGGCGTATATAAACGGGATACCGGAAAACTAACCTACTGTAATGCGGGCCACAATCCTCCCGTATTATTTTCCAAAAATAAAATGGATACGCTGAGGGAGGGTTGTACCATTCTGGGGTCCTTTCCGGAACTACCGTTCATGGATTTGGGAGAAGTTTTGATTACCGAAGATACCACGATCCTCTCTTACACGGACGGACTGACAGATATGCAAAACGACGCAGAAGCCTATTTTGACGAAGAAGCGCTCCTGGATTTTGTTAAAAATAAAGAAGACCTCTCCGCTAAAGTGTTCAATCAGGAACTGATGAACCGTATTGAGATTTTTAAAGGAAGACAGAATTATCCGGATGATTTTACCGTTTTGACTTGTAAAATATTTAGATAAAAAGCAACTTCAACACGGTTCCGTTTGTTAAAGCAATGATGAAAGACAAAAATATAGTCGTACTATTATCCTTTTTTCTGGGCATGTTTGGTGCTCACCGTTTCTACCTTGGACAAACCAAGCTGGGTATATTATATTGTGTACTCTCGCTGGTTGGGATATCTTTTTTATTACAAATTATAGATTTCTTTGTTTTCCTTTTTATGGATCAGAAAATTTTTGATTTGAAATATAATTCCAAATACGTTGAATTGCAGCGACGGGAAGAGGTAGATGAATGGAACGAATACGATCGTAATCGTTCGGAAAACCGTCGTTTCCAGCAGCACCGGGCGAATGAATTTCGTAAAAATCCTGCATCCCAAAAACGCAGACCGGCCCCTGCTCCCCAACCGGATTACAACAAAATGAATCCTTACAAAGCCAGCGGTATTCAGCGGTACAAAGCTTACGAATACGAAGAGGCCATTGAAGATTTTCTGAAAGTACTGGAGACGGAACCCAATGATATTTCCGTTCATTTCAATCTGGCCTGTGCCAATTCTTTGCTGGAACAAAAAGAAGAAGCATACTACCATCTTAACCGGGCCATAGAACTGGGATTCAAAGACTATCACCGGATCCGTAACCACGACGCCCTCGCTTACCTGCGCCTGCAGCCCGAGTACGAAGCGCTGGAAAGCCGGGTGATGAATCCGCGCAAAGCACCACCGAAAAAAAATGCCCCAATACCGGAAACACCCAATTTGTTAGAACAAATAAAGGAGTTAGGCGCTTTGAGAGAACGCGGGTTGCTGACCGAAGAAGAATTCGTAGCACAGAAAAAGAAATTGCTTGGATAGTCGTATATTTGTCATGCTTAATTTTATGAAATGAAAGACATTAACCCAGGTACTATTTTTTTTCTATTTATCATTCTTACTGCGTTCGGGATGCCCGCACCACTGATGATTTTTGCATTTGTGGCATTTGTTATTTTCAAATCCGCTACTAATAATCAAAATCCAAATGGTAACCGGCCCCGGAATCAGCGGGACAATCGCCGCCGCGAAAGAGACTATAATCGTCGTAACCGCCAGCCGGAATATCAGCGCCCTGCCCGCCGGGACTACGAACGGGCCGCCAGCCGGCCAACGCCAAAACCTAAAAGTAATCCATTTAAAAATAGTGGGATAGAAAAATACAAAGACTACGATTACGAAGGAGCTATTGAAGATTTCACCAAAGCCCTGCAAATCAATCCTAAAGATATTGCCGTCCATTTCAATCTGGCTTGTGCGTATTCACTGACCGAACAAAAAGACAAAGCTTTTGAACATCTGGATAAGGCCACCGCACTGGGATTTTCTGATTTTGGAAAAATAAAAACCCACGACGCCCTGGCTTATCTCCGGATTCAGGACGAATTTGAAGATTTTGAAAAAAACAGATACCGGCTCGGTCAAAAAAAGCCCGAAGGTAATTCCGGAAATATCTTAGAAAGTCAAAATCTCCTGGAACAACTTAAAAAATTGGCCGAATTAAGAGAACAAGGCCTCCTGACCGAAGAAGAATTCACGCTGCAAAAAAAGAGATTACTGGGCTAGTATGCGAAGGACTGATTGCCGGCTATTTTGCTTTTTATAAAAAAATAACGTCAATTTCTCTTTACAATTATCAAGTTTAAGTGCACTTTTGGTATTAAAATGAAAATACTGTTCTTTGAAAGATAATCGTAACTGTCAACCACGTTACTTTTATTCTTTTAAATGTCCTATTTATTCCAACAGGCACACACTTTTCCCGTTAAATACTTGTATCTGTCAATTTATTAACAATTTAATCTAAAATTTACCAGCGTGATTGCCAATAATCTTTTGTCACAGACCATCGTCCCCCTTAGAACTTCGGATACCGGGGAAGACGCACTCAGTGTGATGAGTGATTTTTACGTCAAACACCTGCCCATTGTCAATAATACCGAATTACTTGGACTCATCTCCGAGGACGATATCCTGGATCATGATGTCGAAGAAGCTGTAGGATCCTATAAATTGTCTATCAATCGACCTTATGTCAAAAGCAGTGATCATCTTTATGAGGTACTTCGTTTGGTGAGCGATTATCAGCTAACCACTATTCCGGTTGTAAATAATGAAAAGGAATATCTGGGATTAATTTCTCAGGAAGACCTGCTGCGGTTTTTTGCCAGCATTGGTTCTTTCAAAGAATCCGGCAGTATCATCGTTTTGGAGATGAGTAAAAGAGACTATTCGCTATCGCAAATAGCCAGAATTGTAGAAGACGAAAATTCGGTGATCCTCAGTACTTTTATCACCTCCTCCGTTGATTCCACGCTGATCGATGTCACGCTGAAAATTAACCGCCCGGAAGTTCAGCGTATCATTGCATCTTTTGAAAGATTTGACTTACACGTCAAGGCTTCTTTCCAGGAAGCTGCCTATTTTGATAGCTTGCGGGATCGCTATGATTCTCTCATGTCTTACCTGAATGTCTGATCTGACTCCCTCCACCTCTTTACGTATTTTAATCTGGATTTCCCTCCTTTTTATAGTTAGTAACGTACTGGCACAACGTGATTCCATTACCGTTTCTGAAATTCTTTTAGAAGGAAACCGCAAGACCAAACGCCAGACTATTTTGCGGGAGATGGATCTCAGAGAAGGGGATATCATCGCGGTAAATGATCTGTCAACGGTCATTGAAACAAATCGCCTGCAATTATTAAATACCGGATTGTTTATACTGGTTAAAATAAATATCAAAGAGTGGGATGAGGATTATCAGAAGATAAAAATAGTTATAAATTTTCAGGAAAACTGGTTCTTTTATCCCGCGCCAATTTTTGAATTAGCAGACCGGAATTTTAATATCTGGTGGGTAGAACAAAACCGTTCGCTGCGCAGAGTTAACTACGGAATGCGCTTTTATCATATCAATTTGACCGGTCGCAGAGACCGTCTGAAAACAGTAGTTCAATTCGGATTTACCCGAAAATACGAAATAAGTTATACCCTGCCCACCATCGGTAACAATCCGAATTTAGGAATTGTAGGAGAAGCTTTTTTTGCAGAAAATAAAGATATTGGCTATAAAACAGTCGGAAATCGTTTGCTTTTCCAACGATTTGATAACAATGTTTTATTACGAAGATTTCGGATTGGTGGAGGTATTTCTTACCGGAAAGGAATCTTTCAGTATCACACGGCCAAGATTAGTTTTCATCAAAATACCATAAATGATTATGTCATTCGGGAACTCAATGATAAATATTTTTTGAACGGAGATACCCGGCAGCGGCTCTTTTATTTTTCGTATAACTATACTTTTGATAACCGGGATTTTAAACCTTATCCGAGGAAAGGTCAATTGCTGAGTGTAAGTTTTGAAAAAGAAGGATTCGGGATTTTTAAAGAAAGAAACGGGATGTATTTAACAACTCAATACGCAAAATATATTCCCATTACTAAAAAGATAAGTCTGGAAGCCATCGCCAAAACCCGTATCGCATTATTACGGGGAACACAGCCTTACAATAATTATTGGGCGATGGGATACGAAGAAGATTTTCTACGGGGATACGAATTTTACGTAATCGACGGTCTGGACTACTTTTATTTAAAATCCAGTCTGCGTTTTCAGGTTTTTAACAAAGAAATCAACTGGGGTAATCTGATGCTGATTCCACAATTTAAAGTGATGCCCTTTCAGGTTTATTTGAGTATTAATAATGATATAGGAATTGCCAATGATACCCAATTTACAGATCTGAATTTTCTGGGAAATCGTTGGTTGTGGGGTGGAGGTCCGGCACTGGATTTTGTTTTTTATAATGACAAAATTATTCAGTTTCAGTACAGTTTCAATCAATTAGGAGAAAATGCCCTATTTTTACACTACCAATTTAATTTCTAATGCAAATAGTCGTTTTTAGTAAGCAATTAAAAGACAAGGATATCCCGGCCGTCCAGGAATTCTTTGATATTCTCCACGAAGAGGGGATCAATGCTTATTTGAACGAACCGTTTTTTACCAAAGCAAAAGAAAAACTAACGCTTCAGCAGGATGTCGGAAAATTTGCCGGATATATAGATTTCCGGATGCGTAAATTCGACTACGTAATTACGCTCGGTGGTGACGGAACCATTCTGAATGCTATCACAGAAATCAGAGATAGCGGGGTTCCTATTCTGGGAATCAATTTAGGCCGGTTGGGTTTCCTGGCGGATATCGAAAAAACACAGATTAAATCCGCCATCAGTTTATTACAAAAAGGGATGTATAAGATTGACGAACGCCGGCTACTCTACCTGGAATCCAATCTGCCGCTGCATGGAGACATTCCTTTTGCGCTCAACGATTGTACCTTACTCAAGCGGGATACCTCCTCGATGATTACCATTCATACCTACGTCAACGGTGCCTATCTCAATTCCTATTGGGCGGACGGAATTATTATTTCGACTCCAACGGGATCTACCGGTTACTCGCTGAGTTGTGGTGGTCCGATCATTTTTCCGGGGTCCGGTAATTTTATTATTACTCCCGTTGCGCCCCACAACTTAAATGTCCGGCCCATTGTGATTCCGGATACTTCGGTCATTTCTTTTGAAGTGGAAGGCCGAACGGATAATTTCCTTTGTACGATGGACTCTCGCTTTGAGACCGTCACCTCGGATCATCAACTGGCCGTACGAAAATGTGATTTCACCATCAATCTTATACAGTTAGAAAATCAAAGCTTCCTGAAGACGATCCGTGGAAAACTTGCCTGGGGTGTGGATAACCGGAATTGATTTTAAACCAAAATAATATGATCATTACCCTTCACCACGAGGACCAGGCCTACGAGGCGGACCTTTCCAAACCCTATGATATTTCTATCCCGTTCCTACCTGGCAGCCGTGGGGTAAACTGTTTTTATGCACCACCAGTAGAGATTACACCGGTTGTTGCCGGAGATTTTATTGGAGATACCAAAAAGGGAGGTCTGGTAAATTTTAAGAATGTAAAATTTAATCCGCACGGAAACGGTACCCACACGGAATGTGTCGGACATATTGCAACTAAAAAATATTCGATTAATGCATCTTTGAAGAAATTTCATTATCTTGCTAGACTAATCAGCGTATCCCCCGAAACGATAAAAAATGGAGATCAGGTAATAACCTTCCGACAGATAAAGAAGTTAAAAAAACTGATTACTACGGAGGCCCTGATCATCAGAACACTACCAAACGATACTGATAAAAAGCAGCGGAAATATTCTGGTAGCAATCCACCCTACCTGGATCACAAAGCGATTCGTTTTTTAGTGGATCAGGGGGTACAGCACTTATTAGTAGATCTTCCATCGGTGGATCGGGAAGAAGATGGCGGAAAATTGCTGGCGCACAAAGCATTCTGGGAGTATCCGTCATTAGTTCGTAAAAATGCAACCATTACGGAGTTAATTTACGTCCCGGACAAAATCAAAGATGGTTTATTTTTGTTAACTATCGGAATAGCACCTTTTGATCTGGATGCTACTCCCTCAAAACCCCTGCTCTACAAATTGAAGGCTCTGAAAAAGTCTCAATAATGAAACGAAACTTTACGAATTTTTACAAATTTATCTGAAATGCGACAGACAGAAGATTCATTTTATCATTCCAGAATTTACCAGGAGTTCAAAGGTATTGAACAAAGCGAATTTCGTAATATCGTACGGTTTTTTGAATCGCGCACGGATGAAATCGTTCACCTGGAATTCAACGAATATTTTGAATTATTACTGACTTACGCCGAAGCATTATTTGAAATTGGTACCTACCATAGTTTTCTCACCGTAGCAGATCAGGCGATCGGCATCACAATAGAACAAAACATTAAGTACTACCACGGAGAAGATGTGTTTTTCAATATTTTATTTAAAAAAGCCGCTGCTCACTACAACTTAATGGAATATGATAAAGCAAAGCATATTCTGCAGGAATTGGTCAAAATGGATAGTGGAAATGAAATGACGATTCGCTTTCTCAAAAAATGCAGCCGGCAGGAAAAACCACCTTACCTCAAATCTACCCGGGCCATCAGTGTCTTTTTGTTTTTACTCACTGCCGGAATTATTGCGCTGGAACTTTGTCTGATCCGGCCATTTTTCAGTGCGTATATTGAATTAATAGAATTGGTGAGAAATATAGCATTTGGTACCGGATGGATTGTCCTGATTGCGGGAGATCTATTTTTCCGCTGTCGCGTCAATATTCGGGTTAATAAATTTGTTACCTCCGTAAGAAAGAAAAAGAAAGATCGCCCGGTCAAAGAAATGGTCTGAAATTAGCGCTTGTTTAAAGTTTATTTTATCAGGCAATAGAAACTTAAATATGCGCTTAATTTTTTGGGTGAAAACCCATCGTTCCGCGAAAGCGTTTTTCTAATTCGGTCATCGCGAAGGTATCCACTAGTTCGTAGCTAAGCATAAAATTATCATCTACTTTCTTTTCGTAGTAAATTAAACCCAGACCTTTCGCGTAGATTTCTTTTCCGTCGTACTGTTTTTCCCAGTGTCCGTTATTGAAATCATCCACTAGTTCCTTTAATTCAAACACCACGCAATCGTATTTTTTACCATTAAATTCATAAGTCGTTTTACCCCGGTAGCGTCTGTTTTTAATAACGGTCGTACTGATCTCGGGTGTTTCCTGAAAAGTCCATTTCAGGTGGGTAAGAAAAATACCTCCGGAATCTCTTACTTCAAAGGGAAATGCGGTGGCACTCTTGATTTCTCCCGGAATCTGCGTCTGAAAACCCAGCGAATCGACACCATATAAAAAGTAATCTTTGATAATCGAGCCATTGACAACAATTTCTTCGGTAGTAAACTGCCGGACAATAAAATTATGATCATAATAATTAGCCGTCAGATAATCCATCGAATCTGTGTATATACTCCGGAAATACCAGTACTCCTCGGGTAAAGTATCGGTGGTCGTAGATTGGTATTCGTAGACAACTCCCCGTTCCAAAGCGCTGAGCGGATAATAATAATTACCAATATCCTGGACTTTATTTGAACCGCAACCCCATTGAAAACCTATTATGAACAACAATATCAAAGTAAATAACAAACGCATGTGATTCTTTTTTTAACACTTCAATGTCAGATTAGAGCTTGTCCAAATTTTCATGCTTGTGCGAAATTTGCCAATTGTAGCCAATTAATGGAAGTTTAGACAAACTCTTAACTGTAATAAAATAATTCTGACAGTAGAATTAATGATAAAATGCCAAAATGGCATATAAAAATAACAATTATCGTAATGGTATGAAATATGACCTATAGACGCCATACAATTGCTTATCTTTGTAACTTCACATTTTAGAAGAAAAAATTATGTTTAAATCCATCACAAAACTGGTTGGTAAAATATTCGGTACCAAATACGAGAAAGACGTGGCAAACTACACGCCTATTGTCGACGAAATCAATGAGCTGGTCAAATCCTACCAAAATCTTAGTCACGACGAACTTCGTAACAAAACCCTGGTATTCCGGGAACGCATCGCTGAACACCTCAAGGGAATCGATGAGGATATCAACAACGCGCAGTCGGAAGCACGCAATACGCAGGATATTCACGCAAAAGAAGAACTTTTTAAAGAAATTGATAAGTTCAAAGAAGAACGAGATAAACACCTGGAAGAAATTCTCAAAGAAATACTCCCGGAAGCTTTTGCCGTGGTAAAAGAAACCGCCCGTCGATTCAGCGAAAATGAAAATATCGTCGTATCGGTCACCGATCACGACCGCGAAATGGCCGCTTCCCGGAATTATATCATCATTGACGGAGATAAAGCTACCTGGAAAAATCGCTGGATGGCCGCCGGTGGTGAAATTGTCTGGAACATGGTCCACTACGACGTGCAGCTCATTGGTGGAATGGTACTCCACGATGGAAAAGTGGCGGAAATGGCTACCGGGGAAGGTAAAACGTTAGTAGCCACCCTGCCAGCCTACCTGAATGGTCTGAGCGGACTGGGCGTTCACGTCATTACCGTAAACAATTATCTGGCGTTACGGGATAGCGAGTGGATCGGACCCATCTTTGAATTTTTATACCTCACCGTGGATTGTATCGACAAGTACCGTCCGCATTCACCACAACGGGTAGCAGCTTACAAAGCCGATATTACGTACGGAACAAATAACGAATTTGGATTTGATTACCTGAGAGATAATATGGTGCAGTCTGGTAGTGAACGGGTACAGGGCAAACACCACTTTTCGATGATCGATGAGGTGGATTCGGTTCTGATTGACGACGCACGAACACCTCTCATTATTTCCGGTCCGGTACCAAAGGGAACGGAAGAGCAGGAATACGAAGCGTTGAAACCGAGAGTGGAAAGATTGATTAACGCCCAGAAACAACTGGCTACTAAATATTTGGCGGAAGCTAAATCTTTAATCAAAGACAATATTACGGGTGTTCAGGAAGGCGAAGGAGGAATGGCTCTATTACGTGCCCATCGGGCTATGCCCAAATACCGGCCTTTGATCAAATATCTGAGTGAAGAAGGAAATAAAGTTTTATTACAGAAAACGGAAAATCACTACATGCAGGAGCAATCCAAAAACATGCACCTCGTAGACGAACCGTTGTTATATACCATCGAAGAGAAGACGAGAAGTGTGGACCTGACAGAAAAAGGAGCCGAGGCACTCGCAAGAGGTGGAGAAGATCCTGACTTTTTCGTAATGCCTGATATGGCGACGGAACTCATGATGATTGATAGTGACGAAGAAATGAGCGATGAGGAAAAAATGGAATCCCGGACTTCGCTGATCAGTGATTATTCCGCTAAGTCAAAAAGACTGCACAGCATCAACCAGTTATTGAAAGCATATAGTTTGTTTGAAAAAGACGAAGAATACGTCGTCATGGACGGACAGGTAAAGATTGTCGATGAGCAAACGGGACGTATGATGGAAGGTCGCCGGTATTCCGATGGATTGCACCAGGCACTGGAAGCAAAAGAAAATGTTAAGATTGGAGAAATTACCCAAACTTATGCGACGGTAACCCTCCAGAATTATTTCCGGATGTATCACAAGCTCGCGGGTATGACGGGTACGGCCGAAACGGAAGCGGGCGAACTCTGGGAAATCTACAAACTGGACGTAGTAGTAATTCCAACCAATCGTCCGATTGTCAGAGATGACCGGGAAGATCTGGTCTTTAAAACGGGCCGGGAAAAATACAATGCCGTTATTGACGAAATTGTAAACATGACCGACGCGGGACGTCCCGTTCTGGTCGGTACGACTTCCGTAGATATTTCTGAAAAGTTGAGCCGGATGCTGAAAATGCGTGGACTTGATCATAATGTACTGAACGCCAAACAACACCAACGGGAAGCAGATATTGTTGCCGAAGCGGGTAATCCGGGTAAAGTGACCATTGCAACCAACATGGCGGGTCGTGGTACGGATATCAAACTTTCGGACGAAGTAAAGAAGGCGGGAGGTCTGGCGATTATCGGTACGGAGCGGCACGATTCCCGGCGGGTAGACCGTCAGTTACGTGGACGTTCGGGACGACAAGGAGATCCGGGTAGTTCGCAGTTTTACGTATCGCTGGAAGATAATCTGATGCGATTATTCCAGTCGGAAAAAATTGCGAAGCTGATGGACAAAATGGGACATCAGGACGGAGAAGTTATTCAGCATTCTATGGTCACCAAATCCATCGAACGGGCACAAACCAAAGTAGAGGAAAATAACTTCGGAATCCGTAAGCGATTGCTGGAATATGATGATGTGATGAATATTCAGCGGGAAGCAATTTATACCAAAAGAAATAATGCGTTGTCCGGTGACCGTTTAGCGGTTGATATCAACACGATGCTGACATCTTTGACAGAAAGTCTGGTCGTATCACACCGGCAAAACGGATCTTACGAATCCTTCCGGGAAGCATCCCTGAAATATGCGGGAATCGATCCGGCCATTACCAAAGATGAATTTGAGAATGGAAATGAAGACGATTTGATTGATCGTTTTGAAGATCAGTTCTTAAGTTTTTACGAAGAAAAAAACCGGAAAATTGCCGAGTACGTGATGCCGTTTATCAGAAATGTACACGAAAATCAGGCGAATCAATATAAGCGGGTGTCTATTCCTTACGCAACGGGACTGACCCGGGGAATGAACGTTTCAGCGGATATTGCCGATGCCATTGCTACCGATGGAAAATCCATTTCCAGAGACATCGAAAAGGCCATCGCCTTGTCGGTGATTGACGAAGAATGGAAGGAACACTTACGTTCAATGGATGAATTGAAAGAGTCGGTACAAGCTGCTTCTTTTGAACAAAAAGATCCATTGGTGATTTACAAGATGGAAGCGTTCAACTTGTTTGAGCAACTCATTCAGTCGATCAACGAGCAGGTGACCTCGGCGCTGGCGAACGGAAAAGTGATCATTGCTAACGAGCAGAATGTCCAGGAGGCGAAAGAAAAGAAAACGGACCTGAGTAAAGTACAAACGAGCCGTCAGCAGGGAGGTGCGGGCCGGGAGCGTGGATCAGCTGCGGCTGCCAGAGCTGCGGGAGAAAGTGTAAGCAGACAAAAGCCTGAAACGTTCAAACGGACGGAGAAGAAAGTTGGTCGAAATGAGCCTTGTCCTTGTGGTAGTGGGAAAAAATACAAGCACTGTCACGGAAAAGGCTAAGGAATGTTAAATAAATAAAGTACGATTCTATACTTCCTCTTTTTGCCTCACTCTGCATCAACAAAATGGTCATTATACACAGCATAACTCCCATTTTGCTTCTTTGATTGATGCAAAAATAGTTCGCCTAGAATCTG
>CAKZUV010000081.1 GCA_937921555.1 uncultured Saprospiraceae bacterium
GCAGATTCTAGGCGAACTATTTTTGCATCAATCAAAGAAGCAAAATGGGAGTTATGCTGTGTATAATGACCATTTTGTTGATGCAGAGTGATGCAAAAAGAGGAAGTATAGAATCGTACTTTATTTATTTAACATTCCTAAATAAGAAATAGTGCTTTTTAGCGTGAAAAAGTACGCATCCGGAAAACCCGAAAAAAGTGTTTGATCTTGCAGTTGCCGTTGCGATTGATTTTTTTTGATTATCTGGAAATTTAGCTGCCAGGACCGTTTCGCAACAGCGAATTTATAACCGGTTACGGTTGATGATTTCCAATAGTTTTTCCCGGTAGTTTTTTCCAATCGGCAGGTGTTTGGCCTTTCCTTTTTCAATTACTTCAATCATGTTGCCCATGACCGCATTGATCTGCTGGATGTTGACGATATAGGAACGGTGAATCCGCTTAAAAATGTCCGAAGGAAGTTTGGACTCCAGGCTTTTCATGGTCTGTAAAGTGATGACGCGGCTGTCCGGACAGCGGATGATTACGTAATCCTTCAGTCCTTCGACGTAGATAATATCCGAAAATTTAATTTTTACCAGTCTTTTGTCAGATTTTACAAAAATAAAATCAGCATCTTCTTCTGGTGTGGCGGAAGCGTCCGAACCTGCATCTTTATTTTGTAGGGATATTTGCGTAATTGCTTTGTTAGTAGCCTTCATGAACCGTTCCAGGGAAATCGGTTTTAGTAAGTAATCAATGGCATTCAACTCAAATCCTTCCACTGCGTAATTAGCGTAAGCCGTAGTAAAAATAACCAGCGGAGGATTGGCCAGGGTCTTTAAAAAATCCGTACCCGTTAACTGAGGCATTTGAATATCCAAAAACATCAAATCTACGTCGTGTGTTTTTAAAACTTCATTGGCTTCCAGGGCATTTTCGCAGCGTGCTACCAGATTAATTTCGGATAGCTGGTTAATATACGTTTCCAGCACATCCAGTGCCAGCGGTTCATCGTCTACAATAATTGCGTTAATCATTTTTAATTTATTTATATTTTGAATAAAACCAGCGAACTATCTGACTTTATTCGTTTTGTTAAATATCAAAGGGTTAAGTCCAGGGTAATTGCGTACGTATTCGGGTTATCCGCAATGGTCAGTTCGTGTTTGTGCGGATAGAGCAAATCGAGTCTTCTGCGAACATTTACCAGGCCAATACCACCGCTTCTTTTATGATTTTGCGTAGGCAAAGATTCTGCCTTACTGTTTTCGATAAAGAACCGGACGTGCTGGGTATCAACCTTTAACATTATATTTACGAATCCTTTTGAAATATGATTGTTCGCGCCGTGCTTAAAACTATTTTCTAAAAAAGGAATAAAGAGCAGAGGCGCGATTTGCTGGTTTTGAATATTTCCCTTTACCTCAAATTTAATTTCCACCGTCTTCCCTTTCCGGAGTTCTTCCAGATCGAGGTAGTTTTTCAGGTAATGCACCTCTTTGCGTAATTCTACTCTTTTTTCATTGCATTCATAAAGCATGTAGCGCATCATTTCTGATAACTTGATTACGATATCCGGGGCTTTGTCTGATTTTTTTAAAGTAAGTGCATAGAGATTATTAAGAGTATTAAAAAGAAAATGCGGATTGATCTGAGATTTCAGAAAACGCAATTCACTCTGCATGGTTTGTGTTTGCAAATCTTTGCTATCCCGCTGATAGGCCAGCCAGTCGGTAATTATTTTCACCAAAGTTGAACCACCGGTTACCAGAAAATTAGTCAAAAAATACCAGGAATGATCCTTGATGATCATAGGTCGCACCTCCGGATAATGCTGGAAGAGGGTATATACGATGAGCACTTTTATGGGCGTTAGCACGAGAATAGTTCCTACCAGAAAAATACAATATTTCAGAAACGTTTTTTCGGTGAGGAACCTGGGAATCAGGTATTTAATATTAAAATAAACCAGCGCAATGTAAAATAGAATACTGATGGCTTCCACCAGCATTTTAAATGCCAGCGGCCGGTTGGACTGATCCATCCATACCAAACCAATAAAAAGCAGCGACCAGCACAGGATGTGAATCATCCAGGTACCTTTATGGTTTCGTAGCTCGTGCAGCCAGAGATTTTCAGAAAGTGTTTGGTGCATTAACCGATTTTGAATTTTTAATTACTTTTTCCCTGATCACAAGAAACACAAAATTTGGAAAGAAGCTAAGAAAAATAGATCAAAACATCGTTCGATCCGATCAGTGACCCGATTCTATGGGTTAAGTTCTTGTTTCTTCCCTGTTTTAATGCGTAAATTTGCGTCTCAACAAGCTAACGCAATGGTATATCTCACAAGAAAAGAACGTTTCAATGCTGCCCACAAACTTTGGGTGGACAAATGGAGCGAAAAGAAAAATAAACGGACCTTTGGTAAATGTGCGAATCCCAACTGGCATGGACATAATTACACACTATATATTACCGTCAAGGGGAAGCCTGACAAAAATACCGGTTTTGTGATGGATGCCAAAAAACTCAGCACGATTGTTCGTAAGCATATCACCAATAAACTGGATCACGCCAATCTCAACTTAGACGTTGAATTTATTCCCAAAAATTTACAACCAACTACCGAAAATTTGGTTATCCTTATCTGGAAACAGTTAAACCCCCATATCAAAGGGTGTAAATTACATTCTATCCGACTGGAAGAAACAGAGAATATTTACGCCGAATACCGGGGAGAATAAACCGCTGCTATCCTGGTTTTAAACATCAAAATGGATGGCCTTCAGATAAGAAAATTAACAATATGGGATACGAAAAGAAAGAAACTTATAACACCAAGACAACTACCGAATTAAAGAAAGCCTATAAAAAAGTAATTACCCAAATTGGGGAAGACCCAAAACGGGAAGGATTACTAAAAACCCCCGAACGGGCAGCCAAAGCCATGCAGTTTCTTAATCAGGGGTATGGAATGGATGCGGAAAAAATTCTCCGGTCGGCGATGTTTAAAGAGGACTACGATAAAATGGTTATTATTAAAGACATTGAATTGTATTCGCTCTGTGAGCACCATTTATTACCATTTTATGGAAAAGCACATATTGCCTATATTCCGGATGGGTATATTGTTGGTCTTAGTAAAATTCCCAGAGTAGTAGATGTTTTTGCCCGGCGTTTGCAGGTGCAGGAACGACTAACCGACCAAATTCTGAATGCCATCAATTCGACCCTGAATCCGCTCGGAGTGGCCGTTGTGATCGAAGCTTCTCATCTCTGTATGATGATGCGGGGCGTGCAAAAACAAAATTCTGTGACGACTACCTCGGCGTTTACCGGACAGTTTGAAAAAATAGAAACCCGGAACGAATTTCTGAAACTGATCGGATCACATTTGCATTAAAAAACTTAAACAAACTAACTATGATTGCTTACGTCTTCCCCGGACAAGCCGCTCAATTTGTGGGTATGGGCAAAGATTTGTACGAAACTTCTGCCTTTGCTAAAGAAATTTTTGAAGAAGCCAACGACCTGTTGGGCTACCGGCTTTCCGACGTGATGTTTGATGGTACCGAAGAAGAACTTAAAGAAACTAAAATTACCCAGCCTGCCGTTTATCTCCATTCTGTCGTAAAAAATCTGCTGGCAGCAGACCGGCCTTCACCGGATATGGTCGCGGGGCATTCGCTGGGAGAATTTTCCGCCCTGGTGGCCGCCGGTGCGCTGGACTGGAAAGCTGGACTCTCGTTGGTACAACAACGCGCTCAGGCCATGCAGGCCGCCTGCGAAGCCAACCCCGGAACGATGGCTGCCATCGTTGGAATGGAGGATGAAATGGTTGGAAAAATCTGTGCAGAAGTCGGTCCCGAAGTGGTACCGGCCAATTATAACTGCCCCGGCCAACTGGTAATCTCCGGTTCTTTATCCGGCATTGAAACAGCCGTAGCCCGCCTGACCGAAGCGGGTGCTAAACGAGCAATCATTCTCAACGTCGGTGGTGCGTTTCATTCGCCACTAATGCAGTCCGCTCAGGAATCCTTACAGGCGGCCATTGAGTCAACTCCGTTTTCTGCTCCACGTTGTCCGATTTATCAAAATGTAAATGCGCTCCCCGTCACGGACCCCGAATTGATTAAAGCGAATCTTATTGAACAGTTGACGTCACCCGTTCGCTGGACACAAACGATGCAAAACATGATGGCAGACGGTGCTACTGAATTTTACGAAGTGGGTGGAAACGGAAAGGTCATCCGTGGTTTTATTAGACGTGTAGACCGGAAGATGCCGGCGGAGGCGTTGTAGGGGATAATTTTTTTTTATAAAAAAAACACATCCACTGGCACTGCTTTTTGCGGAGTGTCCCTTTTTTATGTTGATGAAAATAGACTTGCTCTAAACAAGTTTGTCTGCGCGTTGGCCTTCCTTCAGGCCTGCCTCCCGAATCAGGGAGGAACACAAGGTGCGGGATGCCAGATGACACACATAACCGTACAGTCCCATCTACCCCTCGAAATGCAATGAAATCGTAAAAGCACGGCTCAGGATTTTTTCAATTACGCGCGAGCGTTCCAGATCTTCATCAAAAATCAGCACATTACTCAGTCCGTGTGACACTTTTAATTCCGGAGAAAAGATAAAATAAGGAAAGAAGAACTGGATACCCGCCCCGTACTCAAACGCAAAGTCCGTCGGAGAAATCTTCACCAGACTGTCCGCCTGCCGGGTCCTGGAATCACTGGCAACGTCAAAACTATATTTGACACCACCGATGATAAACAACCGGATATCATTGTAAGGTTGGGATTTATAACGGATCTGGAAAGGCAATTCTACAAAAACAGATTCCAGTTTTTGCGAAGGTACCCTGCCACCCCGTGGATTCACGTATTCAATATTTCTTTCTGCGAAAGACAGGGTAGGGAGAAACCTAAAATCAAAATAATCCCCGATTTTCAGGTTACTGACAATTCCCAGATTAAAACCAGGTCCTGTGATAGAGCTGGCGGAAGAAATACTGTCGCTCTCCAAGAATTTACTGGAGCGGAAAAGACGCAGGTCAGAAGTATTATAAGCCAGGGTGATACCGAAATAATAAGGTTTTTGCTGAAATTCCAGAAAATTATAATTACCCTTTGCTTTTTGTGCCGAAGCCGTATTTGCTATTGTAAACAATAAGGCAAACAGGAAGATTATTTTTCGCCCTGATAAATGGAACAGATTCCTAAACTGAGTCTTTTGCATTGATTAGAATTATAACCGGTTTTATTCATAACTTCCAAAAAATCGGGTCCATCCGGAAAAGCCTGTACCGATTCGTAAAGATACCGGTAGGCATGAGGATCCTTGGAAGTTACTTTGCCAATTTGCGGCAAGATATATTTAAAATAGCCATTAAAAGCTTGCTTAAAAGGAAAAACAGTAGGTCGCGAAAATTCGAGTACCACCAATTGCCCCTTGGGTTTGAGTACCCGATGCATTTCCTGCATCCCTTTTTCGAGATTCTCAAAATTTCTGACTCCAAATGCAACGGTAATCGCATCAAAGGTATTGTCTTCAAAGGGGAGATTCTCCGAATCTCCCTGTTGTAAATCAATAATATGAGTCAGTTCCTTTTTATTGATTTTTTTGTCCCCGACCTCCAGCATCTCTGCCGAAATATCCAGTCCGGTTATCTTTTCTGCGTTCAGTCGCCTGGTCATTTCGATGGCAACGTCTGCCGTACCGGTGGCTACATCCAGAATTCTTTTGGGATCGGAAGGCTTTAGCCGGTCAATCATCTGTTTGCGCCAGATGGTATCAATTCCCAGAGAAAGAAAGCGATTTAAAAAATCATAATACGGAGCAATACTGTCAAACATTTTTGATACTTGCTCCTTCTTTCCGGTTTGATCGTCCTGTACGGGCTTTACTACCTTACTCATATTCAAAATTTATGCAAATTTATTAACTTTTAGAGTCATTGGGTAAATAATTAGACTCTATCCTGATTTATTTCCATTATTCAACAGTATCTGGCCAATTAAGTTGGAAGTAGAATACTAAAACTCTTCCACAAAAATGTCACTTTATTCGGCATTGTTTTGATATTTGTTTGCTTTTTATTCGGTATTTTTCTCATAGTGAAAATGGAGAGGTTCTAAAAAATAAAAATAGCCTGTCACAGAATTGCGAGCAAACGAAAATTAATAATTGACCGCTCTGATTATTTTTACATTGTAAAGTGACTAAGGTCATCTCATAATTAACCGGATAGAGGTTGAAACCTGTCAGAAATGCGAAATTTTTATTTTAAAACAAAAAACAAATAGGACGCAATAAAACGCTGACGGGTTTCACTTCTTTTTTCGGTATTGAGTTTGCAAAGGAAAACCTATTATTATTCCCCTCCAATAAATTTCTTCTTCTCCTTCTTTTTAGGTAAAGCACATAAGTCTTCCATTTCCCTTTCTTGCCCCTCACCCTCTCCTCCCAACTGAGATAGTATTAACACACATTTTCCATAACATTTTAAAATTGTATTTATGACCATGAGAAATTTTTTATGCCTTGGCCTGTTGGTCTTTCTGACAGCTGCTTTCACGAATCCGGACCAGCCAGAAGGCGAAGTAGGGGAAGGAATTGCTGTAAAAAAAGAAGTAAAAGTACCTGGTTTCATCATTGAAAAGAACGGTAGAAAACAGGAAGGTAAAATTGTTCCCGGTTCTATCACGGACAACGAGTTGAAAATTACTTTCTACAACCGTTCCGGACAGAAAAAAACCTACAAGCCGAAAGATATCAAAGGCTATGGGTACGAAGCCGAAATCGAAGATGATCTTGGACTCGGAGAAACCGAATGGCTTTATTACGAAAGCACGAAAGCAGATTATCCGCCAAAGCCTTTTGCATCAAAGGATGTATTTATGCAGCGGGAATCAGAAGGAGCCGTATCGCTCTACTGCTACTACATCGAGGTTCGTAATAATCCCAAACAACCTTTTCGTTACGTGTACTATCTGAAAGATCAGAACGGTAAACTTAGTAAAATCGAAAAGGATGATTTTAAGAAGGTGTCAAAAACACTTTTTAAAGATTACACCGCTATGAGCAGCCGGATTGGCCGCAAGGATTTCTTGTACAAAAATCTCGATAGAATGGTCCGTGACTACAACTATTGGGTCGCCAATCAACATGATGCCGGTGAATACCGCGTCGCTATGAAACAATAATAAAGAGCCGTAGGAACCGGACAATTTATTTGTCTTGTTTTTATGATAGAGTAACAACTTAAACTGATCTTTTACTCGGATCAACGCGTGTGTTTTACGACCACCACCACGATGGATTTTTCCAATAATGGCGGTCCGTAAAGCACGCGTTTTTTTTTGCCCTTTTATTCCTGCATTCCTTTCCTTTTCCCAGCCGGTAAATTGGTATAAACCACTTAAATTTCGTATTTTTGCCCGTCTTCTTTTTAGGAGGAAACGATCTTTTTTTAATAAAAAAAAAGTACTTGCTTTTTCTCTTTAACTATGAAATGCCAATACGTTGATATTCAAAATTTTAACGTATTAATTTTTATCAAAAAAACTGTTAGATGGCTTCTGAAAGAATTATTCCTATCAATATTGAGGATGAAATGAAATCGGCCTACATCGATTATTCGATGTCCGTGATCGTTTCCAGAGCATTACCCGACGTCCGAGACGGCTTTAAGCCGGTGCACCGCAGAGTATTGTACGGGATGTCCGACCTCGGACTCGCTTACAACAAAGCACACAAAAAATCTGCCCGTATCGTCGGTGAGGTGCTCGGTAAATATCACCCCCACGGAGATCAATCTGTTTACGATTCGATGGTCCGGATGGCACAGGACTGGTCCCTTCGTTATCCACTCGTAGACGGACAGGGAAACTTTGGTTCTATGGACGGTGACAGCCCCGCCGCAATGCGATACACGGAGGCCCGTATGGAACGGATTACCGACGAAATTCTCGCAGATATCAACAAGGAAACGGTCGATTTCAGATATAATTTTGACGATACGCTTAAAGAGCCGACCGTGCTGCCTACCAAATTACCCAATCTGCTGATCAACGGTGCTTCCGGAATCGCAGTAGGGATGGCCACGAATATGTTGCCGCACAACTTGACCGAAGTAATCAACGGAACTATTGCACTCATTGATAATCCGGACATTACGATCGAAGAATTAATGGAACACATTACCGCTCCCGACTTTCCTACGGGAGGAATTATTTACGGTACTTCCGGCGTAAAAGAAGCTTTTCTGACGGGACGCGGACGGGTCGTTCTCCGTGGTAAAGCGGATATCGACGTTTCTTCGACGGGCAAAGAAACCATCATCATTTCGGAAATTCCTTATCAGGTAAACAAGGCCCAGATGATCGTCAAAATGGCGGAATTGGTTAACTTGAAAAAGATCGAAGGCATCAGCGCCTTGCGGGACGAATCGGACCGTAATGGACTGAGAATTGTCGTGGAGGTAAAACGGGATGCGATGGCCAATGTCGTACTCAGTAAACTTTACAAATATACACCGCTGCAATCTTCCTACGGAGTCAACAATATCGCGCTCGTTAACGGACGCCCCGAGTTGCTGAACCTCAAACAGATTATTGAAGAGTACGTGAAATTCAGACTGGAAGTGATTGTCCGTCGTACACAATACGATTTGCGGAAAGCGGAAGAACGCGCTCACATTCTGGAAGGATTGCTGATCGCACTGGATCACCTGGACGAAGTGATCGCCCTGATTCGTGCTTCCAAAACCGTGGAGATTGCCCGGAATGGTTTGATGGAGAAATTCAGTCTGTCCGAAGTTCAGGCGAAGGCCATTCTGGAAATGCGTCTGCAAAAACTGACCGGTCTGGAAAGAGATAAGGTCCGTGAGGAATACGATGAGTTACAAAAGAAAATCGCGCATTATAATGCTATTCTTGGCAGCGAAACGATGCAACGAGATATTATCAAAGAAGAATTAGGAGAAATTCTGGAACGATTCGGAGATGAACGCCGCACGGAGGTTAGTTTTGCCGACGGAGAGATCAGTCTGGAAGATATGATTGCCGATGAGGACGTAATTATTACGATTTCTCAACTGGGATATATCAAAAGAACGAAAGCATCCGAATATAGAATTCAGGGGCGCGGAGGTCGTGGTTCAAAAGGAAGTAAAACGCGGGATGCTGATTTCATTGAGCATATTTTTGTCGCCACCACCCATAATTATCTGCTGCTGTTTACCGAACAGGGACGTTGTCACTGGATTCGGGTGTATGAAATTCCGGAAGCCGGGAAAACTTCCAGTGGCCGGGTCATTCAGAATCTGATCAATTTACCGAAAGACGATAAAGTAAAAGCGTACATAAAAATTGAAAACCTCACCGACGAGGAATACTGTAAAAACAATTACATTATTTTCTGTACGAAAAAAGGAATTATTAAAAAGACTTCCGTCGAAGCTTTTAGTCGTCCGCGTACCAACGGAATTAATGCCATTACAATTAAAGAAGGCGATCAGCTGCTGGAAGCCAAACTGACCAATGGTCAAAATGATATCCTGATGGCCAAGCGCAGTGGCCGGGCGATTCGATTCCCCGAGTCTAAAGTAAGACCCATGGGACGTAGCGCAGCGGGTGTTCGCGGAGTTACGCTATCCGATAAAATCGAAAATGACGAGGTAGTCGGAATGATCAGTGTGGATCCCAAAGACGAATCGGTGGGTATCCTGGTATTAAGTGAAAGAGGAATGGGTAAACGGTCTTCTCTGGAAGATTACCGTCAGACCAACCGGGGTGGTAAAGGAGTAAAAACCATGAATATCAGTGACAAAACCGGATTGCTGATTGCTATTAAAGCGGTGATGGAAAATGATGATGTCGTCATTAGTAACCGTTCGGGTATTGTGATCAGAATGATGGTCAGCGATATGCGGGTGATGGGACGTGCGACGCAGGGAGTGAAATTGATCCGCCTGGATGAAAATGATCAAATTGCTGACATTGCGGTTATTCCTTACAACGAAGAAGCGGCTAAAGCGGAAGAGGCGGCGGCCATAGAGTCGGAAAATACCCCCGAAACAGATAACAAAGCTGATACTGCAGGTGAAGAAGAATAGGATTTTAACGATTGTTAACAATCAAAAAGGCCTATTTAACAGAATCACAACAGTGAAATAGGGCCCTGATCCGTTGTATTTGTGAACAAATCTTTATCTTTGTTCCAACAAATTTGAATTTCTGAACGCCATACATTATGGTACTATTTAAAATTAAATAACATAAAGATGAAAAATTTATTATTATGCTTTTGCACCTTATTCCTGATCTCAGGAAGTGTTTTTGCACAGGATGCCGAAGCCAGCTTTAAAGAAGCCAGTAAATCCTGGAAAAGTTACGCCACGGCTGGTGGTGATGAAAAAATGGATTTGTTGAATCAGGCAGCTCAAAAGCTGGATATGGCCATAAAGGGTGCGAGTGAACTGGATGAGAAAAAAGCAACTAAGTTATACAAACTGCGCGGAGATGTTTACAACGAACTGGCTACTCAGTCTGTTACACGCTACCAACTGGATAACGGATTTAAAATTCCGGACATGAAAGCGTCCATCAATTCTTTTGAGTCTTATAAAATGCTTTATGAGAATGCTTCCAAAAAATATGCGAAGAGAGATGCAATGGAAGGAATGAAAAACGCAGTTCAGGGAATGCGAAATATGGGATCCGTTGCTTTCCAGCAGGAAGATTACGCCAATTCTTACCACAATTTTTATAACCTTTCCAATGGGTTTGATTATTTAAAAGAGAACGGACAGACTTCTGACGTTTTTCCTACGGATAAAGAATACAACGACAATTTATTGTATGCTGCCTTGACGGCAAATGCTGCGGGCATGAAAGAGGAAGCACGTCCGATTATCGAAAGATTATACAACGAGAAATTTGACGATGCGGGTGTTTATGAAAATATGTACAAAATTTATGCAGAAGAAGATCCTGAAAAAGCACTGAAAGTACTGGCGGAAGGTCGTGAAAAATATCCGGAAAGCGAAGCATTGCTGATTGCTGAAATCAACTACTACATGTCTAATAATAAACTGGACGAATTGGTAGGTAAGCTGGAAAAAGCAATTGAACTGGATCCAACCAACACCTCTTTTTACCTGGCGCTGGGAAGTACTTATGACAACCTGACGCAGCGTGAATTAAAGGCTGGAAATAAGGATAAAGCCGGTGAGTATTTTGAAAAAGCTAAGAAGTATTACAACGAAACACTGACCATTGAGCCGGATAACTCTACGGCAGTTTATTCTACCGGTGCCTTGTACTACAACCGGGCAGCATCCATGCTGACGGAACTGATTGCCATGGAGGAAAAAGGAGACTACTCAAAAGCTGCAATGGATCAGCAAACTGCTATCCGTGGTGAAATTCAGAAGGAATTTGAAAATGCTTTACCATTTTTCCAAAAGGCAGAAAAGCTGAATCCAAGTGATATGAATACGCTTTTAGCATTAAAAGAAATTTACGCAAGAAAAGATGATTTCGAAATGTCCGGTATTTTCAAAAAACGAATTGAGCAATTAAACGCTGGTGAAAAACTGGAAAAGTCTTACTTCGCCGACAAATAATCGTTTTCACTTTTGGATGATAAATGATCGTCCATCTCACAAATCCCGAAAGAAGCCTGTCTTTTTTCGGGATTTTTCGTTTATTGCAACTGTCTTTTTAAATTCTTCTCTAATTTTAAATCTAAAAGATGGATACGCGAACGGAGCTATCAGAAGTAACCAAAAAGCTGGACAGACTGAAAAAAGTAGGTAGCCGGCTGGAGGATCTTAACCAGGAAATCGCTGAGCTGCAAAGTAAAGTTGCCCATCTGGTCAAACAGGTGGATAAAGAATCCGAAGATATTGAAACCCTTAAAAAGATGGGCGTAAAGTCTCTTTTTTATAAAGTGCTGGGCAGCAAAGAAGAACAACTCGAAAAAGAACGACAGGAATATCTGGAGGCCAACCTGCGGTACGATGAAGTCCGTAAATCACTGGACCTACTAAAATACGAACGTCAGATTCTGGAAGACAAAATCCGGACCCTGCCCGCCACCGAGCGCCACTATCAGGAATTGCTGAAAGCTCGTGAAAAGGAAATTATCGCTGCGGATCCTAAACTGGCTGCTAAAATTAATTCGATTGACGCACAAATTTCCGAACGGGAAAAAATGATCTTTGAAGTGGATGAAGCCATGGCCGTTGGTCGTGGTGCCGTTCATTTGCTGGATCAGGTGCTCCATAATCTGAACCAGGCCGTCAACTGGGGTCAATGGGATATGGCCGGAAGAAAAGGCCGGATGACCGGTCACATGAAACACCGGCAAATTGATATGGCCAAGGATATGGCTTATAAAGCCAAAATCTCCCTCACACAGTTTGAGAAAGAATTGCGCGATGTTTACGGCCCCGAAGATTTTGGGCTGACCGTCCGGATACCCACATTCTCTTCTTTTACCGACATCTTTTTTGATAACTTAATTACCGACTGGATTGTCCAGCAAAAAATTCAAAACACCCGCTCCGGCGTCATCGCCGTCAGAGATAAAGCACAACGTTTACTGGCCACCCTGGAAGGTACAATTCCAAAAATTAATTATGAAATTAACCAACTGGAAGATGCCCGGAAAGCGGTTTTGAAGTAACCTGGAAATTGATTGAGGACTTAATGATTTCCTTTTGATGAGAATGCTAATTAATAATTTTTTAATGAAAAATGAATAATACACGTTATCGTGTAACCCAAAACCCAAAACCCAAAACTCAAAACCCCTCCCTATGCCAGCAAAAAAAATAGCCGTTTTCCCAGGGTCATTTGATCCCATCACCGTCGGGCACGTAGACCTGGTCACCCGGGCTTTGCCATTTTTCGATGAAATAATTGTCGCCGT
>CAKZUV010000082.1 GCA_937921555.1 uncultured Saprospiraceae bacterium
TTTAACCAATTTTCGCTGGACCAGATTACAGCGGTCAGTACCCTTGAGAAAAACGTTGAATTAGTGGTCTACCCCAATCCGGCTGCTGATTTTTTGAATCTGAACATAACAGGCGCAGAAAACAGTTTTACGTTTCCATTAAAATATAAAATTATCGGAACGAATGGACAGATTTTCCACGATCAACTAGCTGGTGCAAACACCGAAATTGATATCCGGGAGCTGGCAAATGGGGTCTACTGGTTACAGGTCGGTAATGGACAGGTAGTAAAATTTGTGAAGTTATAGATTTGGTTGATTACCATTAGACTTCTAAAGAGGTCTGTATTGAGTTTGCTTTGAAAAGTATCAATGCTTCCCGGAATGGACTCAACATTCAACTGTCAACTTACGAACTGGTCATTTTTTAGAGCTTGTCCAAATTTTCATGATTGTGCGAAATTGAGAAAATTTTGTTTTGAATGAGACAAAAAACACAGGCGATGCCGTAGCATCCTGCGTGTGCTTGTGCTAGTAGCACAAAGAGCGATAGCCAAAAAGGCTTTTTAACCTGCCTTCCTGGGTCGGCAGCTACCGTTTATACACAATTTGTGACAGGGTATTAAAAATCTTCTTTTGACTCCTTTGGTTCTTGTCTGGCTAGTCTCCATCCTTGGAATAACATATCAAATTTCTCTAGTCCTTGTTTTAAAGTTGTCAGACCAGCAGGTCGTTGAGAGTCATATCCACTCCAGCCTCCATATCTTGCGATCACCCAGGTTGCCCACCGTAGTAAATGTCTGGGATGATTATTCTTTAACTTTTCTGTTTTTCCTTCCAGCCTTTTACATAGTTGTTCAAGGCACTCTTGTTCCTGCTCCGTAAATACAACCTCTATGGGAAGTTGACAATCCTCTTGTCTAGCTTGTTTTAATTGCATTGCTCGCATCGCTGATTGCATTGTTATGATTCCTAATTTTCTGATGCCCCACCCAGTTCTTAACTCACATTCTTCGGCATCAAAACCTTTAGACTTATGTAAACCGAATAATTCTTCAATTAACCATCTTAAGCTATACCAGTACACCAACATCACTGCCTCTATAAAATCAGTCACTTTTCTGGTACTTATCAATATCCATTCAATTGCCTGCTCACCGTCTGGAACAGTGCTGGATTTTTCTTTGGCCTGTACTACACTCACCGATATGTTGGGTGGATAAGATTTTGGTAAATACGCTGGTCGTTTTATGCTAACCTGCGTATATCTTACTTCCATTATCGCCGTTCGCTTTTGACGCTTTTTACTATCTGAACTTACTTTAAATTCATACTCTACACAAGGATTTTGACTCTCTAAAGCCAGATAAAGCCAACCTGGTGACTCTTCTATCTTTCGGTCTGTTTTGCTGCGCACTAACAAGTCCGTTTGTTCATCTGGAATCCTGGAAAAACTCTCATAAATATCCCCATCCCGGTCCTGGATAATCGTCTTGTGTTGTGCGCTACTTAATACCTCCTTACTCTTCAATGATCCTCTTATCCATTTGTACGATTCTTTCTCTTCTATCGGGCGCTTCTTTCTACTTTCAGTTCGCTGATCCCGATCCGGAGATCTTGACCAGTTATAGATATCACTTAAGCCTAAAACACTCCCATTATTTGCATCTATCACCAGACTTGGGTGACAGAAATATCCCAACGCATATCTTCCCGTTTCCCCTAATCCTGTTCCTGGCTCTATTCTTTGTTCATACTTCCTGAAATGATATTCAGAAGAATCTTGCAATACCAACACTTCTTTACCCGATGCTATCTTACCCGTTCGCTTGACCACCGAATCAATCAAACTTGTTTCTGTCACTTTTTCGTTATTAAAAAAACGATACGCTGCCATCTTCTCTGGCCAACTTTTAAACACCTGATTGATTACCCCTTTTTGGCTTTCTACAAACTTCTCTTCTATATAGGCCCCCTTTTTTCTAGACGTTTTTCGCCTATCTGACCTTCGTAGTGTTCTTGTAATGATTCCATTTTTAACTCAATTTACAAACTTTTATAGTATTTTCATCGTCACTATTTATGTATAAACGGTAGCTGCCGGCAGGCAGGTTTTTTGCCTCATCTTGAACCAAAATTCCCTTGCCAAAATGAGGAACTTATTATTCGACCATTACTTAGCTATTTAGCGTTTATTTAAACTTCTGCCAGCGCACTATTTACCGCTTGCGGGTCAATAGCGTGGTGAGAAGTATTGTAAACCGCTTCTCCGTTTTTGATCAAAACAACCTGCGGAGACTGATGTACCACATTCAGGGTTTCCGCGATAGCATTTGAAACAGAACGGTAATTCAGCAAATCCAGATAATAAAAATCCATTTTTTCCGGATCAATATCCCAGTTGGATTCCAGACGGTGCTTAGCACCCGCACTGATTCCGCAGGTGGTGCTATGTTTAAAAATCATGGCCGGACGTTCGTGCGAACCATTTATAATTTCTTTTAGCTGCGCCTCACTATCCAGGGTTTTCCAGTTTGGATGCAAGTTATTTTTTTGTGAATTTTTTATATTATCTAAAAATCCCATGATGATACTTTATTTAAAAATGTTTGATAAAATTTATGGTTACAGACCAAAATCTTAATTCAGTCTTTTTCAACACAGTTCTAACAGCATTATTGCTTTTATGTTCGATTTACTACCGTCGGCTAACAGACTTTACGGGTTAGGGAGTTAAGAAATGCTAAATTTTAGGTTCCTTTGCGGAAAATAAATTTATAGTAAACGATGCAATTAAAAAAAATCCAGGCATACATTGAAATTTATAAAAATTTTCTAAACAAAAATCCGGAGCAGAGAGAATTGTTTCCCTGGGAATCTCAGGCGGTTTTTCAAAAAAACTGGGATCTGGAAGCACCCGATTTTGCGAAGATGTTTGATGCGAGTTTACAAAATTCCCGTACCCGTCGCTGGTGGACCGGAGATAATTTCAAACCCAAAGCCAGAATGCTGGAATTTATCCATCAGAATTCAGATTTTGTCCGGTCGATGTTCCGGGAGCTGTTCGACGAAAGTAAAGCCATCGAAAACCGGATTTCCAAATTTCAATTCGGGTGCGAAGTGATGATGCAGGACTACAAAGAAGATCATCCGACGAGCATCGAAAATAATCATTATCATCTGGAAAATCACGTCGTATCCATGTACCTCGCTTTCCGGTATCCTGCGGGATATGCCGTATATTTTTATCCGGAGTTTGCGCGTATGATGAAAAAAATCGGCAGCACCAATATTCCCGAACCATTCGAGATGGAACGTTTTTTAAAAATCACCAAAACGATTACGACCTTTCTCAAAAAAGACGACGAACTCCTCCAGCTCCACCAGAAATCGGTCGCCGCTCCTCCACTCTATCAGGACGAATCGATGTTGTTAGTGACGGATTTTTATCGCTACGTGGGACTTGCCGGGTAGTGAAAAAATCATCAAATCGTTTGTTTAAAAGCCACCGTTTTCCGCAACCGGTCATACGTTCGTTTTGCCTCTGCGTGGTCGAGGGTCTGTTGTCCGTCCGAAAATGCTTTTTCCGGATAAGCGTGTACTTCCATGATGACCGCATCAGCTCCCGCCATGATGCCGGCCAGGGCCACAGGTTCTACGAAACGTCGCACGCCGATTCCGTGGGAAGGATCGATGACGACGGGCAGATGTGTTTTTTCTTTCAGAATCGGAATGGCGTTGATATCCAGCGTATTCCGATAGGCTTTTTCGTACGTCCGGATGCCCCGCTCGCAAAGCATGATGCGTTCGTTACCGTTGGAAAAAATATATTCGGCGGCTTGTAGTAATTCTTCGATGGTTCCGGAAATTCCGCGTTTCAGCAAAATGGGTTTGTCCACTTTTCCCAGTGCATCCAACAAATTAAAATTTTGAGAATTTCGGGCTCCGACCTGAAAGATATCCACATAATCGTACATCGGTTCGATCTGCTCGGTCATCATCACTTCGGTTACAATCTTAATTCCGGCAGCACTGCATTTTTGGTAGAACAATTTCAATCCATCAATGCCCAGTCCCCGGAACGAGTAGGGAGAACTCCGGGGTTTGTAGACCCCACCGCGCATAATTTTGATATTATTGGCGACCAGATGCGCAACGGTTCTTTCGATCTGTTCTTCTGATTCGATGGAACAAGGTCCGGCCATAATTTGAAAATTTCCACCGCCGATTTTTACGCCATCTCCCAGATCAATGGCCGTATCGTGGGTTTTCCACTTACGTGAAACGAGTTTGTAGGCGTCGCTGACTCTGTGAATATCGAGGATACCCGGCAAGGTACCAATCGCCCGGATGTCAAAAGCTTTTTTACCAATCCCAATCATGTATTTTCCGTACTGGGTATTTACCTGACTGGTGGTGTAGTTGATGTCGGCCAGTTTGTCTTCGAGTTGATTAAGTTGGCTTCCGGTTATATTTTTATCTAATTGTATAATCATTGTGTTTGTTTCGAGGTTTTTAATTTTTTTTTAATTTCGGATTTGCTTAGTTGTTCCGGATGCCTTTTACAAACGTTTTGATGGTATGATTTAAATCGTCGTTCCCGTTTTCCAGCGCCCGGATAAAAGCACTGCCGATGATGGCGCCGTCCGCGTACTGACAGGCAGTCGAAAAACTTTGATGATCCGATATTCCGAATCCGATCATTCTCGGGAGTCTCAAATTCATCTTTTCAATTCGTTCAAAATAGGCGACTTGTTCCGGAGAAATTTCCTTACTATTTCCCGTAATAGCAGCACTGGAAACTACGTAAATAAAACCTTGACTTAGCTGGTCAATTTTCCGGATACGTTCTTCGCTCGTTTGCGGCGTAATCAGAAAAATAGGAGCCAGGTCATATTGCTTAAATAAATCCTGATATTCATTTTCGTAAACCGACAACGGCAAATCCGGTAAAATCAAACCGTCAATTCCTACTTCCTGACAACGGGCCAGAAAATCCGTTTCCCCAAATTGCATCATCTGATTAAAATACCCCATCAGAATCAACGGCGTTTCTACCTCCTTACGTATCTTTTTTAATTGATCAAACAATACAGATACACTCATTCCATTTTCCAGTGCCTTCATGCCACTTTGCTGAATCGTCGGTCCGTCCGCCATCGGATCGGAATAGGGCATACCAACTTCAATTACATCGACCCCACTTTCCGCCAAACTACGAATAATCGTTTCGGTATCTTCCAGCGCCGGAAATCCTGCCGTGAAGTATACGTTGAGCAGGTTTGCCTTTTTATTGCTAAAGGTATTTTTTAAACGGGACATATTTTTTTTATTTATTGATTTGTTTGTTTAAGTTGCCTGCCGACGCAGGAAGGCAGGTCGTTTAATCGCTCTCCTTTATTGACAAGAAGGTAAAAAATCTCGAACTCCCCTTCGGGGTCGGGGTAAACTTTTGAGATTTTTTGCCGGTTTTCCTTATCAAAATTTCTCTTACAACATTACCGAATTTTTCAGCAAAAGCAAGGTGAAAAATCGTAAAATCTCCCCTCCGGGGTCGGGGTAAAATTTTATGATTTTTTACCGGTCTTCTTTATCGGAATTCCTTTTATATAATCAAAGCAATGAATAATGCGATCTCTCTGAGATCGACCTTCTGCCGTGAATCGCCTGCGGCTAACATAATTTGACCGCGCTGCGGTCAGATGCATTGATTGAGAACAACTTAACATCAAAAATCACCGCTTCTTAACTGAAATACAAATCGCTACAGAATGACCCCAGCAGGATTACACTATTAAATAAACCAACACGATAGCAGCGCATTATTAATTTTTCATTAAAACATTATTCATTCTTCCCTACCCTACCCAATACAAATCGCTACAAAATGACCCCAGCAGGATTACACTATTAAATAAACCAACACGATAGCAGCGAATTATTAATTTTTCATTAAAACATTATTCATTCTTCATTACCCTACCCCAAATGTTTAATGTACGTATCCAGATCCTTATCCCCTCTTCCCGATAAATTTATAACAATTACATCTGTTTTTTTGTATTCAATTTTATCCAGTGCGGCAAAAGCGTGAGCCGTTTCCAAAGCCGGAATAATTCCTTCTCTTTTGGACAAATCGTAGGCAGCGTTTAACGCTTCCTGATCCGTGATATGAACCGCTTCTGCCCGGCCCGATTGGATCAGGTGTGCGTGCATCGGCCCGATTCCGGGATAATCTAATCCGGCAGAAATAGAATAAGGTTCGATAATCTGACCGTCGGGTGTTTGCATCAGCAAGGTTCGGCTGCCGTGGATAATTCCTTCGGTACCAAGCACGGAAGTCGCCGCGGATTCACCGCTGTCCACGCCCAGTCCCGACGCTTCGACGGCGATGAGCCGGACCTCTTTTTCATTTAGATAATGGTAAAATGCACCCGCCGCATTGCTTCCTCCACCGACACAGGCGATGATCAGATCAGGATTGGATTTTCCCGTAGCAGCTTCAAGTTGCCATTTTATTTCTTCGCTGATGACCGATTGAAAACGGGCCACCATGTCCGGATACGGATGTGGTCCAACCACCGAACCGATAATGTAATGAGTATCCTCGGGATGATTAATCCAGTCCCGGATCGCCTCGTTGGTAGCATCTTTGAGTGTCTGACTACCACTCGTCGCGGGACGAACTTCCGCGCCAAGCATCTTCATCCGGGAGACGTTGGGTTGCTGCCGTTCGATATCCACGGCCCCCATGTACACAACACAAGGCAGGCCCATCAGCGCACAAACCGTTGCGGTAGCAACACCGTGCTGACCCGCTCCGGTCTCGGCGATGATCCGTTTTTTTCCCAGACGTTGTGCGAGCAGAATCTGACCAATCGTATTATTCACTTTGTGTGCACCAGTATGACAAAGGTCTTCCCGTTTGAGGTAGATATTGGTTTGATATTTTTCGGACAAACGTTCCGCCAGAAACAACGGTGTCGGTCGGCCCACGTAGTCGCGAAGCAACTGCCGGAACTGCTTTTGAAAAACTTCGTCCTGAATCATTTCGACGTAAGTCTTCCGAATTTCCTCCACGTTGGGGTGCAACATTTCCGGAATAAATGCGCCGCCAAAACGACCGTAATATCCTTCTTCAGAAATAGAAATCATGTTTGTTTTTTAAAAATTATTATTTAAAAATTGGATCGGTAAATTTCAGTAAAAAAATTACAAAA
>CAKZUV010000083.1 GCA_937921555.1 uncultured Saprospiraceae bacterium
CCACATCTGTGGCTAAAAGAATTTAAGCTATACTTCGTTAAAAAGCCTCGCCATAGCTAGGCTATGTCTACGTTTTTTAACTCGTCTAGCTTAAATTCTTCCTAGCCAAGATGACGGACTTATTAATTGGTCGTTACTAAGCAGATAATAATTCGGGAGGGAAGCGGTCGGGTTATCACGCTCAAAGCTAAACACAGTTAATCGGTAAATTTGTGAGCCCACTCTAAAAAGTGATTTTCGCGCAGAGGAGCAGAGAACGCAGAGATTCTTTAACGTGTATATCTTTTATCGCGAACGCAATATATAGTTTGTTTTTATTAAATATGATTAAGGATTTCCGTTTTCCTGGTTTTTAGAGCAGGCTCATCGTTGATTTGTTTAATCGTTTATGTTTTATTGATAATAATATGAACGTAATATTAGCTTGAAAATAGAAAATTCCTTACCGTTTAAGAGAAAACTAATCCTATCTGAAATTTCATGATTTATCTTTTTATCAAGTGGGTTACGCGGATTGCTATTCGTGTTTTTTTTCGTAAAATTTATTTTTATAATAAAGACATTATAAAGCCGGGAATTCCAACCATTCTGGCGATCAATCATCCGACGGCTTTTATTGATCCTATATTTGTGGCAACGCATATTACTCCCAAGACCTATACGATGTTGCGGGGAGACCTGTTTAATTCGCCATTTAAAATATGGTTGTTAGATCAGATCGGAACGATACCGATTTTTCGGTTCCGAAACGGGTTTGAAGGAATGCGGCAGAACCAGGATACTTTTGAACGATGTTATGATTTATTAAATAAAAATGCCTGTATCTCTATTCTTTCAGAAGGGAATATGAAACACGAAAAACGACTGCGGCCCATCCAAAAAGGAACGGCCAAAATGGCGCTGGGCGTTTACGAAAAGTATCAGAACGAAGCTGTACAGATTATTCCCGTTGGGGTCAATTACTCCGATAGCAATCAGATGCGAAGTGTGTTGATGGCCAATGTTGGTGAACCCATTTTGATCAAAGATTATCTCGATGCTTACCGGGAAAATCCAAGAAAGGCTATTCTGCAAATTACCCGCGAAATCGAACGACAGCTAAAAGAGCGGGTCATCCATATTGCCGATCCGGTGGATGACAGTTGGATAAATCAAATCCTGGAAATTCAACAAAACAATCTGGAATCTACCGTCTGGCCGGGCTACGCCGAAACGGATATGCTCCGTCAGCAACAGATGACGCTGGTTCAGCATCTAAACGAAAAAACGGAAGCGGAGAAGACAGCCCTGAAAAATAGTATAACTAGCTATTTTCAAAAAATAAAAAAGAAAGGTTATTCAGATCAGGGGATCGCACAGCCCCAGCATGGGAATCTAATGAATACCCTGTTTTTAATGATTGGATTTATTCCCGGATTAATCGGGGCCGTTACTAATTTTATTCCATTTACGATTGCTAAAAAACTGGCGACCGCAAAAGTTAAGAAAATAGAATTTTTCTCATCGGTGCGGCTCGGTTCTTATCTTGGGGTTTATCTAATTCAATATCTGATTTTACTCATTCTGAGTTTCATCGTGTGGAAGTTGTGGTTTTTGTTTGCCGTGCTGGCTACACCATTTCTGGGATATTTTGCGGTGATTTACTTTGATAAACTGGGATTGTGGCAAGCAGCGCAAAAGGTGAAAGCCGCCGACCGGACGGAACTTTTACAGGAACGGAAGCGGATATTGGAGGCTGTTTAATTTTGAAGATTTGTGTATGAGAAGTTTCGCTTTCCAGAAAAGAACCGTCTGCTGAAAGATTGTTTTGGGTTGTTCTGAAAGGGTTTGGCCTCGCAGAAAAGGGAGAAAGTTCTGGTTAGTTGAAATGGTTAGTTTTCAGGAATATAATCAGCGAATCAATTGCTTTTTTACATGTTCAAAATGCGCCGTCAATTGCTCGTATCCTTCCGTTTCCGCAGGGATGGTAACCGCTCCGTTTCCGTTCCAGGCATTATAGTTTTTAGATTTTATTTTGATCCGCTGGTTGCTGATATGAATGGAGGTAATGTTTGAAATGGGAATAAAATGATTGTGCTGGCTTCCATATCTGCTTTGATTTCTGGCGGCTGCTATTTGGTTGACGACATTGAGTTTGTCAGAAGAGACGAGCTGTGCAACATGATAACTGGTCACTTCAAAACTCATCGCTTTATAGTAATTATAAAATCTGTAAAACAGTACGATTACTATAAAGCTGATAATCATTATAAATTTTGGGATAGCCGGCAATAGTATTGGCATTATGCTTTTGCCAGGATTGAGGTTTTGACTCAATATGAATAGTATTAACGTCAGGACACCGAGAATCAATAGCAGGACAAACCCTACCTTTTTGGCAGCGGCCAGATAGATTTTATTTTGGTCAAGTTGATAAATCATCGTCTTAAAGAAGTATCCCAAATCTCTGTACAAAGATTCGGGACGTTATTTTTATCAAAAAAAATATTTTAGATTTTATCTACAGGAAATACAATACGCCCGCCAGTCCAACACTACCCAGCACAATCGTGTAGGGAAGGGCCATCCAGATCATTTTTACGTAAGACAAGCGAATCGCCGGAGCCAGCGCAGAAGTCAGTAAGAATAAGAAAGCGGCCTGTCCGTTTGGTGTGGCCACACTCGGCAGGTTGGTACCCGTGTTGATGGCAACGGCCAGATGTTCGTATTGCGTTCTGGTAATTGTTCCGGCGTCAAAGGCGGCGGCTACCTCGTTGATGTAGACCGTTGCGACAAATACATTATCACTAATCATCGACAGGAAACCGTTGGCTGCGTAAAACAAAGCCGGTTGGACTGATTCATCCTGTTGTAAAACATAATCAATAATCGGGGTAAATAAATGGAGATCGTGAATCATTCCCACGATGACGAAAAATACGGCCAGTAAGGCGGTAAAGGGTAGTGCTTCTTCAAAAGCATGGCCGATGCTGTGTTCGTCCGTAATTCCCGTAAATGCCGTCTGGGTCACGATGATCGTCAAACCAATCAGTCCCACCGGAGCGAGGTGAAAGGCCAAAGCGACAATCAGGAAAATCGCCGAAACGGCTTGTACAACGAGGGCCCATTTTTCGGCGCCCGTTCTTTTTTCGTCCTGTTCGGTCAGGAAGCCATCGATAATATCTCTTGCTTTTTGCGGTAGTTTTTCTCCAAAACCAAACTTCCCGGTCACTTCCAGTAAAACGCAGGTAATCAATCCACAAACCAGCACGGGCATGGTGATCGGTGCCATGGCAAAAAAGAAATCCATAAAATTCCATCCTAATTTATCACCAATCAGGAGGTTCTGTGGTTCTCCGACAATCGTACAAACCCCACCGAGGGCCGTTCCAACCGCTCCGTGCATGACCAGACTTCGCAGGAAAGACCGGAACTGTTCCAGCGTATCGCCTCCAAGTTCTTTCCGGTCGGCAACACCGCTGTCGTCAAAATCCTTGTCACTCGAATGTACCTTATGATACACCTGATAGAAACCTACAAATACCCCGATCAGCACCGCCGTTACGGTCAGGGCATCCAGGAAGGCACTTAAAAAAGCCGCAATAAAGCTAAAAAGCAGCGAGAGGACCACCTTGGATTTTACTTTGATAAATATTTTTCCAAAAATAAACATCAAAAGCGGTTTCATAAAATAAATACCTGCTACCATGAATACCAGCAGCAGAATTACCTCCAGATTCGCCTCAATTTCGTGAAAAACGGTATAGGGAGTGGTCAGATTCATAAGAACGACCTGCAATGCAATCAGTCCACCGGACTGTAAGGGATAACATTTCAGGGCCATGGCCAGGGTCAGAATAAACTCGCCGATAATGATCCATCCGGTGACTATTGGTCCCGCCGTAAACAAAAGAATCGGATTCAACACCAAAAATGCGATGATGGTCTTTTTGTACCAATCTGGTGAATTCCCTAAAAATGATTTGTATGCCTCCATAAATATTTTTTTATAATTATCCCGTAAAATTAAAATTTTATTTAAGAAGTCAAGGGTTACATAAATAATAATTTTATGCTTTCTCGAAATCCGGGGGTTTTGTCAGGGTAGAGCGGTGATTTGGGCGACAATCAAGCGGGGGAACTATAAAACCATTATTTTTGTAATTCACTGAAATAAAGAGATATGGTAAAGATTGGCCCCGTAGATTTAGGAGAATTTCCATTATTGCTGGCTCCCATGGAGGATGTGAGTGATCCGCCTTTTCGTGCCCTCTGCAAGGCGCAGGGCTGTGATATGATGTACACAGAATTCATCAGCGTGGAAGGTTTGATCCGTGATGCGACCAAAAGTGTACAAAAATTAGATATTTATCCCGAAGAGCGGCCGATTGGTATCCAGATTTTTGGGGCGGAGATTGATTCGATGATGCGGGCCGCCGAAATCGTGGAAGAGGCTCAGCCGGAGGTGCTGGACATCAACTACGGATGCCCGGTCAAGAAAGTAGTCTGTAAAATGGCCGGTGCGGGTATTTTACAGGACCTGGACCGGATGGTCAAACTTACCGACGCGGTGGTCAAATCCACCAATCTGCCCGTCACCGTAAAAACCCGTCTGGGCTGGGACGATGAGACTAAATTTATTGAAGAAGTAGCGGAACGATTGCAAGATGTGGGGATCAAGGCCTTGTCCATCCACGGTCGTACCCGTAAGCAGATGTACAAGGGGGAAGCGGACTGGACCCTGATTGGAAAAATCAAGGAAAATCCCAGAGTGAAGATTCCAATTTTTGGAAACGGCGATATCGATTCTCCCCAAAAGGCCAAGTTGTACCGCGAACGGTACGGCGTCGACGGCATTATGATCGGACGGGCGGCGATTGGTTACCCGTGGATTTTCCGGGAGATCAAACACTATTTTGAGACGGGTGAAATCATGGCACCACCGACTGTCGAAGAGCGGGTGGCCGCCGCGCGTCAGCACCTGACGCATTCGCTGGAATGGAAGGGACCCAAGCTGGGTGTACTGGAAATGCGCCGTCATTATACTAATTATTTCCGTGGTTTCCGGAATATCAAGGCCTGGCGGATGCAGCTGGTAACGCAGGATGATCCGGCGGCTGTTTTTCAGGTGTTGGATCAGATTGAAAGTATTTATAGTGGAATGGAGCAGGAGGAGATGATGCAGCGGTAGGGTATGTTGAGGTGTTTTGCCTGTTGAAGTATTTTATGTTAGAGCATATTTAAAATTTATTGGTCTCATTTTAAGGTTTAAAACCTCCCACTTCAGTGGGAACAATTTATTATGTTAAATTAGCGTCAAAAAAGTATGTCGCCATATAGGAAAGGATCACATACCTTAACACGACTGACAGTACACCTAGTGTGG
>CAKZUV010000084.1 GCA_937921555.1 uncultured Saprospiraceae bacterium
GGACAAACAATCATCGAAGCGGTTTTTGATTCTGAAAATAAAATGGTGGCCGCTACCCGCGCCTACAACGAAGCGCTCCAAAATCCAACCAACGAAACGACCTTACAGGCAGCCCTCGCCGAAATGGACGATTTGAAAGCCTGGGACTTTGAAGCGCAGATCAAGGAAATTCTATTCAAACTAAAAATAGAACGGCTGGACCAAAAAATCAATACGCTCTCCGGTGGTCAGCGGAAACGACTGGCGCTCGCCAAGCTCCTGATTGACGAACCCGAATTTGTCATCATGGATGAGCCGACCAACCACCTGGACCTGGATATGATCGAATGGCTGGAAGATTACCTGACCAATTCGAAGTTGACGGTTTTTATGGTCACGCACGATCGTTATTTTTTAGAAAAAGTCTGTAATACCATCGTAGAATTGCACCGTGGAAATCTGCACAAATACCGTGGTTCTTATTCTGATTATTTAGAAAAAAAATCTATGCGTCAGGAAAATGATGCGGTTGTTTTGGATAAGACCAAAAAATTGATGCGGAAAGAACTGGAGTGGATGCGCCGTCAGCCGAAAGCCCGGGGCACCAAGGCCAAATCCCGCGAGGACAAGTTTTATGAAATCGAAGAGAAGGCTTCCCAAAAAGCGGACAACGAAGATTTGCGAATTGAAATCAAAGGCGCCCGGCTGGGAAGTAAAATTCTCGAAGCACATAATATCAGCAAGAGCTACGGCGACTTACATTTGGTCAAAGACTTTACCTATAAATTTAAGAAAAACGAGAAGGTTGGAATTGTGGGTAACAATGGTGTTGGAAAATCAACATTTTTACAGTTACTGACCAAACAGATTCGTCCGGATAATGGTCGGGTGGTGATTGGAGATACGGTGGTTTTTGGATATTATGATCAGGAAGGAATTAACCTGGAAGAAGATAAAAAAGTAATTGACGTGGTGCGGGACGTGGCCGAATTTATTCCGTTGGCCAAAGGCCAAAAACTTTCGGCCATAAATTTGCTGGACCGCTTTTTGTTTAGTCGGGAGCAACATCAGGTGTACGCTTCGCAGCTGAGTGGGGGAGAGCGCCGGCGTCTTTATCTGTTGACAGTATTGATGGAGAATCCTAATTTTCTGATTCTCGATGAGCCGACCAATGATCTGGATATTCTGACGCTGAATATTCTCGAAGAATTTTTAATGGATTTTCCGGGCTGCCTGATCATCGTTTCGCACGACCGTTATTTTATGGACAAACTGGTGGATCACCTTTTTATCCTGGAAGGCAACGGCGTGATTCGTGACTATAATGGAAATTATACGGATTACCGTTATCTGGAAAAACAACGGGTGCTCGAAGCGGAACGCACCGCCCGCGCCAATCGTCCCAAAGCAGAAAAAGTCACGAAGGAAGCACCCACCGAACGGAAGCTGACCTACATGGAACGAAAGGAACTTGGAAAGCTGGAAAAGCAGATCGAGAAACTGGAGACCAAGAAAAAAGAAATCATGGCCATGTTTAACAACCCAAACCTGGAAGCCAAAGAAATCGAAAAACTCTCTATCGAACTGGGGGATATCGGAAAGGAACTGGAAGCGAAAGAAGAACGCTGGATGGAATTGGCGGATATTTGATGATGGGGTAATTAATAATGCGAATCAGTGGTTGAAAAAGAATTAGAATAATAGCATAGATTTACGATATCATTCTAATTAACATGGGTGTTTTTGCTATTTGCTTTTGGCCATTGGCTATTTGCGCTCTTTCATTGCGATTGAAGGAAGCAAATAGCCAGAAGGAAACAGCAAGAAGCATCTTTCAGAGACTTTTTTATTTTAGATTAGAAATTTAACTCCTGATTCGCATTAATAATAGTTTAAAAACTCGTCCGAATATTCTATCAAATAAACCTTCCCGAAGCAAGCCGCCGGGGTATCGCTCAAGGCTAAACATTTTTAATCGGTAAATTAGTTAATCAGGCCCACTAACGTGTTCATCCGAGGCAGTGCCTCGGAGAATTCTTATTGATTAAAGTACCCGAAAATTAAATGGAATCCTTAGAAAATCTCCACTTTATCATTATTGACCACGCCCAGTATTTTCCCCGTAAAAGTTTTACCCAGCAAAGAAGAGTTACGGGATTTACTTTTTATGTTTTCTTTGGAATAAGTCCACTCGAGGCCGGGATGAAAGATGGTCAGGTTAGCGGGACTATCCTGCTTGATCCGGGGTCGTGGTATCTGTAAAATTTTACGCGGATTGATCGCCAGCATTTGCACAATTTGAGTGGCAGAAAATTGCTTGGACAGATAGGTATTTAAAAGTGGATAAACGGTTTCCAACCCAATAGCCCCAAATTTTGCGTAAGGAAATTCGACCATTTTCACTTCTTCTTCCAGTGGAATATGATTGGAGGTGATGTAGTCTAACGTTCCGTCTTTTAATCCTTTGAGTAATGCCTTGCGATCCGGATTTTCCCGTAAGGGTGGCAATACTTTCATATTGGTATCAAAATTTTCG
>CAKZUV010000085.1 GCA_937921555.1 uncultured Saprospiraceae bacterium
GATCAAAATCGAATTAACAATCGCTAGATTTCTCATAAAATAACTACCAAAGCCCCTTCTCCTGTAAACGATCTTATGAATATTCTGGGAATATTCTTTTATTTTTCCGATCCTGATCGCTATTTTGAGCCTTTTAGTCCCGATTTAGCCACCTTTTATATAATTTTTTGGTGAAGTTGACTTAGAATGGTTTACTTGTGCACGAAATACTATTTTGCGTAAGCAACTATTTTTCACAAATGCCAGTCATTAAGGGTGACACCATATTCGGATTTAGGACTAAATTTACGTTCGAATAAAATATACTTAACCTTAAAGTTGTACAACTTATAAAGAAGCTCTAAAGCTTTAAAACCCAACACCTTATGTTTTTAAAACAGTTTACGACCCTACTCATTTGCGTATTTTTTGTTCAGTTCAGCTTCTCACAAAAAACCTGGTCGCTGACCAAGTGTATTCAGTATGCTCAACAAAACAGCCTGAGTGTCAAGCAGGGACAAAATCAAATTGAGCAGGCTCAACTCAGTGCACAGGAAGCCAAGTTTTCCCGCTATCCGACGGTCAACTCCAGTCTTCGCGGTGGCGTCAATTTTGGCCGGACAATTGATCCGACGACTAACAGTTTCATCCAGGAAACGGTAGTGACCAGTAGTCTGGGCGTCGATGCCGGTGTCATTTTGTACAATGGTGGTCGAATTCGTAATCAGATTAAACAAAGTCAGATTAACGTGGATATTGCCGAAGCGGATAATGAACAAATAAAAAACGATTTGGCACTCAGCGTCGCCGCCGCTTATTTACAGATTCTGCTGGATCAGGAACAACTGGTCAATGCCAATAACCGGCTGGTACAAACACAGGCTCAACTAACACAGACGGATCGACTGATTCGTGCGGGTACCTTACCGGAAGCTGATCGTCTGGAGATTCAGGCAAACCTGGCACTGGACGAGCAGAATATCGTTGCGCAGCAAAATGCTCTGGAAATCAGTTATCTGAATCTTAAAAACCTGATGCAAATCAATCCCGACGAAGAGATTACAATTGAAAAAATAGACGAGATAGATATTCCAGTCAATGCTAATCCAGACGGGGTCGCACTTACGCAGATATACAACCGGGCCATCGCCAATCAACCTTTTATCAAGGCAGATCAGGCGAGACTGAGCAGCGCTGATCTGGACACAGAAATCGCCGAATCCCTGGGACTTCCGGTCATCACGCTTTTTGGAAATATTAATTCTTTTTACTCTAATAAAGTTCCTGACATAAATGACGTAATCGACGAAGGAGAATTTATTGATGGTCCTCCACAACCTATTCTGCTTAATGGCATGAGAAATGAAATACAGTTTACTCAGTTGGTTGGCAGAACTTTTGGCAAACGGGGTTACTTCAATCAACTAAACGATAACTTCGGTCAGAGTCTGGGCTTGAATGTCAGTATTCCCATCTATAACCAGGCACGTACCCGACTGGCCAAAGAACGTGCGCAGTTAAATATTCTGAACACACAGATTGCCGCGCAGCAAAACAAACAACAGTTAAAGGTTGATATTCAACGTGCTATTGCCAACGCCCGTGCCAACAAAAAACAATTTGAAGCATCGGAAAAAACCGTAAGTGCACTTGATCTTGCGTACGTCAATACCGAAAAAAGATATAAATTGGGCGCCGTCAATACCTTCGAGTATACCACGGCAAAAAACAATCTGGATCAGGCGACTATTGACTTAATCATTGCCAAATATAATTACCTCTATTCGTTACAGATACTTGATTTCTATCAGGGTAAACGGTTAGAATTAAAATAGCAGAAAAAGAATTTCAACCAGCTGACCTGACGTACAAAAAACAAAACATCCTCCAACATGGCCAAAACGGGAAAAAACAAGTTCATCATTATTTTAGTTATTCTGCTTATTGCGCTGCTCATATTTGCGGTATTTAAAAATCGCAGCGAGCCGAAAGGAGTTGCCGTTACCACCGAAGAAGTAACCAAAAGAACCATCCGCGAGCAGGTATCTGCCAGTGGTAAGGTTTTTCCAGAAACAGAAGTAAAAATCAGTTCTGATATTTCCGGAGAGGTGGTCGAGCTTTTTGTCGAAGAAGGAGATACCGTCAAATCGGGACAACTCCTCGGACGCATCGACGCTGATACCTATCAAGCACAGGTACAACGCAGCCAGGCCAGTGTGAGCAACGCCCGAGCACAGGTAGCCAACAGCGAAGCGGGTATCGCCCGGGCCGAGGCTATTCTGCAGCAATCGGAAGCGCAACGGGATCAGATTATGGCCCAGGCGGTCAACACCCGGATTGTGCACGCCCGTAACAAAGAACTTTTTGACGAAGGGGTGATTTCTGCCGCAGATTTTGATAATTCTCTTTCTACCCTGGACGGAATCGAAGCCAATCTGAAATCGGCCGAAGCTACTATCGCTTCTAATCTTGCCAACCTCGAAGCGGCACGACAAAGCGTAAAAGCGGCAGAATTTAATGTCGAAAGTGCACAGGCAACCCTGGGCGAGGTCAACACAACTTTACGCAGAACTAATATCGTGGCACCCATGGATGGAATCATTTCCCGTCTGGACATAGAACAGGGAGAACGGGTCGTGGGAACCCTGCAAATGGCCGGTACGGAAATGATGCGCGTAGCAGATTTGAGTACCATCGAAGTGCAGGTGGATGTTAGTGAAAATGATGTGCTGCGTGTCAACGTCGGTGATCCGGCCGAGATTGAAGTAGATGCTTATCTGGACGAAAAATTTACGGGGTACGTTACCGAAATCGCGAACTCAGCTACCAACAGTACGGCCACTACTCTGACAACGGATCAGGTAACCAATTTTGTTGTTAAAATCAGAATCAACCCCGATTCTTACCGCGATATGATCAATAAAAATGGTCGCTTTCCTTTCCGTCCGGGGATGTCCGCTTCGGTGGATATTAACACCAATACCGAAGAGGATGTTTTGACGATTCCTATTCAGGCGGTGACCACCCGGGACCTTAATCAGACAGGAAAGAAAAAACTGGGTAAGAAAAAAGAAAAAAAGAAGGAAGTGGAAGAGAATATTCAGGAAGTGGTTTTTGTGATGGAGGCCGATACGGCCCGCATGATTCAGGTTAAAACCGGGATTCAGGATGATAAATATATTCAGATTCTGGAGGGACTGACCGAGGAGATGGAGATCATTGAGGGTCCGTATAGTGTGGTGTCTAAGAAGCTGGAACAGGGGGAAGAGGTACGGGTGGAGGATTGATTTGAGATGCTGTTGGCTATTGACTAGGGTGGTCAGTTAACAGAAAAAACTGCTGGCACTTTTTCCTACAACAAACAGGTTGCAATTTTTTAAATTTTACTTTTAAATTTATTTTTATTGTTCCTTTTTTTGCAGAAAAAAAACGAAACCAAAAAATCTGCCGCCTGTCGCATTTTTCGAATTCGCTTGCCCACCCGCTTAGCGGTTCATTCACTTCTCGCATTGTCATGCTCGACTCTTCGAGATCGTTCATTCATTAATAAAAATTCAAAGAGAATAAACTCGCATTATAGATTTCTTATTATTTAACATATTGATTTATCATACTTTGTACTTTAAATAAATTTATCTATGCTCATACACTATTCTCTTTAAGATTTTTTATGCCGCCCTTCCGCTTCTGCGGTGCACTCACTTAACGTATTGTCATACGTTACCCTGCAGGATCGTTCGTTTATACCGAATGGAAAAAAGCTCAAGGTCAGGAAATTCATCAAGCGAGAACAGTTTCAGTCATTAATAGAAGCATTTATTATCGGAATAATTGCTGTAGAAGTTCGAGTTTGATGCAAAAAATGAAAGAAGAAATTTTCAAGGCCCATAGGGTAAATTGAATACCTTAGCCAAAAGCAAATAGCAAATAGCAAAAACACCCATATCAATTAGAAGGATATTGTAAATCTATGATATTCTAATTCTTTTTCAACCCCTGATTCGCATTATCAGCATACATTAATTCACCGTCACCCGCACATAATCACTGATCGTA
>CAKZUV010000086.1 GCA_937921555.1 uncultured Saprospiraceae bacterium
ATAAACTGCTGGTACTTTTCCCTAAAACAAACAGATTACAATTTTTAAATTTTACCTTTAAATTTATTTTTATTGTTCCTTTTTTTGCAGAAAAAAAACGAAACCAAAAAATCTGCCGCCTGTCGCATTTTTCGAATTCGGCACTTCTAATAAAATATCAAACCGAATAAACTCGCTTTTGAGTTTTGTGTTTTAATTTTAAATTATTGATTATCAGTCATTTACTTTTGATTTAATTGCAGTTTAGCTCACACAGTATTCGTTTTAAGATATTTTATTAATGTACCGAATGGAAAAAAGCTCAAGGTCGGAAACTTCATCAAGCGGGAATAGTTTCTGTCATTAACCGAAAAATTAATGATGTAAAAGTTCGAATTTTATGCAAAAAATGCAAGAAGAAATTTTCAAAGTTCATAGGGTTAATTAAACGCACTAGCATTTGGCTAAAGTCGAGTTTATGGATGTAAAATAAATAACTAAAATATTCAAATGGGCAGCTACTCAAATACGGTTGCTGCCCGTCTTTTTAATACCAGGAAATAAAACCAAAACGCTCTTTCGGCTTCTCAGTTTTAGTATCCGTTTCAATTATGTTTATGAGTTTCATCAATCACACCGTGAAAGATCGTTTTTTGCGATATGTAAAAATTGACACCCAGTCGGATTCCAATTCCGATACGATACCTTCTACGCCCAAGCAAAAAAATCTGGGAAAAATTCTGGTAGCAGAGTTACAGGAAATGGGAATTACAGATGCTCATCTCGACGAGTGGGGATACGTGTACGCCACCATTCCGGCTACTTCGGACAAGAAAAATATTCCGGTTCTGTGCTTTTGTTCTCACATGGATACCGCGCCCGATTGCACGGGAACCAACGTCCGGCCTATTGTGCACGAAAAATGGGACGGTCAGGATATCGCTCTGCCCGATGATCCGGAAATTATTATCAGCACCCAAAAAAGACCTGCCCTCAAGGATCAGATCGGAAAAGATCTGATCACTGCAAGCGGCACGACGCTGCTCGGTGCCGACAACAAATCCGGCTTGGCCGCCATTATGGATGCCGCTAACCATTTGATGACACATCCGGAAATCAAACATGGAAAAATTCGGTTGCTGTTTACACCGGACGAGGAAATTGGCCGGGGTGTGCAAAAGGTGGATATGGAAAAACTGGGTGCAGATTTTGGATATACGGTGGACGGCGAAGCGGTAGGTTCGCTGGAAAATGAAACCTTTAGTGCCGACGCGGCAAAAATCGAAATCGAAGGAGTAAGTATTCATCCCGGTTTTGCGAAAGGCAAAATGGAACATGCTATCAAAATTGCCGCTGCAATTATCGACCGTTTACCAAAGGACCGATTGTCGCCCGAATCAACGTCGGACAAGGAGGGTTTTATCCATCCTACTTCCATGAACGGTATGCTCGAAAAAGCAACCATCACTTTTATTCTCCGGGATTTTGTAACGGCTAATTTGAAAAAACACGCAGACGTATTACAAAAAATTATTGACGAAGTAATGGTAGATTATCCTAACTCAACTGCCAGCCTGACTACCACGGAACAGTACCGGAATATGAAAGAAATCCTGGACCTGCATCCTCAGGTGGTAGCAAATGCCGCCAAAGCGATTGAGCGAATTGGTCTGACGCCCAAGCCTTCCAGTATTCGGGGTGGAACAGATGGCTCCAGATTGTCTTTTATGGGACTCCCCTGTCCGAATATTTTTGCGGGAGAATATGCTTTTCACGGCAAAGAAGAATATACTTCCGTTCAGGATATGGAAAAATCGGCGGAAATGATTGTAGAAATTGTCAAAGTATGGGAAGAAGATGCTGCGGCCTGATTCCCAAAAAAAAGGTCAAAGTCTGTGATGATGCTCACAAACTTTGACCTTATAAAACCACTAAATTTTAATTTACAACGCGTATCAGATACGCAATGATTTTCAAAAAACCCTTTAGTTTTTCTGTACAAAATTCGTCTCCGGAAATGCGGGAGAATTCAGTTTTTTGATTTTAAATATTTCAATATCATTCTGTAACTTCACTGCCAGCTGATAAGTACCCAGCGACAATTCACTGGTAGGAATTTCAATTTCATTGATACCTTCCGTTACAGCTGTCTCGCCTTTAATCAGGAGATCACCCATATTGGTCATCACCCGGTAGGAAAAAGCGCCGGCAGTTTTACAATCCACCTTTGCCCGGTAATTTTCATGGGTAGCAGAAGCAGCTACTTCCTTCATGAAAAATTTGGCATTTTCTCCTTTTTCACTAAGGATTACTTCGTGGGAAAAAGTCCCTGCTCCACTGTTTTCAACATTTACCAAACGGTAAAAAACACGCATTCCTTTTTCCCGCTTATCAAAATAATGGTATTCACGGCTGCCTTCGTCCGAATCAGTTGCTGGTAAGGTCGCTAAAGTAGTATAGTTGATTCCATCACGCGACTTTTCTACCATAAACAATGAACAGTTAATTTCGCTGGAGGTGGTCCACGTTAACTTGTTGCCTTCTGCGGTCTTTTCCCCTTTTAATAAAGAAGTAAATACAACAGATGCCGGGGTAAATGACAATAAAAATAAAGACAAAGTGCAAAATGCACAAGCATACATAAATGCGCTGCGAGTAACGAGAGGATAATTCATGTTCGGGAAATTTAGTTTAATTATAATAAACTTTATCCTGAAAAAACTATGCCACCTATTTTTCACTTTACACAAATAAAATATATTTTATAGGTATAAATCATTAAAAACGTATAATTTATAAGTTTAACTAAAAAAAATACTTTATTTTCATTAAAATGTCTCTTTTTTTCTCCTTTTCTTCTATGTCACATCCTTTTCCTTTTCTGTTTTAGTTTCTGTTTTTTGATAAACTTCCTTCTGATGATTAATCGACTCCTGATGGATGGCGTGCAGATAAGTGGTGATAAATCCCTGACTTAGCCCCTTTTTTTCACCCTGGATGATGGCCTGCTTCAAAATGTCATTAAAGCGGCTTGATTGTAAAATAGAAATATTGTTTCTTTTTTTATACGCTCCGATGGCGTCGGCCAGCTTCATCCGGTTGGCAATTAGGTTGATAACTTCTTCGTCCAGTTCGTCGATCTGATTTCTTAAATCTCCGATATTCTGGTTTACCTGTAAGTCCTGAGAATTTTCTTCCCGGATCACCAGATTGTCCACCAGCTCTTTGAAGACTTGCGGCGTAATCTGCTGCGCGGCATCGCTCCAGGCTTCGTCGGGTGTACAATGTGTTTCGGTCATAATTCCGGCGTAGTTCAGATCCATTGCCTGCTGGGCAATTTCCCCCAGGATATCGCGACGGCCACAGATATGACTATTATCACAGATCATCATCAGATCCGGAAAACGTCGTTTGAGTTCGATTGCAATCTGCCAGCGGGGTACATTCCGGAATTTAGTTTCTCCGTGGGAAGAAAATCCCCGGTGAATCACACCGATCCGGTGCAAACCAGCCTTGTAAATTCTTTCAATGGCACCAATCCATAATCCCAGATCCGGATTGATTGGATTTTTGATCAAAATAGGTTTGTCAACACCTTCCAGTGCGTCGGCAATTTCCTGTACCGAAAATGGATTAACGGTCGTCCGTGCTCCCAGCCAGAGTAAATCTACGTCGCTTTTTAAAGCGTGAAAAACGTGGGCCGTATTGGCTACCTCTGTACAGGTTTTAAAACCAAATTCAGCTTTTACTTTTTTCAGCCACTGCAATCCTTCTTTTCCCACTCCTTCGAATGAATTGGGCCGCGTTCGCGGTTTCCAGATACCGGCGCGGTAGAAATCAACCGCTTGTCCGGCTTCTTTTAATTGACGGGCTGTCTCCATCACTTGTACTTCGGTTTCTGCGCTGCAAGGTCCGGCAATAACGACGGGACGCTTGACGGGGTGCGGCATTAAGGGTTTAAAATTCATGTCCATTATTTCAAAATTTTTCGGATTGAGTTTGCTTTTTCAATCAGTTTGTAAATTTGTGTAAAGTCTTTTTTTATTAAACAGGTTCTGAATTTGGCCAGCGTATTAATGTGTTCGTCCAGCACGTCCAGCAGATTTTCCTGGTTCTGCGCAAAAATAGGTACCCACATATTCGGAGTACTCTTGGCCAGCCGCACCGTCGAGGAAAATCCACCACTGGCCAGCTCAAATATTCTGGCTTCGTTTTTTTCTTTTTCCAATACGGTCAGCGCCAGCGCAAAAGCGGACAGGTGAGAAATATGGGATACGTAAGCCGCGTGCACATCGTGTTCGACCGGATCCATTCGTACCATTTTCATCTCCATCGTCTGGTACATTTTTTCCACGATCTCTACTGCGTCCGGATCACTTTTTTCCGTTTCGCACAATACACAGGCCTTGCGGTCGAAAAGATTCGGAACGGCAGCCTCCGGACCGGAATGCTCGGTTCCTGCCATTGGGTGTGTCCCGACAAACCGGTTTCGTCGGGGATGATCCGCTACGGCTTGTAATATTTTCTCTTTGGTCGATCCTACGTCAATCACAATTTGGGTGGTTACCTGATCGAGAATTTCGGGCAATAAAGTCACCATGCTATTTACCGGAATCGCTACCACCACCAAATCCGCACGACGGATGCCTTCGGCCAGATCCATGGTTTCGTCCAGGAGCCGGCGCCGAAATGCTTTGTCGATATTTTCAGGATTGTGATCTACCCCAATAATAGTTTTAGCGAATCCGTTTTCTTTTAAACTGATCGCCAGTGATCCACCAATGAGTCCTAATCCAATAATTGTAATCGTCATTCCTAAATTTTTCTTTGGCTGATTAACTGGTACGCTTTATTCAGGGTTTCTTCGCTGGCACAAAGTGAAATCCGGATATAGTGATCGCCCTGACTTCCGAAAATCCCGCCCGGTGTGACAAAAACGCCCGTTTCTTCTAATATTTTATCTACCAGTTCAAATCCATTTATATCCGGATTTTTAATTTTTGCCCAGACAAATAATCCCACACCATTTCGGTCATAGACACAATCCAGCGCATCCATGACTTTATAAACAATATTTCTACGTTTTCGGTAAACGTCATTTAAATCTTTATACCAACTGGCAGGATTGCCCAGCGCTTCTACTGCCGCCAACATCGCCGGACGATACATTCCGGAGTCCATGTTACTTTTAAATTTCATGACCTCCTGCAAATAAGCACGGTCGCCGGCCAGCATGCCCATTCTCCAACCCGCCATATTGTGTGACTTGCTGAGTGAATTCAGTTCCAGAGCTACCTCTTTGGCACCGGGTACAGACAAGATACTACGCGGATGATCATTCAGGATAAAGCTATACGGATTATCATTGACCAACAGAATCTTGTGCGTCCGCGCAAAATCCACGAGTTCTTTAAAGAGATCAGCCGTCGCCGAAGCGCCGGTGGGCATGTGCGGATAATTGATCCACATAATTTTGACTTTCGTCAAATCTGTTTCGGCCAGACTTTGTAAATCCGGCAGCCAGTTTTGTTCCTCGGACAGGTAGTAATACCGTACCGTTGCTCCGGTCAAACGAGCGGTGGCCGCGTAAGCAGGATAGCCAGGATTAGGAATTAATACTTCGTCACCGGCTTCCAGAAAAGTCATCGACAGATGCATGATTCCTTCCTTGGAACCGATCAATGGTAGAATTTCCGATTCGGCGTTGAGGGTTACCGAAAAGTATTTTTTATACCAGTCCGCGTAAGCGGTTCTCAATTCCGGGATTCCCCGGTAGGATTGATAACCATGCACACCGGAAGCTTTACTGTGCGTACCCAATGCAGTCACTACCGTCGGCGCCGGCGGCAAATCCGGGCTTCCAATTCCCAGATTGATGATCTCCTGTCCACTTTTTCTGAGCTGATCCAGTTCTTTCAGCTTACGCGAAAAATAATATTCCTCGACGGTATGGATTCTGGCGGCGGTATTAATAATCATATTTTTCAATTAGAAATTTTGGTAGCCAAATTAATAATCAGATTTATTGCTATTACTTTTTTACTAATAATTAGATGCTTAGTTTCTTTGTTATCTTGATTGATGGCAAAAAAAAAGAGTTCACAAGGAACTCTTTATTTTTTTAATTAACTATACAAGGTTCCGGTTCACGAGTGGTCGTAAAAGAAATAAAATGCGTAGTTAAAATAAGTTGATATTGGCACGAGGCACTATTTTTTGGTTAAGGAACTGGCTGAGAGCTTGTCTAAACTTACATTAATTGGCTACAATTGGCAAATTTCACTTTGAATTTCGTTAAAAAGCCTCGCCGATGCTAAGGCATCGCCTGTGTTTTTTGCCTTATTCAAAACAAAATTTTCTCAATTTCGCGCAATCATGAAAATTTGGACAAACTCTAAAATATATAGCGTGAGTTACTAATTTATATAACAAACATAGAATTTTACTGGCGCTAAAACAAATTAGCGGGCATTTTTTTACGAAATTGTCAAAATATTTAAATTTCTGGTGGCAGAAATTCGACATTTATCCAAATTTACCAATTGCAGTAAATTAATAAAAATTCAGGCAAGCACTTACGCCCGTGAAGATCGCGGCATCCACAGTTTGGTAATATCTGCCTTGATAGTTTGATTGGAAAAATTCATAATACTACCTAGCGGAATATCCAGATCCTCTCTGGTAAAATTCAGGGATTTGATGGGAACGCTGTGCATATCTTTTGGAAATTGGGCAATTTCATTTTCATCATGAAAAAATCGCCAGCCCGAATCTTTATATAATGTAGGCATCTCCCGGATTCCAGCGCCGATGGGTTGGCCAAGACTCAGAATTTGCTCACTCACCAGACAGCGCATATCCGAATTTCCCATATCCAGGCGGTTGGTCATCGCCGCACCAGGCCTTGCTCCCAGCACATAATCGTACACAAAAGGAATGATATCTCCCATTTTCAGATCCTTGATTACCTGCGGAATAGTAATCAACCGGCCAAAATATTGACTTTTTTCAAAGCGATCAATCACCACCCAGACCTTTTCAATACCAATAAAACCCGGCTTGTTATTGGTGGTGCGAAGCATCAACTGGACGTAATTGCCCGGCTTCAGAATGGAAAAAAGGGCTTTCTTTTCCGGACGAATGTAACGTCCGGAATTTTTAGACAGGAATTTGATGTTGTATAAGGTATAAGACATAGCAAAAGATTTAGAAAGTTAAGAGCTTGTCTAAACTTCCATTAATTGGCTGCAATTGGCAAATTTTATTCTGAATTTCGTTAAAAAGCCTCGACGATGCTGAGGCATCGCCTGTGTTTTTTACCTTATTCAAAACAAAATTTTCTCAATTTCGCACAATCATGAAAATTTGGACTAGCTCTAAATCAGATGCTAGCAAAGATAAGACAAATTGCCTTACTTTACAACTTTTTGTTTTTTATTTTAAAAATAAAACAATTTTATTTTTAAATCTATTGAAAGTTCAACTGTCTGGTAAACCGTCCGTCAATTAAACTGTCTCTGGCTTCTCCTTCCAGGGTCAGTCCGCCTACGGAAGAACTGTTCCGGGAAGAAAACAGTCCAAATCCACCGGGAATATTACTAAAAATAGGCGGTACAGAAGCTCCGGTTAGTCCGGTATTGGCCTGTCCTACACTCACAAAATCGAGCAAATCTTCCGATCCGGCGTCCACGATTATTTCCATCGTTGTAAAAAACCGGGGTCCGGAACCAGAGGCGTCCACCGCACCAGCGATACCACCCAGGATATCCGTTGCGAGAATTTCAACGGTGATACTGGTATCATCTTCATCTTCTGGTTCAATATTTTTTAAGACGGTAAAAACAACAGACTTATTTTCCAGGTTATTTATATCACCATTGATGGCTTCCTGGTAATTAAAACGGATTCGCAGATCAAAAACCGCTGCGGTCGCATTATTCAATCTCCATTGAGTCCGAACGTCATTTTGACTTTCGATGCTGGATCTCCACTCAAAATCATCGTCCTCTCTAGGAAACTGAATAATGGGTGCATGTACAATCGCCGTAGTGACTTCCGTAAGCAGGGTATCTGCCGCCGTGTCCGTAATTGTCAGCTGATATTCCCGGCCATCCACGTAAGCTTCCCCGGCCGGTAAAACCAATTTGTAAAGCCTGTTGGGAACATTGGCAAAAACACCGGGATCTCTGGGATAACCTTCGTCTGCTCCGTTGACCGGCGTAAGATTAAAAGCTTCCGAACCTGAGCTCAGGACTACTGAAATGTCATCGTAATAAAGTTCGTCGGGACGCTGCGCCAATTCCAGTGCGCTCGTATTCTCGCTGACAAAGGCTCTTTCCACTCTGATATAAGTAGCTGTATCCTTAGGAGACAAAAAACCATACACAACCGGTTTGTTGGTTTGGCCAGTCGTAAGTTCAAAATCATTGGAACAATTAGAAAATCCGGTAATTAACAGGATAGGAAGTAGTAGGTAGCATAATATTTTCATGTTGCAAAAATAGACCTTTAAAGTCAAAATATAAGGCAGAACTCCGTTAAATTTTCGGATTCAGAATGACAAAATGCCTGTTTCTTTCAGCGGAAATTTGCCAATTACAGGTAATTAATAGAAGTTTAGACCAGCTCTTAAATTACTTTTTTGAAAAAAATTCCGTCCTTGCTGTTTTTTATTAATGAATACCTTCTATCTTGCGTTCTTAAAATAATAAATATGTCTGTTTCAAAAGAAGTTAAAAGAATTACGACCCACGTTTTACAATCGATGAAAGACAACGGGGAAAAAATATCCATGCTCACGGCTTACGATTATTCGATGGCCAGAATCCTGGACGCCGCCGGGATTGATATCCTGCTGGTGGGAGACTCGGCTTCCAATGTGATGGCGGGCCACGAAACGACCCTTCCCATCACACTGGATCAGATGATTTACCACGCGTCGAGTGTGATCCGGGCGGTCAAAAAATGCCTGGTAGTAGTGGATTTACCCTTCGGTAGCTACCAGGGAAATTCTACCAAAGCACTGTCTTCTACTATAAAAATCATGAAAGAATCGGGCGGACACGCGGTAAAAATGGAAGGAGGAATTGAAATTGAGGATTCTATCAAGCGGGTTTTATCTGCGGGCGTGCCGGTTATGGGACATCTGGGACTGACACCACAATCTATTTATAAATTTGGTACTTACACCGTTCGGGCCAAAGAGGAGGAGGAAGCGCAGAAACTCCTCCGCGATGCCAAACATCTGGAAGCACTGGGTTGCTTTGCAATTGTACTGGAGAAGATTCCCGCACAACTGGCCGCCGAGGTCACCAAGGCTCTGACCATTCCGGTCATCGGGATCGGTGCAGGACCGGACGTGGACGGACAGGTGCTCGTGACCCACGATGTGATGGGCATCACCAAAGATTTTAAACCCCGTTTTTTACGTCGTTACCTGGAATTGTTCGATACGATGAAAGCAGCCACCGAAGAATATATCAGGGACGTGAAGTCGGGTGATTTTCCGAATAAGAAGGAGCAGTATTGATTTTGTTGTTTAGGTGTTTATTTACCTAAACGATTAAACAAATAAACGACCTTATATATTTGTAATTCAGAAAAAACTACAATGTATATAAAGCAAAATAATTAATTTTGATTAGAGAGGAGGATTAGACCTTGATACAAAGATATCGTCAGGCAGTCTCTCCTACTAGTCAAGTAAAATTCGGG
>CAKZUV010000087.1 GCA_937921555.1 uncultured Saprospiraceae bacterium
AATATGCTTACTTTCAAAAAGGATCTGCCAATGAAACTGTTCAAAAATCCTTGCCCCAACAAAAAAATCCCGTCTCAGCCAAACAGCTAAAACGGGATTTTTTAATTGTTACAAATGTTTTATCTCGCAAACGACACCGCCCGCTTCTCGCGAATCACTGTCACTTTGATCTGCCCCGGATACTGCATTTCATCCTGAATCTTTTCAGAAATCATAAAAGCCAGACTATCTGCGTATTCGTCGCTTACTTTTTCGCTTTCGACCATAACACGTAGTTCACGTCCGGCCTGCATCGCGTAGGCTTTTTGTACACCGTCGTGCGACATAGCGATTGTTTCCAACTCGCCGATTCGCTTCATGTAGCTTTCCAGGATTTCACGACGTGCTCCCGGTCGGGCACCGGAGATCGCATCACAAGCCTGCACGATCGGTGAAACCATATTGGTCATTTCAACCTCGTCGTGGTGGGCGCCCACCGCATTGGAAACGATATCCGATTCGTTGTATTTTTCACAGAGTTTCATTCCCAAAATGGCGTGAGATAGTTCCGTTTCTTCCTCGGCCACTTTTCCAATATCGTGGAGCAGACCCGCCCGTTTGGCCAGTTTCGCATCTTTGTTGGACAAGCCCAGTTCGGCGGCCATGATTCCGCAAAGGTTGGCCGTTTCGATGGAGTGCTTGAGGAGGTTTTGTCCGTAAGAAGAACGGAAACGCATTCGTCCCACCATTTTTACGAGGTAGGGATTCAGTCCGTGGATGTCTAGTTCTATAACGGTACGTTCTCCGATTTCGACGATCTGCTCGTCGAGTTGTTTACGGGTTTTAGCGACCACCTCTTCGATTCGGGCCGGGTGAATTCTTCCGTCGGCGACCAGTCGTTTGAGGGATAATCGACACACCTCCCGGCGAATCGGATCAAAACTGGAAATCACGATCGCTTCCGGTGTATCATCTACCACGATCTCCGCTCCCGTAGCCGCTTCGATGGCCCGGATATTCCGGCCTTCCCGTCCGATGATTTGTCCTTTCAGATCATCAGATTCCAGTGGAAAAACAGATACCGTATTTTCAATCGTAAACTCCGCGCACATTCGCTGAATGGATTGAATGACTACTTTTTTAGCGTCTTTGTTGGCTGTGATCTGAGCAGCCTGAACGACCTCTTTTCGGATCGACATCGCGTCTGTTTCCGCTTTAGCGCGTACCGCTTCGAGGATTTGCTCTTTAGCTTCGGCCTCGGTGAGTTTAGCAATATTTTCCAGCAGACGGATTCTTTCTTCGTTGGCCAGGTCCAGTTCTTCTTTTTTCTTGGCAACAATCTTCACCTGCTTATCGAGGTTTTCCCGGATCGCTTTGTTTTCGGAAGCAACCTGTTCCAGTTCTTTTTCGCGATTTTTAAATTCTTTTTCCTGGGTACGAATTTCGATTTCCTTTTCTTTCAGCGCGGACTCTTTGTCTACAACACTCTGGGCGCGTTCTTTGAGTTCTTTTTTGTGTTCTGTCTTTTCGGAATCAAAATTGGCTTTCAGATCTGCGAATTTTTTCTTGGCTTCTTTGATTTTTCGCTGTTTGACCTCTTCGTTTTTCTTTTCCGCTTTACTGACGATACCCTGTGCTTTTCGTTTAGCTTCTTCAGTAATCCTGCTAGCCGAAGCACGGGCATCTGCGAGGGTTTTATCGGCCTGACTATTCAGGTCTTTGACACGGGCATCGTTCCCTTTACCGACCACCGACTTGGCACCAAAAAAGGCAACTACCCCTCCGACAACCAGTCCAATGATAATTGATACTATATCCATAATTTATTTGAATTTTGAGTAAGAAACTGATGGTACAATGCGTAGCAACTTAATTTACGGTGCACTAGCCATTCTATCAGGTAGTTTCTTTTTATTAAAAAAATATCCAGGTCGCTACAACTACGCGTTACGACTGAGTGAATTTTGTTTTAAAACTTAAAAAATCAGAAAATTAACGAATGGATAAAAGCGGTTAAGTAACGTGGTTCATTACCAAATTGAAGTGCGGAAAATTTATGATCAGTATATTTTACTGTAATAAAAAGTCCAGTAGTTCGTCGAGTTGATCTACTTTTTTATTAAGATCGGTGAAAGACACTTCTTCGCCGGAAGCATCTGCGGGAAGATGTGTTTTATGTAAGTCTACGGCGTAGGTCAGCAAGGCCATTGACAGATAATCCTGCTTATCCTTACGACTATACGTTTTTTGGAAGTTGTTTACTTTATCATTAATCTCTTCCACAATTCCCCGTATTCTGGTGACATCTTCTTCCTTGACCTTGAGGGGATAAGAGCGTTCTGCGATGACGACTGTTATGTTGACTAGTTCGTTCGTTTCCATATCAGTTATTTTGTAACCACATGATACACTTATCGATTTCCTTGAGGTATTGCTCGATCTCTTTCTTCAATTTTTTGGAACTTTTATCGGCTCCGGATTTATGGTTCCCGGCAGGTATAGGATTTGCTATTCCCGCTGCCGGTGCCTGATCAGCCTGCTGTTTATAAACGGCCAATTCTGATTTTATTTTTCGGTTTTCTTCTTCCAGTGACAGATTATCTTTTTGCAACTGCTCCATCTTCCGGGCCAGTTGTTTCACCTTTTTTTCAATTGTCGTAAGCCTTTCGATAATTACCTGCTGCTGCATGAGAACAGTTTTTTGCGGCTTTTAGCTATTGGCCTTTAGCTATTGGCTTCCTCCAAACGCGTCAAAGGGAAGCCAATAGTTAATAGCGAGTAGCCAATAGCTATTCTAACGTCTGATGACGGCGCCTAATTCTCCTTCGTAGGTAGTAATGAGCCGCTGCATCACTTTATCAATTTCTTTGTCTTTAAGTGTCCGGCCAGGGTCTTCAAATGTAAAACTCACCGCGTAGGACTTCTTGTCTTTACCCAATTGGTCTTCATTTTCGTACACATCGAACAAATTAACATCTTTCAGGATTTTTTTACCCGTTTTGCGGGCAATTCCCTTAATATCTTCAAATTTAACATTTTTTCCAATAACCAAGGCCAAATCACGCCGAACTCTCGGATATTTAGTCAATTCCTCAAAATCTATCTTGTTTTTCTTTGCAATGCCCAACAGGCTTTTCACCCTGAAAGCAGCATAGAATACCTCTTGTTTGATATCCATAGCCTCGACCAGTGCGGGTTTTACCTTTCCAAATTCCACGATGACCTGCGGTCCGCGGTGATATCTCAATCCATAAGACAGCGTATCCGAAGCACTATTTTCGTCTCCGTTCAGCACAGTGGTCTGGTAATTCCCCGTTCCCACGCGGTGCATCAGTTGCTCCACGTATCCCTTGAGCGTATAATAAGACACGGGTGCTTTCCCGGGATTGTGCCAGCTTTCTTCCTCCCGTCGTCCCGTCAGAAAGATCGTCAGAAATTCCTCTTCCTTAAATCCTTCTCCGTCGGGTCGATAGGTATATCCTTGTTCAAAGAATCTCAGATCTGCATTTTGACGATTCTGATTATGAACAATGGCTTCCAGACCACTGAACAGCATCGTAGGCCGCATCACATCCAGATGAATGTTGGAAGTATTATTTACATATACTAATTCTTCCTCCGGTAGTTGCAGTAAATCCCGGAAATAGCGGGACTGACTCAGCGACAATCCCATGATTTCGTTAAAACCCTGCGCGTTCAGGTGATCTCCTATTTTCTGCCGCAGACTATGAACGGGAAGTCCCTCCGCTTTTCCCATGGTACTTTTAATCTGGCTGGGAACCGATACCCGGTTAAAACCGTAAATTCTTAAAATCTCCTCAATCACATCTACTTCACGCGTCACCTCCACTTTGTTGGTTGGAATTGCCACGGTCATCGCTTCGTCGGTACGCCCGGTGATGTTAATATTCATTGCGGCCAGAATATTATCAATTTCCTCGGCGGGAATATCCACTCCGATCAGGCGACGCACGTTGCGGTAATGCACTTTTACTTCAGTGGGTGCTACGGGATTTGAATACAGGTCAATCAGCTCAGAAGCAACAGTTCCTCCGGCCAGTTCATTAATCAATAACACGGCTCTTTTAAGTGCATACTCCGTAATGTTAGGATCGCTGCCTTTTTCAAAACAAACTGCCGCGTCCGTCCGCAACAGGTGCCGGGTACTGGTACGACGGGTTCGGCGCGCCTCAAAGTGTGCCGATTCTAAAAATATCGTTTTGGTCGCCTCCGTCACTCCGGATTTTATTCCACCAAAAACACCAGCGATACACATCGGATTATTTTGTCCGTCACAAATGATCAAATCTTCGTCGCTCAATTTCCGGTCAACTTCATCCAGGGAAGCAAAATTAGTCCCGGCGGGCAAAGTTTGAACAATCACCTTTTTATCCGTAATTTGATCGTAATCAAAAGCGTGCAGTGGTTGCCCTAGTTCGTGTAACACGTAGTTGGTAATATCTACAATATTATTAATCGGTCGGACACCAATGGCAGTTAATCGTTTTTGCATCCATTCGGGAGAAGGGGCAACGGTGATACCGGTAAGGACAATACCCGTATAGCGGGGACAGGCTTCGGTATCTTTTACCTCTACGGAAATCGCGTGAGTCGCGGGACCGGTTTTAAATCCGCTGACGTCGGGTGATGTAACCACGCCATCATGCTGATAATTTATTTTTAGGGCTGCGGCCAGATCCTGCGCAACTCCGAGATGGGCCGTCGCGTCGGAGCGATTAGGTGTTAAACCTATTTCGTAAACGGTTTCGGCGGAGATATTGTAGTACTCACTAGCGGGTGTTCCGACGGCAGTGTCTTCCGGTAAAACAATAATACCATCGTGGTCCGTACCTATACCGAGTTCGTCTTCGGCGCAGATCATACCTTCAGAAACCTGGCCCCGGATTTTTCCTTTTTTAATTTTCAAGTCTTTTCCGTCACTGAAGTAGAGTTGAGTACCGATGGTTGCGACCATTACTTTTTGCCCTTCGGCAACGTTGGGTGCTCCGCAAACGATGTGCAGGTCTTCGCCCGTTCCCACGTCCACAGTGGTAACGCGCAGGCGATCCGCATCGGGATGTGGTCCACAGGTTTTGACGTGACCCACTACGACTCCTTTCAGTCCACCCTTGATGTGTTCGACGGTTTCGATTCCTTCTACTTCCAGACCAATATCGGTCAGAATTTCGCCGGTTTTTTCTACATCATGCGGGATGGTAAGATAGTCTTTGAGCCAGTTGAGTGAAATCTTCATTTATTATAAACTTTGCGCTTTTTTGTATGGAAAACCCTGCAAACAGTTAAGCGCATCGTTAAATAAATTTTAAACAAGCGCTAAGTAACGATCAAATAATAACTTCCACATCTGTGGCTAAAAGAATTCAAGCTATACTTCGTTAAAAAGCCTCGCCATAGCTAGCTATGTCTACGTTTTTTAACTCGCCTAGCTTAAATTCTTCCTAGCCAAGATGACGGACTTATTAATTGGTCATTACTAATTCAGACGAGAAGATTTCAATAAAACGTTAAGTCCAGTTTTATGAGAGGTTCTTTCTAGTTGTTGTTATTGAGTTTATCCTGCTATTTCTCCGATCACGTACATTTCAGTTAGCGTAGGGGTAGCATTACCACCCGCATCCTCCAGTGTGACGGCAAAGGCCTGTGGTTTTTCAATAAAATCAACCTTCTGTAATTGGTTATTATCAACGGAGACTTCAAATACTTTCATATCTACGGGTTTTCCGTCGACGATTGCCCAGAGCTGATATTGTTTACCGGCGGGTGGTGCGGGTAAAGAATTTACGTCGAGATAAGATTGTCTGGTTACCTTATTCCAGTAAATGGTAGCGAATGCCTCGGGAGCTTTGTCAGTCCCTTCCAGGCGGATAGTCTGGTTATCAATACCGCGGAGGAATAAAAGTTGATTTTCCAGGCGTAATTTCTCCGCTTTCACCTGATCACACTCATCTTTCGTGGCGATCATTTCGGTATTTTGCTGATCGAGCTGACCGGATAATTTATTTTTAGCTTGTAAATTTTGAAAAGCAAAAGCCAGTGCTCCCAGCAACCCAAAAAGTAAAGCGCTCAGGGGCAATTTCCAGTTAAACGAAGAGGATGGTCCCGGCTTTGCGGTGGTCACATCTGATTTGGGAGTGGTATTAAGTGCCCGGATTTTTTCCATGATGGTGGCCTTCATACCCTCGGGAGGCATCTTTGCGTACCGGGTAGCATAGGCTGATATGGCATCTTCAATGGCCAATAATTCTTTGTGAATAACGGAGTGATTTTCCCGGGAATGTTCTACCTCCAGTGCCTCGTGGTGCGACAGCATTCCGAGTACGTAAGCTTCTAATATTCCTGATTCTATGTATGACGTTGTGTCCATATTTTAGATACTTGAGAGGATGAGCGCCGCAATGACAGATTTTATTTCTATACTACTGTCGCCCCCTTCTTCCTTTAATTTTTCTCTTAATTGCTTAATGGCAGATCGTACCCTGGATTTTACAGTACCCAGCGGAATATCCAGTTCTTTTTCAATATCCCGGTGGGTGTATCCTTTAAAATAAATCAGATCAATAATCTCCTTGTATTTATCATCCAGAGATTCTATAATTTTTTTCAGGCCACTGTCTTCGACGTACATTTCGGTAGTAGCCGCTTCTTTATAATAATTGGGTGCATCCATCGAGTCCGTTTTATTGCGCTTTTTGTAGGCAGCAGTCCGGGTTGCATCAATGGCGGATCGTCTGGCAATATTCAGCATCCAGGTAAATATTCTCCCTTTATTCTGATCGTAGCTCTTCGCATTCTTCCAGATTTTGATGAACGTGTCCTGCAGCACTTCTTTTGCCAGTTCTTCCTGTGTCACAATCTGACTGATTACTCCGTAGAGATTAGCACTGTAATTTTCGTAAACCAGTGGAATGGCCCGTTCGTCTCCCCGTGCAAAGAGGTCTACAATCTGAGCTTCCAGGCTCTTTTTCCTTTTTAAGTAATTATTCATAGTTAATGCCTATTAAAAGCGCTTAGATAAAATCGGTTTAATATTTATCCAGGTCAAAGTACTGCGTATATACGAGGCATTCTTTGGTTTTGGACGTAGGTTTTGTAAAGTATCATTAGCGTAAAGAAATTTTTCCGTTCATAAATTTAGTAATAATATTCGATGATCCTGAATATTTTTTGTCTGCTACGATCCAAAATATGACTATTGGTCGTATATATTCTATCAAATAAAAAGTCCTCAAAATTTTGGTATAAAAGAATTATTGAGCGAATAAATAGTTTATCAAAAACCGATTTGATAAAAAGGCTTTTACGAAGTCCTTTGACGGCATCGTATTTTACGACTTTTTGGTAATTATTCTTCTTTGAAAAGCACTACCCCTCTCTTTCCGGGTAAGTGCTTTTCTTTTTTAAAAAAACAAGCTCTAAATCCCAAAACAAGCGATCTCAGAAGCGTAATGCGTCAGGACCTAAGTTCCTAACCGCTTATGCGACTTTTACCATCCGGCAAGTCAAAAAATTTTATCAGTTTTATGGTATCGGAACATTTCCAGGAAATTTCTCTGCCAGAAACAATGAACTAATTACTTTTAAATACCTTTACCTAAGAGCATGTTTAAATTTCTATTCTAAAATAAATTTTAAACAAGCTCTAAATTGGCATAAGTGAAAAACATGCAATATCTTTATATAGATTTTGCGTTATTAAAAGAAGCTGTTTAAAAATGAAGCACAATGGCTACGAATAAATCATTGATAACGTGGATCTTCTGCTATTTTTATTTCCGTAGCTACGGCTACGCAAAGAAAAATGAGCATCGTCCACAATATCAAGCATTTATCCTCGCCTTTTGTGAACATTCTTAAACAGCTTCATTGTTAAAACATATTACTTTCTTCCTGTCACTTCCCTTAGGAATGTTAAATAAATAAAGTACGATTCTATACTTCCTCTTTTTGCCTCACTCTGCATCAACAAAATGGTCATTATACACAGCATAACTCCCATTTTGCTTCTTTGATTGAGGCAAAAATAGTTCGCCTAGAATCT
>CAKZUV010000088.1 GCA_937921555.1 uncultured Saprospiraceae bacterium
TCACTCTGCATCAACAAAATGGTCATTATACACAGCATAACTCCCATTTTGCTTCTTTGATTGAGGCAAAAATAGTTCGCCTAGAATCTGCACTTATTTATTTGCCATTCCTTAGTAACAAAGTTACAATCTGATTGCTCAAAAATTAGTCCAGAATTTGCTCCAAAATAACCGGATCTTTGATTCGTTGATCGGCGGCCAGGAGCATCGCTTTACTGACAATGATAGACAGGAGTTGATCGCCTTCGAAGGGAAGAAAAAGTTTATCCAGTTGCTGGTCTTTACGGTTGGGTACGATACAGAGATACTGGTCGTTGGGTTCCATCAGGATATTTCCACTTCCAAGATGAATTTTATAGGTTCGGCGGCTTCCTTTCACTACCAGAAATCGTTCGTCAAAATGACATTGTGAGGCTATTTTCAGACGGGGAATAAGCTTTTCGAGTGCCGTTTTCCGTACTTTGGCAGAAGCGGATAATTCACTGAAAGAGTAATTTCTCCAATAGTCGTTATGCTCGGTATTATTGTCCTGCCAGCCCGGATCATTTCCGATACTGGTAACGCCTACAAACAGATCAACATCCCGCATAATTTCCGAAAAAACGATGGGGGGCACCTCGTCCATCTCCAGTTGTTCGGCGTCTTTATAAAACCGTACCTGATCGGTAAAAACTAACTGAAAGGCGCCTTTTTCCGTCGCTTCTCCTTCCCAGTCAATTTCCACCCAGAATTCGGCGGTCATATTCCAGGCGGGAATGGAAATGGTGGGAATACTGTCGTTGGCCCACTGCCCTTTCATTTTGTATTGCCAGTTACGAATTTTACACAACGCCGCAAACTGATGCTGCCGCAAAATATGGGCGGCAAAGCGATTGGAATAATTAACCGTATTCCGCTCTGCTTCCGTCAGGAGATATATCTCCCGGTAAGCTTGTTTGAAAGGCTGCTGGATTTGATGTTCCTCCAGCCAGGTTCGCCACCGCAATACGTCGGGAGCGGAGGTACGGAGCGGATGCCAAAGCTCCACCGTCGTCCGGGCGTCGATCCAGTCCAGCCTGATTCCATCGATGGTCTGCCAATGCCCTCCAAAAAATATAGCGGCTACGCTCTTCTCGTCTTGTGTAAATTCCCAGATCAAGCGGTGACTAAGATGACGAATAAGCGGGTGAAGATGATAATACTTTTCCCAGATTTCGTAACGCCATACTCTGCGGCGTAAAAAAACATCTTCTATTCTCCGGCGCTGAACGCTGAGGTAATTTTTTAATTTTTTCGCCGTTTCCTTAAAAGAATTGACAGATGTCCGATCCAGTGTTTTAGGCGCATTTTTGAGTATTTTCCCATTGGCATCCGACCATATTGTTACCACCTTTCCGTCCTTTTCGATGACTACTACCCCGTTATGCGTACCAAATGACTGTTCGATCATAAAATCGCTGGAAAGATTAAAATCCGAAACGGCCATTTCTTCCAGTTCATCGGTGGTCATATCGTATTGTGCTGCGATTCTACGCAAGTGTTTTTCTACGTTTCGACGAACGGACGGATAGGTAATCTTATTCCGGAAGTGCAGGAGTTGTTCGATTCCGCCCCGCTCCGGCAAACTGGCCAAACAGTAGAGGCAGGCGTTACCAAGTTTAACAGAAATGGCCCCGTGCGTCGGAATTTTTTTAAAGCAAATCAGCCCCGTATCTTCGATCAGGCTGGTGAGTTGTTCGTCATTGACGAAGGAAGCGGACCAGATCAGTCCCTTGAAAAGTTCCTGAAATTGTTCGTGTAAAAAATAAAGTTCGTTACCGGTTTTGGTCACCTGAATAAGGTGCACTAAATCGTATAGTTTCCGGAGAAATCCGGTCGTATATTGCTGATAAAGCGGCGCACCGATCAATTCGATTAGTTCCTGGGTTTTCCGGTTCCAGCCTTTGGTGGGTTTTCCGGTTTTTTTAGTAAAAAAATGATCAAAAATTAATTGCCAGGCACGACCTTTTTCCTCTTCTGCGGGGTGATTATAAAAAAAACTCAGGTCGTCCTGAATTTTCTTTATACGGGTGATAATGATTTGCCGGTTGGCTTTTAACTGAGGAGACATTTTGATTGGAGTTGAAATTGAATTTATCCGGTTATCCGCCTACCAGCGGAGTAAGGCGGACAAAGCTGACTTTGGTGTCTTCATCAATCAGAATTTCTTCGTGTAAATCACCGACCTGATAATCGTTTACGAGCACAAAGAATCCATTCTTCTGGAAAGCATCCAGGGCTACATAGGTCTGCTTTTCGGCGTCGATTTTTGCGCCTTTTTTCATTTTATAACCATTGAGTACCCGTTCGGCGGCAGCTGGCTGTACCAGACCGAAATAATTCGGGTGAGTGCTTTGATTAAACTGTGCAACTTCGGTGTGTACCCGGGCCTTGATCAAATCAGCTACGGTAATGGTCTCATGCTCAATTTGCAGTAGCAATTCGTTGAGTAATTTTCCGGTCATGGACTCGTCCTGAATGGTAATATTTTTCATAAAACAAAAATAAACAATTTCATATTGATTACCGGATAATTAAAATAATCCAGTTATTTGGTGAAGCAGTACAGCATTTGATTTCGCATAAAAAGTGAACCTAATATCACCAAAACTTCACGTTTTATACCTGAAAAAAAATGCTAAATTGCAAAAATTAAAAACCATGCTAAATTTTATTTATTTTTTTTTACTTTTACCAATAATCCAAACCTAAATGCAGGCTCAAATATTTCAAATTCGCAACTGTGACTAATTTATTTTTCAAAGGTCTTAATAACAGAACGAATTTTCTTATCTATAATTTTTAATTTAAAACAAACTTACAACTATGCGTCACCCCCTCACTTGGTTTTTTATCCTTATTTTTTGGATCATAGGTGGGTTTTTGATTGCTAAGACTTTCTGCTGTGGTATCGGTGCTGCTGCGACCAGCGGTCTGTTAATCAAAGACGGAGCAACTACTGTTGCCGCGACCCAGGCCGGAAATTTACTATTCGGTATTAACGAAGCAGCGCCCATCATAGAATCCACCAATGTCAAAACAGAGTTTAATGATCTGGCTACCTATCTGAAAGACAATCCAACCAAGTCGGTTACACTCAATGGTCATTACCTGGCTACGGAAAAGAACAATACCAGCTTTGAAAATCTTGGACTAGCCCGGGCCGACAATCTGAGAGGCTACCTGATAGGATTAGGTGTTCCGGCGGCACAGCTACTGACCGGTTCTATGGTCAAAGAAAAACATGAAGTCAATGACGATCAGATAGTGGGCGGTATGTCTTATATCTTCGGTACCGTTGCTGCCGGTCGTAATCTCAGTATTCAGGATGCGACAAATTTCAACACTTCGGCGAACTCCAATCTGATTTTCCCGATGTCTTCCTATAATTATATTAATCCCGTAGCGGACGATGTAACTGCTTCTTTCCAAAAGACGGCTGATTATCTGAAAGCCAATCCAAAGCGGTCTTTAAAAATCACTGGTTTATACACTGATAAAGAAGACAACACCAGTGTCCTTCCTTCTCTGGGAATGGCAAGAGCCAACAAGATTAAAGGGATGCTGACTTCGATGGGTGTTCCTTCCAATCAAATCGATATAGATGCCCGTATGGAAAATACCCTTGCGTTTGAAAACGAAGAAACGATTGGTGGTGCTACTTATATGTTCTTTAACGGAGCAGAAAGTGGTGATAAGCTGGCCGAAGTGGAAAAACGTTTAAGGGCCAAGCCGATCGTCCTTTATTTTGAATCCGGTTCACAAACCTTAACATTGAGTCCCGAACAACGAAACCAGTTCGCTGATCTGATTTATTATCTGGACAATAAAGAAGGGGGACGATTAAATGCAGTAGGACACACGGATGACCAGGGCGCCGAGGATGTCAATCGCCGGTTAAGCCGTAAGCGGGCAGAGTTCGTCCGAGACTATATCAGTAAAAATGGAGGTATTAATCAAAACCTCGTTTCCGCTACCGGCCAGGGTCCCGATCAACCAATCGCAGACAATGGTACTCCGGGCGGCAGAGCTAAAAACAGACGGGTGGAAATCACCATTAAATAAAATTTGAGAACAACTATTAATCAATAAATAACTTAAAAAATATATAAAATATGTGCACTTTACCAATGGCATTATTATGGGGATTAGGAGCCGCTTTGATAGGAGGAATCATCGGATGGTTATTAAGAAATAGCCGGATACGTGAACTTCAGGGGCTTTATGAAGGGCAGCAACAAAAGACTTTAAAGGTTCAAGGAGATTATGATTCTTCGGTCAGCAGTCTTAATTTGTTACAGGGTCGCTATAATGATATGGAAACAGACTTCACCAACTGGAAATCCCGTTACAAGACACTGGAAGGACAGCATCAGGATCTGGATCGCAGATATAAGGAATTAGAACTCAAGTACCAGAATATGAGTACGACGCACAGCAACCTGCAGGCGGAGTACGATGCGTACAAAACCAAATCTGACCGGGAGCTTTCCGAATTACGTGCTTCGTACAGCAGTCTGGAAGCTAAATACAAAACTTCCAGCACCGAACTCGATCAGGCAAACGCACGCATCGCCGAACTGGAGCGTAGCATCGCAGAATGGGAAGCAAAATTCACCACACTGAACACGCAGTTTACTACTTACCGCACGGAACAAATAAGTATTGTTTCCGGATGGGAGTCTAAATACAACGTCTTAAATATGAGCTCTTCCAGCTCGCAGGGAGACCTGGATGGTGCCGTTGCCGGATGGGAAGTGAAATACAACTTGCTACTGGAACAATACGATAACTACCGTAATGAGCACGAAGATCTGATTTTCCAATGGAATGCTAAATATGACAATCTGAAGGCCGAGTATGATGCTTACCGCCTGCAGTATGATAATAGCATGAAAGAATGGGAATCTAAATATAACCTATTAGTTGTTGAGTTGGGTAATTACAAACACCAGCATGAAAGCGTAGTTAAAGACTGGAATCTGAGATATTCTAAGTTACAATCTGAATGGACGCTAAAATATGATGGCCTGAATGCTAAGTATCAGGAAAAACCAAAAGAGGTGGAGGTCATCAAGGAAGTTGAAGTGATTAAAGAAGTGGAGGTCATTAAAGAAGTACAGGTCCCCGTAGAAGTGATTAAAGAAGTACCCGTCGAGGTAATCAAAGAGGTGGAAGTCATTAAAGAAGTACAGGTCCCTGTAGAAGTGATTAAAGAAGTACCCGTCGAGGTGATTAAAGAGGTGGAAGTCATTAAAGAGGTTACCAAGGAAGTACCCGTTGAGGTGATCAAAGAGGTGGAAGTCATCAAGGAAGTTAAGGTACCCGTCGAAGTCATCAAAGAAGTGGAAGTTATTAAGGAAGTTAAGGTGCCAGTGGAAGTCATTAAAGAGGTACCCGTGGAGGTGATCAAAGAGGTGGAAATCATCAACGAGATTGAAATCATCAAGGAAGTGCCAATTGAGATTATCAAAGAGGTGGAAGTAATCAAAGAAGTGGAAGTTGAGGTGATCAAAGAGGTGGAAGTTACCAGAGGTCTTGACTTTAGTAACCTGGAAGAACTTATGGCGCAGCTGGGTACCGTAGAAGTTTCCCGGACCACCAAGGAAACGGAAGAAAAACGTCCTGCTAAAACCAAGGCAAAAAGTACTGCGAAGACCAAGGGTGCCGCAAAGAAGCGTACGGCCAAGGCGAAAGGCAAGGCGACCACCAAGGCTACGACCAAGAAAAAAGCAGCTACCGGAACCCGTCGTACTAAAAAAGACGACCTGAAAAAGATCGAAGGAATCGGACCCAAGATCGAACAACTCCTGCACAAAGCAAAGATCATGACTTTCAAAGAATTATCGACCACCAAAGTAGGTGTGTTGCGTGAAATTCTGGAAAAAGCCGGATCAAGATTTAAAATGCACGATCCAGGCACCTGGGCACGTCAGGCAAAATTAGCCGCTGCCGACAAATGGGATCAGTTGAAAAAACTACAGGACGAACTCGACGGTGGTCGTAAAAAGTAAACATTTCAATAACTAGGGGTTGTGTTTCCTGCGCAACCCCTAGTTTTTTAACTTTCATAGCATAATTCTATCACATAACATTTTCAATAATGAAAAAGGACAAGCAAACAACTAAAAGAAAAACTCGCACAACGAGTAAAAAAGCAGGCTCAAATAATAAAAAGTCAACCGCTAAAAAATCTACTGCCGGAAAATTGATTGCCAAAGAAAAACTGATCGCTATGGTTAGTAAATCAGCTGGCATCTCCATCGCCAAGGCAACGACCGCTTACGAGACCATTCTCAAAGAAACACCTTCCTTCCGGCAGCAGTCTATGAAGACCGTCAAAGCCAAACACGAAGTTGCTGTCAAAGCCAAGTCAAAGCCAACCATCAAAACGGTAAAGGTTTCTAAAGATAAAGTTGTAAAATCTAAGAACACCGTAGAAAAAGTTAAAAAAGTAGAGGTGATCAAAGAAAAGATCGTCGAAAAGATCGTCGAAGTTGAAAAGATCAAAGAAGTAGAGGTCATCAAAAAAGTGCACGTACCTGTCGTTAAAAAGGTAGAGGTCATTAAAAAAGTCGAGGTCATCAAAGAAGTGCCCGTCGAAGTGATCAAGGAAGTCGAGGTCATCAAAGAAGTCGAAGTCATCAAAGAAGTACCCGTCGAAGTGGTCAACGAAGTAATCGTTGAGGTAGAAGTTTTCCGCGAAGTACCCGTCGAAGTCATCAAAGAAATTACCCTGATCCGCGAGGTAGAAGTACCCGTCACCATTGTCAAAGAGATAGAAATTATCAAAGAAGTGCCCGTCGAAGTGGTCCGCGAAGTGGAAGTAGTTAAATCAATTGATTTTAACTCGCTCAAGAAAATGATGGCCAAAATGGGAACTGTAGAGGTTTCTAAAAAAGTAGTCGGAGAAACCCGTACTGCGCAAAAAGCAACCATCGTAGATCGTCGCGATCTGGGAACCACTTCCACCACCCGTGGTAAGGCAACCATCACCCGCGGTAAATCCACGCTTTTAACTGGTAAAGCAGCCGAAGAGTCCAAGAAAAAAGCTACTAAGTCTTCTTCCAAAGCTACCGCTAGTTCTACGTCTTCAAAAAGCAAGACAAAAGGTAAATCCACCAAGGTAACTACCGGAAAAGCAAAAGCCAGCAAGAAGGATGATTTGAAAAAAATCGAAGGTATCGGACCAAAAATTGAGCAGTTGCTCAACAAAGATGGAATCCATACCTGGAAGCAACTGGCAGACGCCAAAGTTTCCCGTATTCAGAAAGTTCTGGACGCCGCCGGACCTCGCTACAAAATGCACAATCCAGGTAGTTGGCCAAAACAATCCAACCTTGCCGCCAAAGGCAAATGGAAAGAATTGGAAAAACTACAAGATGAATTGAACGGCGGACGTTAATCCTCCTCCAATCATATAACAGACTTTCTGTTTAACACAATAAAGAAGATAGTAATTACGGTTGCTATCTTTTTTTTTTTAGAAAAAATGCCGTTGTAAAATAAAATCACTCCCAGCTTTAATCTTCATCTCCATCAAAAACTGTTGCTGCGGAGTGTACCCCCATTCATTAAAAACTATTAAAAACTAAATGAAAGGGTTTTGGCTTCGCCCTCCAAAACTCAAAATCTGCTATCTTTGAAAATAGCGGTGGTTTTTCAATTTTTCCTTCCTGATTTACGAATGAGTAAGCGACCGAAGGAAGCGCACCGAGGAAGTAACATCGGGAAGTCAAAAAAATTTAAAAAACTCGAAATAAACACAATGTCCGTAGAAGATTTCATCCTCCAACATTCCGGTCACCAACAGGACGTATTAACCTATTTCCATCACCTCTTCGTCGGGGAACTCCAGCTAACCGCTAAAATCCGTTACAAAATTCCATTTTACGATGGAAAAACCTGGATTTGCTACCTCAATCCCACCAAACACCAAAAAATTGAACTCGTCTTCCTCCGGGGCCAGGAACTATCCAACGCACAAGGCCTCCTCAATGACAAAGGCCGGAAAATGGTCAGCGGCATCGAATTCGCCTCCGTTGCAGAAATCCCCGCAGCAGCAGTCAACGAAATAATTCACGAAGCCATTTATCTGGATGAAATTGGTAAAACCTAAAAAATTCTTCCGCCTTACCGCCCTACCCTTTCCCGTTTTTGTTTATCTTTGGAAAACAGACATGCAGAGAAAAAATTACACATCTTTCGTAGCATCATTTGCCATTTTTTCGGGCTTCCGATCTACCTGATTGTCAATTTTACCGACGATACTTTTACCGCTCAAAGAGACATTATTTTGGTACTGAATACTGCACAATGCTAAGTGTTCCGTATTGATGGTTAAAACCGTTTGCCAAAAGCGCACTGTCAGAAGAAGAAAAAACATGAAAATAAGAATCCCCGTTGAGAGGATTTTTCAATTTTTCCTTCCCGATTTACGACCGAGTAAGCGACCGAAGGAAGCGCATCGAGGAAGTAACATCGGGAAGTCAAAAAAATTTAAAAAACTCGAAATAAAAAGTTCCTCGTTGAGAGGAATTTTAAAATTTTCCTTCCGGATTTACGACTGAGTAAGCGACCGAAGGAAGCGCACGAAAGAGTAACATCCGGAAGTTAAAAAAATTTTAAAAACCTCGAAATAAAAAATATGCCTCAAGAATTCGTACACCTTCACTGCCACACCCAATACTCCCTCCTCGACGGAGCCAGTGATATTGCCACCATGATGGACAAAGCAGTCGCCGACGGACAAAAAGGCGTCGCGCTGACCGACCATGGAAATATGTTTGGAGCCTTCAAATTTGTCGCCGAAGCCGCCAAACGAAATATCAAACCCATCATCGGCTGTGAATTTTATCTGGTAAAAGACCGGCACATCAAATCCTTCTCCCGCGCCAAAGGAGAGTCCGATAAACGGTACCATCAGCTCATGCTCGCCAAGAACCGGACCGGCTACGAAAACTTATGCAAACTTTGCTCCCTCGGTTTTATCGAAGGACAATACGGTAAATTTCCCCGGATTGACAAAGAACTCATCCTCAAATACAACGAAGGCATCATCGCTACCAGCTGTTGTCTGGGAGCAGAAATTCCACAACTCATCCTGCGGGGCAAACTGGAAGAAGCCGAAACCGCCCTCAAATGGTGGCTCGATATTTTTGGTAAAGATTATTACATCGAATTACAGCGCCACAGCGGCCTCGAAAACATCGATCAGACCGGTGTCAGTCAGGAAGACATCAACCAGGAACTGATCAAACTCGCCCGTAAACACGACGTAAAAATTATTGCGACCAACGACTCCCACTACGTCGAAGAAGAAGACTGGGCACCACACGATATTTTACTTTGTGTCAACACCAATAGTCTGCTTGAAGAGGAAAAAAGATTTAAATTTCCCAGTTCTGATTTTTATTTTAAAACCCAGAATCAGATGTCCATTCTCTTCAAGGACATCCCCGAATCCATGGACACCACCCTGGAAATTTATGATAAAATTGACACCCTCAAACTGGAACGCGACGTACTCCTGCCCGCCTACCCATTGCCCGAAGGGATCAAAACCCAGGACGAATATCTCCGTCATCTGACCTACCAGGGTGCTAAAAAAAGGTACGGCGTTATTACCGAAAAAATCCGCGAACGACTGGATTTCGAATTAAAAGTCATCGCAGCCAGTGGATACCCCGGATACTTTTTGATCGTTCAGGATTTTACCAGTACGGCACGTGAAATGGGCGTAGCCGTTGGCCCCGGACGGGGATCGGCAGCCGGATCGGCCGTAGCTTATTGTACCGGAATTACCAACGTTGATCCGATCAAGTACAACTTACTTTTTGAGCGATTCCTGAATCCGGAACGGGTATCCATGCCCGATATTGATATTGATTTTGATGATGTTGGCCGGCAAAAAGTAATCGATTATGTGATCGATAAATACGGACAAAATCAGGTTGCACAAATTATCACCTACGGAACCATGGCCGCCAAGTCTTCCCTGCGCGACGTTGGACGGGTGATGGATGTTCCGCTTTCGGACGTAGACCGGGTCGCCAAAACCTTTCCGCTTCAGTTGGGTGCCACGCTGCGCGACGTACTCGCCGAAGGAGGCATTGCCCCAAAATTAAAAGGCAAACTGAATTCGGAAGACATGGACAAGGCCCATCAGTTCCGGGCGTTGGCAGAAGGACAAGACGATATTGGACGCGTGATCCGGCAGGCAAAAAAACTGGAAGGCTCGATTCGTAATACGGGTATCCACGCTTGTGGGGTCATCATCACACCGGACGATATCACCAACTACGTTCCGGTCACCACGGCCAAAGATTCTGATCTGCTCGTCTCTCAGTTTGACAACAGCGTAGCGGAAGATGCGGGCTTACTGAAAATGGATTTCCTGGGTTTAAAAACCCTCACCATTATCAAAGATGCCATTACCATTATCAAGGAAACCAAAGGGATTGATATTGATCCGGATGAAATTCCGCTGACCGACGAAGAAACCTATGCTCTTTTCCAGCGTGGTGAAACCATCGGGATTTTCCAGTATGAGAGTGGCGGGATGCAAAAACACATGAAAGAATTGCGGCCCACGGAGTTTGCCGATTTGATTGCCATGAACGCGCTTTACCGTCCCGGTCCGCTGGAATATATTCCTAATTTTATTGCCAGAAAGCACGGTCGGGAAAAGATCGTTTATGATCTTCCGGATATGGAAGAATACCTTTCTGAAACCTACGGGATCACGGTCTATCAGGAGCAGGTGATGTTGCTTTCGCAAAAACTCGCTAACTTTTCGAAGGGGGAAGCCGATATGCTGCGGAAGGCAATGGGTAAGAAAAAGAAAGCCCTTATTGATAAAATGTGGCCAAAATTTGAGGAAGGTTGTAAAGCCAACGGACACGAAGGTGAAGTGGTCGCAAAAATCTGGAAAGACTGGGAAGCCTTCGCTTCTTATGCATTTAACAAATCACATTCAACTTGTTATGCGTTTATTGCTTTTCAGACAGCCTACCTGAAGGCGCACCATCCGGCGGCATTTATGGCCTCGGTGCTGACACACAACAAGAGTGATATTTCTAAAATGACTTTCTTCCTCCGGGAATGTAAACGAATGGGACTTGAGGTGCTTGGCCCGGACGTCAACGAGTCGGTGGATAATTTTACGGTTAATAAAGCGGGACAAATTCGTTTTGGACTGACGGCCTTGAAAGGTGTGGGAGAAGGTCCGGTCATGGATATCATCAAAGGCCGGGAAGAAGGCCCTTACAAAGATGTTTACGATTTTTTACAACGTATTAATTTTGGATCGTTCAATAAACGGGCGATGGAAAGTCTCGTACTCGCCGGTGCTTTTGATTTTTACGAAGAGCTGGAACGGGCCAATTATTTTGTTCCCAGCGGAAAATATGATACGTATATGGAACATCTGTTGCGTTATGGTGCTGCCTACCAAAGTCAAAAATCAAATGCAGCCAACTCCTTGTTTGGCGCCAGTGAAGAAGCCCTTATTCCAAAACCAGCTGTACCCGAAGGCCGGAAATGGAGTCTGGTAGAAAAACTGACCAAGGAAAAAGAAGTAGCAGGAATTTTTATTTCTGGTCACCCACTGGACGATTATTTGCTGGAGGCACAACTGGCGTCCTGTTCGCTGGATAAAATTGACAGTTTCAAAGGCCGGGAAGTAAAACTGGCCGTCATCGTTATCGGTGCCCAACACCGGATCAGCCGGAAAGGAACGGGCTGGGGATTGTTTGTCATCCAGGATTTTAATACGAGTCTGGAATTTCCGTTATTCAGCGAAGACTACGCAAAATTCAAACATCTGATGCAGGTCGGCGAAGTATTATTTATTACGGGTCTCTACCAGAAACGCTACAACAGTGAGGAGTACCAACTAAAACTGACCAAAGTACAACAACTGGACAGCGTCGGAAAAAACACCTCGCACTCAATTGTTCTGAAACTTTACATCGAGCAGATTGATGAGAAACTAATGTTCGGCCTGGAAAAAATTTGTAAAGAATACAAAGGCAAACACAAACTGAAATTTTCCCTGCTGGACAAAGCCCACGAAACAAAGTTGCATTTGGTCAGCGGAGATAAAAAAGTAAATATTGATAATCGTTTTGTGAAGGAACTGGAAAAACTGGGGATAGATTATAAGCTAGTTTAGGTTGTTGAAACGCTGCGC
>CAKZUV010000089.1 GCA_937921555.1 uncultured Saprospiraceae bacterium
GCGATTCCTAATCCGGAGATTGCGCCCTACGGGAAAGCAGCCGTGGAAGCACTTAAATTTTACGGATGGTATGATCAACTGGCAGACAAACTGGTGATGGGCGAAAATATTTCACAAACCAATCAATTTATTATCAATAAAAATGCGCAGTTGGGAATGACCGCGCTTTCATCGGTGGTCAGCGCACCCATGAAAGAACAGGGGGTCTGGACGACCCTGAATCCCGATGCTTATACTTCCCTCCGACAGGACGTGGTGGTCCTGAATAAATCGAAAGAAAGAGAGACGGAAAAAGCGGCCAATGATTTTCTGAAATTTCTAAAATCTGAAGAAGCGCAAAACATTCTGCGTCAGCATGGCTATAAAATCACACAAACAAAATAGATGAATTATGCGCCCATCTTTTTAAGTTTTCAGCTGGCTTTTGTCACCACGTTTTGTCTGTTAATTATCGGGGTTCCGCTGGCTTACTGGCTGTCCGAAAGCCGGAGTCCGCTAAAACCGGTTCTGGAAACGATTGTCAGTTTACCACTGGTGTTGCCTCCAACCGTGATCGGATTTTATTTATTACTCGCTTTTAGTCCCAATAATTCTATCGGATATTTTTTAAAAAATACGCTGGGCATAGATTTTATTTTCAGTTTTACCGGATTGGTAATCGGGTCGATTATTTATAGTTTGCCGTTTATGGTGCATCCCATTCAGGCGGGATTGCGTAATCTGCCCGGAAATTTATCGGAAGCGGCGTACGTGCTGGGTAAGTCACGGTGGACCACTTTAAAGAGCGTTTTATTACCCAACATTAAACCAGCTTTATTTACTGGTATCGTGCTAAGTTTTGCGCACACGGTGGGTGAATTCGGAGTGGTGCTCATGATTGGCGGCAATATTCCGGGACAAACCCGGGTAGCGTCGATTGCTATTTACGATCAGGTAGAAGCCCTGAATTACGAAGCAGCGCACCAGTATGCGTTAATTTTGCTGACGATTTCTTTCGTAATTTTATTGCTGGTTTACGTGGTGAACGGTCATCAATCTAAAAAAATGGGGCGTGCTGGAATTTGATTTAAATAAACGGTTTGGGAAGGGAGATTCTGTTTTTTCATTAGAAGTAAAAGCACAGTTGCCCACTGGTAAGATCATTGGTGTTTTCGGGCCGTCCGGTGCGGGTAAAAGCAGTTTGCTGCGATTGTTGTCCGGCCTGGAAAAACCGGACCGGGGATATTTAAAAATTAATGATTCCGTCTGGTCGGATACCACTCAAAGGATTTTTCTATCTCCCCAAAAGCGTTCCGCGGGCTATCTGTTTCAAACCTATTCCCTGTTTCCCAACATGACGGTATTTCAGAATTTAGCTTTTGCATCTGAAAAAAAAACAGCGGTACCACCACTGGAAGAACTCCTCACGGCCATTCAGATGAATGACAAAAAAAATCAGTATCCGGCCAGTCTTTCCGGAGGCGAACAACAGCGGGTCGCACTGGCCCGGGCACTCGTGCAGCGTCCGACTTTGCTGCTGCTCGATGAACCGCTGGCGGCGCTGGACGAGACTATCCGGCATTCTTTACAGCAATATATTTTAGCCCTTCACCAACGTTTTCAGCCCACTACCCTGCTGGTCAGTCACGACCGTCAGGAACTCGCAAAACTCTGTGATCTGGTCATCGAAATAAAGGATGGAAAAATAACAAACACCGGAACGCCGGATTTACTCTTCGGAGATACCGAGACGATTGATCTGACCGCAGACAGTTTCCGGGTGCTTACTTTAACACATAGTAATGAAAAGCGGATTGTAGAACTGGTAGCTGGACAGCAAAAAATAAAAATAGCTTTAGATAGTTCTTCGTGGCCCAATTTAAAAAGTGGTGATCACATTAAACTGACAGATACTGCGTTTACATTACTGAATACAAAAAATAATTCTTGAAAACACCCCAAAAAATACTGGTGCGACTTCCCAACTGGCTGGGAGATATGGTCATGGCCTATCCTTTTCTGGATAGTTTACAACGGACGTATCCGGAGGCAGCGATTACGATTATTGCCAAAAAAGGACTGGAGACACTGGTCCCCTATTTGGGCAATTTCACGAAAGTAATTCCATTTTCAAAAAAAGAATTTCCGGGATTGCGGGGCATTTACCGTTTTGGTCAGCAAATCGGAAAAGAAAAAAGTTATGATCTGTTTATTTCGCTGCCCGATTCTTTTTCCGCCGCGATGATGGGGTACGCCACGGGTGCACAACAGCGAGTGGGATACCGGAAAGAACTGCGACAATGGATGCTCACCCATTCGTGGAATTTTCCGGCGGCCGCAACCCACCGCTCGGAAGTGTACCGAAATTTACTGGTTCGCTATAATCCGGATACTGTAATTGAGAAAGTTAATTTTTTAAAAATAGAAAGACCGGAAAAAGTCTTTGCACTCCCGGCAGGTAGGCATTTGATTTTTAATGTAAATTCAAACGCAGATTCCAGGCGACTGCCCGTTTTTAAGGCGGTAGCATTTATCAATTACTGGCTGGAAACGACTGATTATCAACTGGTTTTACCCGGACACCACACTGAATTTGCGTACGTAGAAAACATTGCTAAAATGGTCGCCCGACCGGACCGGATTTTAAACTTGGCGGGTAAAACTACTATTCCGGAATTGATGGCCGTGCTACAGCAAGCGGACCGGATGGTCACGACGGATACGGGCATTGCCCACCTGGGAAACGCCATGGGAACACCGACGGTAATGCTGCTGGGAGCGGCGGACGAACGGGTGACGGCACCGATTTTTTATAAAAATCTGAAGATGCCACGGGTGCCGGGACTGACTTGTGCGCCGTGTGTGCGAAATACTTGTAAAGTGGGCGGCGTGCCTTGTTTGACGGGGCTGGAGGCCAGTTCGTTTAAATTTTAAACCCTTACCACGTTTTGAGTAAGGGATAGAAAATGATTTTCTTCCTTTACAGGAGTAGTTATCACCAGCGATCTGTTTCTTAATCCCTGACCAGTTCTGCTTCCAGTTCTTCCAGTGTTTTCCCCTTGGTTTCGGGTAATACTTTCAGGCAGATAAAGAAACCAATTATAGCCAAAGATGCGTAAATGAAGAAGGTCAACGCGTTCCCCAGATTTGATAATTCCCAGGGAAAAATCTGCTGAATGACCCAGCTGGAAAAGGAGTTTACAAAACCAATAAATCCAATGGCCAAACCCCGGTATTTGGTGGGATACATTTCCGAAAGCATCACCCACATAACGGGACCGAGAGAAAAGGCAAAACAGGCAATAAATCCTAATATTCCAATAAGAATCAGCGGAGCATTTAACGTAGCTGCCGCCTCCATAATGGCCCCTTCCTGTTTGAGGTATAGCTGGTTGCCCAGGGTGGCTTTTAAGGTATTTTTAAAATCAACATCATTATCGTAAACTTTGTCAACGATACTACTCATGTTGACTTCTCTGAGGCCTTCCATCGCAGTCAAATCTGCGGAGGTTAGCTGGTAAGTCGCCTGATTAAAGCCATAGGCGCATAACAAAAGGCTGGTAGCAATCCCCGCAATTCCGACTAACAGTAAAGGTCTTCTTCCGACTCTGTCAATTAAAACCATGGCAATCAACGTAAAAACAACAGACGTACCACTTAAAATAACACCGGAAATAAAGGCACCATTTGTTCCGAGACCTATTTGTTTAAAAATAGAATTGGCATAAAAGTAAACCGCATTAATCCCCGTTACCTGTTGTAAAATCCCGATGGTCAGACCCACCAGCAGAATAAACCGTAAGGCAGGTTTGAATAACTCACCGATGGCGACTTTCTCTCTGTTTTTCTCTTCCTGAAGATTGGAAATAATTTCTGTACTCTGTCTGTTGGCGACTTCCGGACCATATAATTTTTCCAGCACTGCCTTTCCTTCGTCGTTTCTATTTTGAGCAAATAACCATCTCGGGCTTTTCGGAACAAAGAACAACAATAAAAAATAAGTAATGGCAGGAAAAAATTCAGCTCCGAGCATCCATCGCCAGATATTATTTTCGGTTAAAAAGCTACTGCCTGATTTAAAAGCATCATTGAAATAATAATTACTCAGGAAGGCGGCAAAAAATCCAAGGACGATATTGAGTTGCTGAATAGAAACTAATTTCCCTCTGTTTTCGGGGGTAGAAATTTCTGCTATGTAGGTAGGTGCCAGAATCAGCGCAGCACCAAAAGCGATACCACCTAACATTCTGGCAATGTAAAGCATTTCATACGAGCTGGCATAAGCAGACATTAAAGCAGAAAGCGCATACCCAAATCCAACAAATATCAGTATTTTTTTACGTCCGATTTTATCGCTTAATCGCCCGGCAAAGAGCATGGCAATCATCGCAACAAAAGTAGGCGAGCTGACTACCCAGCCTGTTTGTCCGTCACTCAAATTAAATTCCGGTCCGGCATATTCCATGACACCGGAAATAATACCGGCATCAAATCCAAATAAAAATCCTCCTAAAGAAACAATAGTGGAAATAAAAACCGTGTATAATACACCCGTGGATTGAGAAGTTTTCGTCATGTTTGTTTTTTGTAGTTAATCTATCTAACAAAATTATTTTTAAAAATAACTTTCTATTAATTTTCACCTAACAAGTAATAATCCGGCAGTCAGAAAATAGAGAAAAGAATTCATTATTTTTAGTTCCTCAGAAGGGACTGTACCGTTATGTGTGTCATTTGGCATCCCGCACCTTGTATTCCTCCCTGATTCGGGAGGCAGGCCTAAAGGAAAGCCAACGCGCTGACACACTTGACAGGACAATCTCCTCAGTACCACATATCATTGATGATCATTAGGGAGGTAAGATAGAAAATTTATTGGGAAAATAATATATCTCATAAATAGAAGTTGAACCGACAGGCAGATAAAAAGCGTTGACAAAAAAAAAGAGCATCATAACAAACGTTACGATACTCCTCAAATGGGGAATAGGCATTTATTTCTTTTTTCCTTTGGTAATTATTCTATTTTCCATTAAAACAAAAGAAATCATGCCGCATCTTTGTTCTTAATCTCCTATTATGCGGAGGCATCCGAAAGAGATTCTTCGCCCGGACGGCCTTTTTTGATAAATTGTAAACAAATAAAGGTAATGATCATTCCCATTACGATACACTCCATAAAGACCACACCACCGTTGATGAAAGCACTACCCAGATAGCTGGACGGTTCAGTTGTGTTTCCTGTTTCGAGGCTAGCTCCCGTATTATATAAAAATACATTGGTTACCGCCATAGTAGTAGCAGTCACAAGAGATACTAATCCACCCTGACGGATACCTTTTACAAATTTATATCCGGTACCCAGTATATTCCGTTGTTTGACAAGTGCCCAAACGATCACAGGAATCAGTACAATATATTTTGCAAACATGATCACGATAGCATCTACCTGCATTTCTCCCAGGAAAAAGGCAATGACCGCCATTGCTACGGCCGCAAATATTCCGGCAACAATTGTAGAAAAATAAAGTCCTTTCTTTTGTTCCCGAACAGGTCGCATATTTTCAATACGTTCTTCCCGATAATTATTACCGCTTAACACGGCATCATTTGAATTGTTCATAATATTTGAGTTTTTTGATGTTGAAGATATTCGTTTCTGAATGTGTTTTGTCCGTAGATCGAGTATGGACGGACTTCCATTTTTTTTATACCTGAACGGCTTTTCCGGCACGTACCGACCACGCATCCAGCATCCAGGATTTTTTCTCTAAATTTTCCAGAAAACTTCCCGCCATATCAATCGTTCCCTCGTCACTTATCTTACCCGCATTTTCTATTACGGCGCGTAGACTCTTAATTAACTTCTGGTGATTTTCTAAAATAATGAGCACCATTTCCCGGTCGTTATCCTGCATTTCAGCTTCTTCAACATCGCTTATTTCCAAGTACTCAGAAAAACGACTAACGGGTTGTTGCCGCAGCGTAAGAATACGTTCGGCGATTTCGTCAATTTTCAGACGGGCGTCGTTGTATAAATCTTCGAACTGATTGTGCAGATCGAAAAAATTTTCGCCTTTGATATTCCAGTGGAAGTTTCTTAGATTTTGGTAATAAATGTGGTAATTGCTGAGCAATTTATTAAGCTCATTAACTACGGGTTTTATTTCTTGCGATTTGAATCCTAAATAATTCATGGTGTTTGTTTTTATTACTAAGCTTCAGCGCTTATTTATAAAAAATGTAAGACCTCCCTTTTGCTGAAGAGAAAATTAGTATTTGTCGGGATGCCTACTTGATTTTTTTAATAGAACAGATTTTATGCAGCTCTTAGATTTTCGATTCCACCGTACCGGTTATTGACCATTCCCTGTAATTTTTTTCTTGCGTAGAAAATGCGGCTTTTAACAGTTCCCATCGGAAGGTTGATTTTTTCGGCGATCTCATCGTAGTGGTATCCCTGAATCATTAACTCAAAGGGCACCTTATAGTTTTCGGAAAGATTACCGACCATTTTAGTTAGTTCCTTCATTACAATAGCAGACTCACCGTTCCCTTCTACACTTTTGTTTTCGATCATGTAGCTATAATCTTCGATAGGTCTTACGACTTTGTTTCTGGTTTTTTTCTTTCGGTAGTTATTTACAAAAGAGTTATACATGATGGTCGTCATCCACGCTTTAAAGTTAGTTCCCTCCACGAAACGTTCCCGGTGCTTATAACTACGCATCAATGTTTCCTGCATCAGGTCTTTGGCGTTTTCTTTATTGTGGGTCAATTTCATGGCGAAGCCAAAAAGTAAAGATTCTATTTTTTCCAGGTTGTTATTAAAAGCAGCACTTGTCATAATTATTTTTGTTTAATGATTTTCTAATGAATGAAGGTCTCCGGTTCAATGGATTTCAACTATTGTTGTAGGGTTTTCAGAGGAATAACCGTCGCTTCGTAATGTTTGTAGATAAAAGAAGCGTACGATTTGGCCATTTCGAAGTGCATGTCGTCTAGCATATCTACCTCCATTTTTAGCTGAATGAGCGATTCCTTAGGTTGGTCGGGTGATTCCGCCGGATTGCCAGAAATTGATGTTCGTTTCAGACGGGTAATCAGATCATTTGCAATGGAACTCAATTTTTTATTCTGTCGCATAAATACAGTGGCCTGTTTGCGGATTCCTGACTCAGGGTGACTTTCTGCGATTTGCTCAAGTTGATACCTGCTGCGATTCAATCGCTGCAGCGAAATATAACTAGCCAGAATAAGTCCGGAAGGTTTTGACTGATTGTACTGGGATTGTAATTTCTTGGCATTTATGGAATAATTCATAGTGACTGTTTTTTTGTTTTTAAAGTTGAATACATATTTTTGTAAGTGTGATTACTTTTCAAGCATTATTTCAAAAAATAAATCACATAAACACGAATATCATATTCAAAGCGCGTGCCAACTTTATAAATAACTGAAAATCAACTACTTACACAAAAAATGATACAACGAAGTTGATGATATTTAATCATTTTGATGATATTTAATCAACTGGGAAAACTGTCTGGCAGGAATACAATAAAAATGTCTTTTTGTTGAAAAAAAGTGTCAAAATCGTGAACAGAATTGGAACTCCCCCTTTATAGTAACAAGAATGTCAAATTACTTAATCAGTAAACGATAATTTAGTATTTATTTTTTCACAACTCAAACACTTAAATAAATTTTGTCCAATCATAGTAAAACATATCAATTAATTACTCAGGAATCGTTTCAGCGATCAATCATAGAGAAAAAACAACCCTCTATCCTGGTTTTCGGTGCCGAATGGTCCGGGAATGCTGAGATAATGAATAGTATGATGGAGAGAATTTCCAAAGAATTCGATGGTCATGTTACCTTTTATGAGGTTGACATCGAAAAACATCCCGACATTGCCACTTTTTTTGGCGTGACCAGTATTCCAATGACAATTATGTTGAAGGAAGGAGAAGTTTTAGGATTGGTCAAAGGATTTACCTCTGCTAATAATATTCGTAAGAAAATAAGAAATAACTATTCTGACACACAGGATAATAATAGCAGTCAAGTTTCTAACTGATAGTCCGTTTTTTCAATAATTTTCGTATATTTGCTGATAACATAAAAGAATAATTCTTTTTTTGTGAATATAATTTTTCGGAGTCCCATTTCTGGAAAATAATATGACTAAAAGCTATCCCCTTAAGATCAACAATTATCTATATTTCGTGTTTGACTACGCGTAATATTCCTGGTTGCCTCTTCTTATCATTTCGTCATAGTCAATTTTTCTGCTTTTCCAATGTATAGTTAACTCAGTTAACTATAATTTCCATGTTTGGTTAAATTGAAAGCTTATGAAAGATGATGTTTTTAAGGTAATGGTTTTGCACAAGAATAAAATAGTGCGAAAGATCGTCAAAGAAGAAATTTTTAAAATACTTCCACACACCCTATTTATTACGGCTGCTACGAATCGGTCATTTCTGAAAAAAATGGAATGGATCACCCCTGACTTGGTACTTTCCAGTGTTGAAAAGAACACAAATTACGGTTTGGAAGCACTTATTTACGTTCGAAAAAACTTAGCCGGCGTTCCTTTTATTTATCTGACTGATCACAAGCAGATGCACAGTGCATCACTTTCTCCGGTATTTGCCGAAGGTGACGGAACCATAAATTATTCCATAAACAATCAAATTTCTGTCACCCTTGCAGCGATTATACCCAGCATAAAAAAATATAAAAGACATAAAAAGGAAGAATTTTTTGAACTTCATCAACAAATATTACTAGCCCGGAAATCACTGGCTTTATCCACCAAAGGATATTTGCTTCCCCAGCAGGAAGCTCGTTTACATAACTTAATGAACAAATAAACTTAATACAGAGAAAAATTATGGTTAAACCTTTAAAAGTAATGATCTTAGAGGACGTAGAAACAGATCAGGAATTAGTGAAAAGACAGATTTTAAAATATAACTCCAACAGCATCTTTACAATTGCAAAAAATAAAAAAGATTTCTACCAAAAGATTGACTGGTTTTTACCCGATCTTATTCTCGTAGATTATAATCTTCCCGACTTTACCGGACTGGATGCGCTGGTGCATATAAAAGAAAACAAACCTTACATTCCCATCGTTTTTGTAACTGGAGGACTCAGCCCTGATGATCCGGTGGCTGAAGTAGTACTCAATGTAGCAGATGGCTATATTCTCAAGGACAACCTGCCAACGCTGCACGAACGTATCAGAGAGATTATGCATAAAAATGCAAAAAGAGCCAACAAATTTGCCAAAGAGGTAGTCAAGCAGAATAATCAAAAAATCAAGGTACTTAAAGTCGTAAATCTACTCCAGAATTCCGGTAACTTCTCCGGCAAGGAAGAATTAATGAAACTGGTAAAATCTATGCAGACAGACTTGTACGAAGAGGAATAAAAGAAATTTTAAACATTGCGGCCTATCTTTGATACTGCGGATCCCTCATCCGGGTTGTTATTTCTTTTCATTTAAAAAATAACTCCGGTTTATTAACTATCTTTAGTTTTAACTTTACAACGTTCACTCAACAGTTCTTAAAAAAAGCTTACGTATGCGCTCTGCTTTCATCAAAACTTCCTTATGTTTAATACTTTGTTTTTCATTCACAGGCTGTGAAATACCCAAAGGAGGTGTGCCGGATGAAGTTAAAGAAGCATTCGCAAAAAAATATCCGGGAGAAAATGATCCCGACTGGCACCTGGATAAAAATGGTAACTACGAAGCGAAATTTAAGAAAAAAGGCATTCACTACCGGGCTGATTTTACGCCAAAGGGTGCCTGGGTAGAAACAGAAACCAATATCAAGGAAAAAGAATTACCCGACGCCGTCAAAAAAGTAATGAAAGAAAAATACGATGACTTTAAAATTTCTGAAATAGAAAAGGTAGAAAGCAGTGCAAAGGGACTCTTCTACGACGTAGAATTTAAAGTCAATGGTAGCAAGCAGGACGTAGAGTTTAACGCCAGCGGGCAAATCCTTAACTAGAATAAATGAAGAAGATAACATCTGAAAATCCTTACAGTAAGACGTACGATCTAACCAACTGTGACCAGGAACCGATTCACATTATTCAGACGGTGCAGCAATTTGCCTGTATTATGGCCATCAGCGACGACGACGAAGCACGGGTAGCACAGGTGTCTACCAACATCCACGAGTTTTTACCGGTAACCCATCAGGAAATATTGGGCAAATCACTCTTCAAATTCATTCCCAGCGAGGCAGTTGCCCGCGTCCGCGATGGTCTGAAAACAGGAAATTTTACGGAAATAAACCCCGTCGTTTTACCCGCCAGGGGGGAACAATTCGCAGAGCGTTTTCTGACCCTTCACTACGCAGAAAGTCAACTCTGTGTTGAGATAGAAAATCGTATCGGAAACAGACAAGAACTTCACTTCCTTACGATGATGGATCGCGCCATTCAACGTCTTCAGAACAGCACTATAAAGGAAGATTTGCTCCAGAAAACAGTCGAAGAAGTAAAAAAAATTACGGAATACGACCGGGTCATGATCTATCGGTTTGACGAAAATTATAACGGACAGGTAGTAGCTGAAGCAAGGGAGGACTCCCTCGAACCTTACCTGGGCCTCCATTATCCGGAATCAGATATCCCAAAACAGGCCAGAGACTTATTTTTAAAAAATAAAGTCAGAATTCTGACGGACGTGAATGAACAGCCGGCATTTATTTACCCCAGCGAGCATCCCGAAAAAAAGACCCCACTCGACGTTTCCCAGTCAGCCGCACGGGCGTCCTCCCCCATTCATCTGGAATACTTGCGTAATATGGGCGTCGGTGCGACTATGACCGTCGCCATCGTTGAAGACGGTAAACTCTGGGGACTCATCGCCTGTCATCACCAAGAGAAAAAGATTCTGGATTACCGAACCCGTAGTCTGATTAAGTTTGTAGGAACCATCATTTCCGGACACCTCTCATTACAGCGGGCGACTAATTACCGCGAAAATATTTTACAAAATAATATTATCCATGCCCAGTTTTTTGAACAAATGAACAAGCACCGGGATATTGTGCGGGGTTTGACAGAGGGGCAGTATACTTTACTGAACTATATTCCTGCTGATGGTGCCGTCATTATTCATGACAGTAATTTTGTCAACATCGGACTGACGCCCACCGAATCACAGGTAAGACGACTGGCAGACTGGCTGAGTGAGGATTTGTCCATCCAGTTGTTTTCAACTAATTGTCTGATAAATGAAAATGCAGACTTTGCGGACTTTGCCAAAGATTTTTCGGGCATCCTGTCCGTCAATCTGTCGGGCAGTACCTCCGAATACATCATCTGGTTTCGCCAGGCACAGGAAAAAGTAGTAACTTGGGGCGGTAATCCCCATGAAACAAAGTCATTTGTTCCCGAAAAAGGCAGACTCAGCCCCCGGAAATCCTTTGAAAAGTGGAAAGAAGTAGTCAGCAATCAGGCAGTTCCCTGGAGCGACCAGAATAAGAACTCAGCTTTAAAACTAAAAAATGACATCAAGGATATCCTGATAAAACGGTTCAGTCAGTTAAAAAAGCTGCACGACGACCTCAACCGGTCCTACGTGGAACTGGAAAGTTTTAGTTATACAGTGAGTCACGATTTACGTTCGCCGCTGCGGGGTATTGAGGGATTTGCCCAGATTCTGGTCGAAGATTACTCGGATAAACTGGACGAATTCGGAATGGAAGTCATTGCGACCATCGTTAGTAGTGTAGATAAAATGAATAACTTTATTGACGATATTCTCAAGTTGAGCAAACTGGCAAAGCTGGAAATGGAGTGGACGAAAGTTGATGTGCAGAACATAGTTGAAGAAATTAAAAGAAATTATCTTCCCGTTTTACGGAAAGACGAAACTTTTGAAATCCATATCAAGGATTGTCCCCCCATTATGGGAGATCCAATGACCATTAAACAACTTTTTGAGAATTTGATTTCCAACGCTATCAAGTACCGGCGTAAAATTGAAAATTCTTACGTCACTATTTGTGGAAAAGAAACGAAAAAAGAAATAATTTACTACATAAAAGATAACGGCATTGGTTTTGAGATGGAATATGTAGAAAAAATATATGAGGTATTTAGTCGTTTGGTAGGGGAAGAAGAATACGAAGGAACCGGAATCGGTCTGTCGATTGTAAAGCGCGTAGCAGATCGACATAATGCCAAAATAACCGTAGAAAGTATTCCGGGTGAAGGTACCACCTTCCAAATAGCATTTAAAAAGTAAATTTCTAAAATACAGGCAATGAAAAATATTGATTTTATTCTCGTAGAAGACAGCGAAGTAGACGGACAACTACTGAAGCGGATCATCAAAAAAGAGCGTCTGACGGAAAATTATGTGTGGATGAAAGATGGTGGTCAGATTATGGACTACCTTAAAGATGAAAATGCGGCCATGCCAACGGCCATCTTGCTCGATATAAAATTACCCAAGGTAAATGGACTGGATGTACTTAAATTCATCAGGTCTTCCGAAAGAACCAGAAACATTCCTGTGGTAATGTATAGTTCTTCCAATATGAGGGACGATATTCAGACTGCCTATCAATACGGTGCGAACAGTTATCTGACCAAGCCCAATGGCTTCGGCGAAATGAAAGAACAATTCGTCGACTTCTTTAATTACTGGATAAAGCACAATCATAGCGCCCTCAAATTTAAGGACTAGTCATGTCGCAAATTCTCGGTCATCTCAAATCAATTACCCAACCTTCGCACGACCGGCTGGAAACCGTTTCTTTTGCCCATGAAATCATGTCGCAGAAAATTACGCGACCCCAATACCTCCAATTACTGGCTAAAACTGAAATCCTCTATCAGGCCATCGAGCCGGTAGTCAATCAGTTTATTAAAGAAAGTAAAATCGATAAAATTTCCCCGTTTATTTCTAATCGTTTAGCAGACGTAAAAAAAGACCTGAAATTGTTAAATGGTAAGCAACCTGCGTATATTTTGCAAGATTCGCCGGTTCGTATCCACGCTTTACCAGCACTTATCGGCACCTTGTACGTACTGGAGGGTGCCCGTCTGGGCGGAAAAGTCATCGTCCGGGCGTTGCAGAAAAATACAGAACTGGCAGACATCAAAGATTTTCATTTTTACGAACAAGCGGGGATAGATACGCGGCAACGGTGGCTGAATTTCAGAAATCTGGCCGAAGAGATGATAACCGATTCAGCAGCAGTGGAGGTAGCTGCACGGGCGGCCCAGAAGACATTTGATTTTTTTTATAAAATTCACCGCAAGCCTTTGTCTTTCATAGAAGAATGAAACTCCCCGAGGCGAGCTGTCGGTGTATCGCTCAAGGCTAAACACCGTTAATCGGTAAATGAGTTAATCAAACCGGCTCTTTTTTGATTTTAGCAACGAATGTTTCCACCTCTTTATAATCTTCCGGGTTGGTCAGATATTGCTCGGCGTCTATCCGAATTTTTTCGGCTTCCAGACGAATTACCTTTCTAAAATCCGGAGTAGCATTTTCTTTACCAACTAAAAAATTCAGCATCCGCAACATCTGGAGCATCACCATCAAATCCTGCCGCGCGTAAGCTCTCAAGGCGGCCAGCACCTGAAATAACAAGTCCTGAAAAGTAATCATCTTCAGCCACAGAAAAACCACCGGCGATGCTTCCCCTTCGGACGGTAGCGGGAACGCGCTGGCATCCTTTAAATCCATTTTTTTACTAAACAAAATAGTCAGATAATTCAGTGCCGACAGAGCGGTCCCCGGATCATTAATTCCAGGACTCATCGCCTTAACCGCAATTTCGGTGATCTGTTTAATTCCAATAACGTGATCGTCTTCGGCCACCTCATTTTCACTGAAAATAAAACCTTCCAGTATTTTATTTTTCAAGTCATCTTCCAATTTTTGATTACAACAAAAGAGGTCAACTTCATCCACCACGTAGGTTCTGGTGGGAATTAATACTTTGATTTTTAGCTGATGTTTTGCACAAAGTTTACTGATCTTTTCACAATTGACATATTTCAGATAACCAACCCGGTCGGTTTTGTAAGTTTTCCAGGAAGAAATATCGGGTACCGGCTGATTGACGAAAGTGGCAATAGCTCCGTTCTCCAGTTTTTTTCTGGTCGTCGCAGCCAATGATTCCAGAATTTTCCCGACCTGTACCGCTTCGGAAATAGAGTGAATAAAAAATACAAAAATCATCAGACAGGTGAGGCCAAAAAATATTCCCAATAAAATAGACATACTGGGGACTACGGCGTCCGTCCGGGTTGGCGTCATATTGATGGCCAGCAAGAGACAATAAGTAATCGTCCCCAGATAAGTTCCCAGGACAAACTGATGGAATTTATTAGCAATCAGACTGGGCAAAATGCGGGGGGAATAGTTAGAAGCAGCATTATTTAATAATACCATGACCATCGAAAAACTAAATACCATCAGCGAAATCAATGCACCGACGAGTGTGGTCAGAATCGACTGGGCTATTTCCCAGCTCTTAATCACCAGAAAAACAGGTATATTTTTTTCGATCCACGTAGTGAGTCCCTTCCCTTCCAGAAAGAGCATCAAACTGGTCAAGAGAAGAAAGAAAACCGCAATTAAAGTAGGATAAAAAGCGATACTGGTAGTTGCCTTTTCGTAGAGAAAATTAATCAGGTAAGGTAATCGCTTAAATTTTTTGATCCAGTTCATAATCTGTTTGGTCTTTCGGTCCAACGGAGTACCCATCAATTAGTTCAATTCTGCTGAACGGGGATGTTCAATTAACTGTGTCTGCTGAACATATAATTGAACAAATCGTTCTGGGAATGGTAACGTCGTTATACCTCCACTTTTGCCGATTCATTTTTTTATCAAATTAATACTACTTATGCTCAGTCAGTTCAATGATTCTATTAAAAAACTATACAATAAGCTATCTGGTTGGATAGACGAAATAGTACTTGCCCTGCCCAATCTTATTTTGGCAACTATCGTTCTGGCCGTTTCTATTTTTTTAGCAAAGTATCTTAAAAAACTGGTCACGAAAGCCCTTTATAAAACTACGAAAAACAAAACGGTAATCGGGGTTTTATCCAATATGGTTGTAGCGGCTTTTATGATTATCTCTTTATTTATTGTGCTCAACATTATGGATTTGAGCGATGCGGTGACCGCATTACTGGGAACGGCAGGGGTGATTGGTTTAGCGGTGGGTTTGGCTTTGCAGGATCCTTTGATGAATCTGTTTTCCGGGGTATTGATGAGTGTAAAAGATTATTATCAGGTAGGAGATTTGATCGAAACAAATGGTTTTTTTGGAAAGATCAAAAAAATTACTTTACGATCTACCATTCTGGAATTGCCCGATGGACAAGAGGCAATTATTGCCAATAAAGATGTACTGAATAATCCACTGAAAAGTTTTTCTCACAATGGACACCGCCGAATAGATTTAACCTGCGGAGTATCTTACGGGGACGATTTGGAAAAAGCAAAAAAAGTAGCCATTGATGCCGTCAAAAACTGTGGTTTGAAATTCAGCAACTATAAGCCGATTGAGTTTTTCTTTACCGATTTTGGGGATAGTTCGATCAATTTCGTTATCCGCTTCTGGCAGGATGTCACGGCGCAGGGAGATTACCTTGCTGGCAAAAGTACAGCCATCATAGCGATAAAAAAAGCGTTTGATGAAAACGAAATAAGTATTCCATTCCCAATTACCACGCTGGATTTTGGCGTATCGGGCGGACTGGGTATTGACCAGATTTATCCTCCGCAACCATTTAATAAAGAAGCAAAAAGCCCTAATGGTCAAGTGTCAGTGAACAGTTAGACGGGTAATCCGTTCTAAAAATATACACTGGTTTTTATTAACCAAAAAGAATGAAGCTCTCCGAGGCAAGCCGTTGGGGTATCGCTCAAAGCCAAAATAATTTATTATGCATGCAATAGAAAGTAAAGAAAATTTCAGTAAAGAAGTGAGCGGAATGCTCGAAAAACTGAAGGCACAAATTGACACATATTCCAATTCTGTCAGTCAGGGAGGGAGTATGAAAGACAGCGAAGCGATCAGCAAACTAAACATTCTGAAAAAATACGAATTTACGATGCGCGATCTGCCGGTTACGCTCGAAGGACTCGACCAGCAGGGCTGGGAAATTAAAAAAGATGAATTGCAGGATACTTTTTTGAAAGCACAACATGCACTGAAAGAAGTACTCCCTTTATAGAATCATCTGTTGAAATTTTCTTTGAAAAGATCGGACATTATACGTTCCAACAAAGTTTTAAATAACCTTTTTATTTTTTATTAAAAAAATTAATCATAATGGAAAAAGATAGCAAATTATTACTAGGACTTGGACTCGGATTAATTGCCGGAGCCGCTGCGGGATATTACATGGCCTCAGAAGATGGTCAGGAATTTCAGCGCAAAACCAAAAAGAAATTAAAAGCACTGGAAGCCGATATGAAAGAAACTGTAAAGGCAAACAAAGAACAATTTGCAGATAAGCTTTCTACCGTAGCCGAAACGACCAAAGATAAATTATCAGGAGTCACCGAATCCAGCAAGGATACGCTTACCAACGTCGCTGAAACGACCAAAGAGTGGGCAAACAAAGCTTCCGAAGCCATCAAAGATAAGATCACTGCCACGGGAAACCGGGCGGAAAATACCGTAGACGAACTAGCCGATCACGTAGAAACCGGAGCGGAAAGAGCGCGGCGAATTATCCGCGAAAAATCAAGTACCGTCGAGCAGATCGTTGATCAGGCGTAATCATTAGTTTTCGCGATATTCCAGAATACCGGAAGTTTATTCGTAGTAAACTACCGGTATTTTTATACGTCGAATGGTCATTTTTTTACGCAAAAAACACAACGAAGTTTTTAAAAACAAAATTATGGAAACAAAAGAATTACTTTCTTCTGCCGGAGAAACTATCGAATACGCTAAAATATACGTTGAGCAACAAGTCGATTATTTCCAGTTGGAAGCCTCTAAGCGACTAGCCAGGACGACTTCAAATTTGGTGACGCTGGCCATCATCTCCTTCCTGGGTTTTATGGTCGTTTTATTTTTGTCCATTGCCATTGCATTTTTAATCGGTCAATACTGGGGATCTTACGGACTGGCTTTTTTATTACTGACCGGAATTTACGCGCTCGCAGCCGTACTGATTTATCTTTTTAAGCGACAGATAGTAACCAACCCGCTGACGGAAATGATTATTAAAAATATGCTGGATTAAAAAAATTATAATGAAAAAGAAAATTACGACCCTCGAAGAACTGGAGAAAGAACAGGAAAAGTTAAAGATGACTATACAAGTCACCCGGCAGGCATTTGCCGAAAATCTGGATAAGAACCGTCATCAGCTAAAAGGTTTTTTTATTAAAAAAATTGCCATACCGGGAGGTGCTATTGGACTCGGTTTTGCGGCGGTGAAAAAAGCAGCCGCTATGATCGGCAACGACGAACCTTCACAACAACAACAACAACAACAACAACAACAACAACAACAACAACAACAACAACAACAACACAATTCATCTGGATTGATTAATAAATCACTACTTTTAGGGTTGGGTTTTGCACAAACCTATCTTGCAAAATGGTGGGCAACCAAAGACGTTAAAGAAGATTTTAAAACTGACAACTCCCGTCCTTCCAATCCGCTCAAAAAAGTCATATAAATGTCTTCTCCCATTTCCGAAAAACATATATCGTATTCACACTGGAATATTCTGAAAGGCAGTATCGCTAAATTCAGCGAAAATGATATTTTTACGCACGCAGCAGCATTATCATACTATACGATTTTTTCGCTGCCGCCCATGCTGCTGATCATTCTGTTTACGACGACCCGGTTTTACGACAAGGCCACCGTCGAAACTGCCATGAAAAATCAGATTGGTAGTTTGGTGGGCGAAAAAGGTGCGACAGAATTATTTTTGACCATCGAAAAGCTGAATGTTTTCGAGCCAACTATCTGGGCGACCATTTTGGGTATTAGTATTTTAATTTTCACTTCGACCACCGTTCTGGTCACCATGCAGAGTACGTTAAACAAGATATTTGGTGTCAAAGCAAAACCGGAAGGCTGGGCCATTGTAAAAATGGCCATCGACCGGATTTTATCTTTTGCGCTCATCATCGGGATCGCTTTTGTGATGCTCGTTTCTTTATCTATCAACGCTTTTATCGAGACCTTCGGCAATTATCTTCAGGAATTGTACGGTGGATTTTCGATTATCCTTTCTATTCTGACCACCTGGATTATTCCTTTTGTGGTTATTTCCTCTCTGTTTGCGTTGATGTTTAAGTTTCTGCCTGATGCCAATTTAAAATGGAATGATACCTGGTTTGGTGCCATACTGACAGCCGTTCTGTTTATGGGTGGGAAATATCTGATCAGTTTTTATATTGGTGCCAGCAACGTGGCGGGACTGTACGACGCCGCGGGCAGTATTATGGTAATTATGGTCTGGGTTTTTTACGCCTCCATCATCGTTATGTTTGGAGCGGTGTACACCCAGGTTCACACCGAAATGAAAGGCAGAAAAATAGAAGCGATGGATTATGCCGTTGAGGTAGAATAGTTTTGTAGCGCTTAGAGCATTGTTTACGATGGAACTGATTTTTCAAATACTCTCTTTTATTGCTATTCTAACTACACTGGCCAGTAGTTTGAGAAAAACAAACTGGTGGGTCAAAGTGTGTGACGTGAGTCGGTTTCATATTGCCCTCTTGACACTATTCCTGATCATTTTTGCTATTTTTTTTCTTCCAGTATCTGCGTTCTGGGTACAAGCAACCCTGATCGTTCTCACATTCGGTTTGCTGTATCATCTCCGCATCATCTCTCCCTTTTTTCCTTTTAGCAAAGTAGAAATTCCGACGACTAGCAAAAGGAACCAAAAAATTAGTATGATTTCTATTAATGTCCGGCTAAAAAATAAAAAATACCAAAACCTGATCCGATTAATAGAAAAAGAAAATCCGGATATATTTCTGCTTACAGAAGTAGATCAGGCCTGGCTGGATGCAATTGCCGTATTAAGAAAAAAATATCCGCATACCGTTTTAAATCCGCTGGATAATACGTACGGAATAGCCCTCTACTCAAAATTAAAACTGGAAAACCCGGAAGTAAAATACATGGTAGAACAAGATGTTCCGTCTATTCATACCAATGTAATCCTTAACGGACAACGTATTCAGTTGCTGGGGTTACATCCACGCCCTCCGGCCCCCTGGACACGTCCCGAAAATAAGGATATCGAACTGATTATGGTTGCTGGCCTGTCCAATATAAATTCCAGGCCGACCATCGTAGCAGGTGATCTGAATGACGTTGGATGGTCCAGAATTACTGCTAACTTCAAGCAAATCAGCGGATTATCGGACCCCAGGGTAGGTCGTGGTTTTTTTAATACCTACAATGCACTCATTCCCTTTTTTCAGTTTCCGGTAGATCACTTCTTTGTAAGCAAGCACTTCAGAATAATTGAAATCAAAAGATTGAAAGCCATCGGGAGTGATCATTATCCGGTGATACTCGAAGTAAACCTGGAAAAATAATCACAGAACAGTAACATTACAACCTCAGAAAAGTCTTATTTGAGAAATTTTTCTATCTTTATTTTATAATGAAGCTTACTTTCGACAAATATCATCCGCATACTTTCATCAAAACTTTAGCGAAGCAACTAAAAACCACCTCCTATAGCGACTGTCTGGAAGAAATAATTGAATTGCCTCCGCAGATTGGTAAAGGGAAAATCATCGGATTCGTGTTCAGCGATGGAATTGGTTTTATCCTCTTTGATTGCATGTTCAAAGAGGACTGGATCATTGAATTTTCGAAAACTATTGCCGCACCACTCCATTTTAATTTTGAAATTCAGGGAGAGATCTGGCATAGTTTCAACGGTGGTGATATTCGTTATCATCTCAATCCTTTGCAAGGCAGTATTACCGCCTGTCCTAATCAAAGTACACAACAATTTACCCTGCCCGGAAAAAGAAAAATTGTTTACGCCACCCTGTTACTTCAGCGTAAATTGTACATAAAAAAAATCGATTGCATGATCGATCAGTTATCCGAAAAGCTACAAAAGATCGTTTTGGATGTAGATTCTGAAAAAGCATTTTTCTACCAGGGTAATTACAGCATCGCAGCAGCCGAATGCATTACTAAAATAATTCAGAACGATCAGAAAGGACTGGTACGCAGTACATATCTGGAAAGCAAAGTACTCGAATTACTCAGCCGTCAGATTCGGCAGTTTACCGATGATTTGCGCTCCCCCGGCAAGCAAGTAATGCTACGTAAATACGATGTAGATAAAATTAAATTTGCCCGGGATTTACTCATCAAAAATATCCAGGCACCTCCTACGATTGAGGCACTCGCAAAAAAAGCAGGAATCAATCAGCAAAAATTAAAAACTGGCTTTAAAGCTATTTTTGAAACAACCATCAACAAATATCTACGCGAAGAAAGACTCGAGCGGGCTTCCCTTATCCTTTTACAAGGCGCAAGTGTAAAACAAACGGCAATCGAAGTCGGTTATTCCAATCAGAGTCATTTTTCGCGAAAATTTAAAGAGAAATATGGCATCCTCCCTAAAGATTATTTAAAGAGCATTCAAACAAAAATAACTGATAATCAAAACGTTAAATATTAATTATTTTTACTTTTTTAAATAATAATTCACTTTTTTCAATTATTACTGAATGTTCCAATTGGAATATTTTTACTCCCATTTGGACTACGCACTTATTGGTCTTTACACCTATATTTGTAATAGTGAAAATTAAGTTGTTAAATCATAATGTGGGAACTTCTATTTCAAACCACATTATTTCAAGATACTTCAGATAAATGGGGCTCTTTGACGACAGTTCTCGTTTCGGCGAGGCTGTCGTTACCCCATTCTTTTTTTCCAACCTTTCCCAGTCTTCCCATTTTGCTTCTTTGATTATACAAAAATAGTTCGCCTAGCATCTGCACTTATTTATTTGCCATTCCTAATACGTATCTTTACCGTTGCATTCAGCAAACGGACCATACCGTATTTTTTTAATGATCCTTATCCTCTTTCTGTCATGGCCATCGAAATCATCAATCCTTATAGTGGAAAAAAAGTTAAATCGTACACTACCCTGAAAAAAAAGCAAATTGATAAGCTAATTAATCACACGCACAAGACGCAACGGGCCTGGCAGACAACTACTTTCAAACAGCGCAGCAAACTACTAAGGAATGTGGCTGAAATTTTATTGAAAAATAAAAATAACTATGCCGGTATCATGACCACCGAAACGGGAAAAATTCGTCGTGAAGCGATTGCCGAAGTAGAAAAATGTGCCTGGGTCTGTAACTACTACGCGGAGAACGCCAAGCGTTTTCTTAAGAAAAAAATAATTCAGACGGACGCCGCCAAAAGCTACGTTACCTACCAACCACTGGGTACCGTTTTGGCAGTCATGCCCTGGAATTTTCCCTTTTGGCAAGTCTTCCGGTTTGCCGCTCCGACGCTGATGGCTGGAAATGCCGCCTTACTCAAACATGCTTCTAACGTTCCGGCGAGTGCGCTGATCATTCAGGAAATTTTTGAAAAAGCGGGTTTCCCAAAAGGACTTTTCACAACCCTGCTCATCTCCAGCGACCAGGTTGAATACGTGCTCCAGCGCCCTGAAGTTGTTGCCGCCACCCTCACGGGCAGTGGTCCGGCGGGCAGCGCAGTTGCCGCCACAGCAGGACAAAAAATCAAAAAGACCGTACTCGAACTCGGAGGCAATGATGCCTACCTCATCCTTGCCGATGCCGATCTCACCCAGGCAATAGAGGCCTGTGTGACCAGTCGCTTGCTGAATTGTGGACAAAGTTGTATTGGCGCGAAAAGATTCGTGGTGGTGGATCAGGTGTATGATCGTTTCCTGAAAAAATTTAAAGCTAAAATGAAAGCGGTAAAAATGGGAAATCCTGCCAAATTAAAGACGGAAATAGGGCCGATGGCACGCTTCGATCTGCGGGATGAACTACACGGGCAAGTCCTGAAAAGTGTCAAAAAGGGAGCAAAAGTTATTCTTGGTGGTAAAATTCCCGGAAAACGCAAAGGAGCTTTTTATCCTCCCACCATTCTTGTGAACGTACAGCCGGGAATGCCTGCGTACGACGATGAGTTGTTCGGTCCGGTCGCTTCGGTCATCCGCGTCAAAGACGAAGCGGAAGCAATCAGGGTCGCTAATGATTCACACTTTGGCCTGGGAGCGGCAGTTTTCACCAAAGATGAGCAGCGTGGAGAGCAAATTGCCGCCGAAAAACTGGCAGCCGGTGCCTGCTTCGTAAACGCTTACGTAAAATCTGATCCCCGGCTTCCTTTTGGAGGTATCAAGGAAAGTGGCTACGGAAGAGAGCTTTCCAGAGAAGGAATCAGAGCTTTTGTGAACATCAAAACGGTATATCTTGCCTAAAATCAGGAAAAATCGTTCTAAGTGTATTTTTTAATGATACAACTGAACAATTGGAATGCCAATCAGTTCTGATAGAGACTCCCCAGCAATACATTTTTGATTTTAAAGAAAAGCACAGGACTTTAAAATAAAGCCCTCCGAGGAAAACCGTAGGGTATCGCTCAAGACTAATCAGCCCCTTTAACCTGCCTTTACCTAATTTCCTGCCGAAGGCACGGCAGACAAGCGTGTCCATCCGAGGCAAAGCCTCGAAGAATTCTATTAAATTAAAAGACTTCAACCAACATAAAATAGCAACCATGCAGATTTCCCTTAAAAAAGCAGGATTATTAGAATCTACCATTACCCGGTTACTTCAAAAAAATGATCAAACTGCCATAACGCTGATCTATGAAAATTACTCGGCGTCCCTCTACGGTGTAATTTATAAAATCGTCCAGTCTGAAGAATCAGCGCAGGAGGTTCTACAGGATTGTTTTGTAAAAATATGGCAAAATTCCAGTAAGTATAATTCTGAGAAAGGTCGGCTTTTTACCTGGTTGATTAATATTGCCCGTAATTCGGCCATTGACAAAATCAGATCCGCTCCTTTCCGGCGGGCCAGAGAACTTCAGTCCATGATTGATAAAGATGGTTTACAAAAGGAAATTGGTTTGAGTCATATCATAATTGCAGATATGGGTCTCCAAAAAATTATTAGCGCTCTTAAAGAAGACCACCGGATTCTCATTGACCTGATTTATTTTCAGGGATACTCCCAACGGGAAGTTGAAAAGATGCTTTTAATTCCATTAGGAACCGTAAAGTCCAGATTGCGAATTGCCATCAGAGAACTTAGGAAAATGCTGACGGGTGAACAACAGTTTTTGTTGATGTCTGCGTAATATTTAATTTCCGAAAACACACTGTTTATTATCACAAAGCGCTTTGGTCTCTGGTGCCGTTGTTGCCATTAAATGATCTCGACTTTAGCCAAGAATAGCAAATAGCTAAAGTCGAGATTATGAAGCTGTTTAAAAACTTAGCGCTTGTTCTAATGACGGAAAATTTTAGTAGCCGTTGGTTTTGCTTTTAGTCGTTTTTTATCAATCAGTTCTCCGGTCTTTTCGCATATTCCGTACGATCCGTTTTCAGTCCGGTCAATTGCTTCTTCCAATTTCATCACTTTACGTTCCATCCGGTTACGTAATTTTTTCAGCATCGCTTTTTCGGGCATAAACTGACCAATACCAGATCCGGCAGAAACAGCGTTTCCGATGTAATTTTTCTGATTGATATAAAGTGATTTCAACTGATCCCGCTCTTCTTTTGCTTTTTTAAGTTTCTGTTTCAGAATTTTTTTAAATTCTTTTAACTCTTTTTTACTATATGATTCTTGTTTATCCATTTCGTGTTTTTATTAGGTAGTTTTTTAAATAAAATTATATCTGATACTAGAATGCTTTAACCCGTTGGTTGTTCAATTTTCAGCAAATTCACTGAACATGTAAGAACTCGATTCGTTCTGAGAATAGTATATTTAACAAAATTCATTAAATCATGAAAAGTAATATTTTAATTTTAACATTGTCCTTATTTTTTATAAATTCTTTTACTGTTTTTTCACAGGATTTAACCGTAAGTGATCAGATGATCAAAAACGACGATGAAATGCAAGCCTCTATAAAGGTAATTTTAAAGCCGGATTCAAAGACCGTCAAAAAAGCATACCGGGACTGGATGGAAGAAAATTATAACGTCGATGTAGATGGAATTGGATTCCTGAAAAACAAAGATGTCTTAAAAATTAAAGAAGAAGAAATCAAGGGAATCTCCAATAACAAGATGGACCTTTACGCCAGGATTGTTGAAAAGGAAGACTATACTGAGATGGATATTTTTGGATCATTTGGTTACGACTTACATCTTGATCCTGAATCTTCTCCGGAAGAATACCGAAGAACCAAATCGATAGTCTATGCGTTTCTGAATGATTTTCTTCCCGGCTATTACGAAGAAATCGTTGAAGAGACCGCGGACCAGATTGAAGATCTCAAAGAAAATGAAAGCGATGCGAGAGATAAAATGGCTGATAACCGCGAAGAAATTGAAAAGCTAAGAAAAGAGAACGAAGAACTGGCCAATAAGATCAAAGAATACGAAAGTAAACTGGAAAAGACAGAAATACAACTGGTCAATCAGAAAAAACAAAAAGTGGAAATTAAAAAGGCTATTATTCAAAACGAAAAATAATAAAATTTCTATTTCTATTTATAAAATCGATTTCAGAGAGGCTTTCCGCAAAGATGGAAGGCCTTTTTTTATCTAACGATGAACAGACTTTATTTCAAAATAAAGTCTATTACTTTCACTTAAAAAAATCCCCGAATCTCGTAATGAGATCCGGGGATTTTCCAGTCATTTTTTTCTTAGGAAGATCAAACGTTAAGCTGTCTCATTAATACCGCAGGATTAGTAAACGTTGCCATGCTCAAGTCGCCTCTTTTGATTTCTTCAATAAAATAATCAGCAAAATCAGCAATTTTTACATCCGCCAGTGTGCCACCATCCCGTAAGTGTAGTTTATAAAATTCTCCCACCGTGGCGGTATATATGCCAGCAACCGCTGCACCCGTCAAGTCAATCCCACCAAAACCACCTTTGCTAACCAACGCTTCTACTGCCGCAGAAATAATTTTGGTAGCCACACTCCCCGTGGCTGACCAGAAAGCTACATTAGCCAGACGATCAGAATAAGAGATACCGTACAACTGACAAAGTTCCCTAATCATCAAAGCCTGCGCCGCCGTACTACTCACCACGTCCACAAAATCATAAGGCAGCAAAGATGCGCCACTGGCAATCAGCGTATATTTTCGGATGATTCTTTTTGATTGTTCTTCGTGGTCCGGATTTCGGTTCACCACTTTCTGGATTGGATTTACGTCAATAACTGCATTTTCCATATTCATTTTGTTTTATTGATGATTAAATATTATCAGAGAATTACAAAATTAAAAAGCTATGTTAAAAATAGTACATTTCCGGTAATTCCCTAGCCAAAACGATCAACTTTTTGCTTTGTTCATTAGCAAAATTTCTTACCAAAAACGAGTGAAGAGGAAATAAACGTTTATTAAACTACGAAACTTTCTTTCCACCTCTGGCAATCAATGCTAGAACAACCAGAAATACAGCAACCCCAATCCATACTTTAGGGTTCTCGTACCATTCCTGTTTGTTACCCAAATCGATATCGATGTCAATTTGTGCATAAGCAATGGTATTCATAAATAATAGTGTAAAAGCAGCACTAAGCTTATAAAAAGCGGGGATTATATTTTTCATTTTAAACGTTTTTTCTGAAGTTAATGGAATCTGTCATTCCTTAGTTATCTAAAAAGTATCAGCCCCCCGTATTGTTCACTTTTACTGACATAAAAAAAATTAAATAAAACGAGGACGACAAAATCATATAAATCATTATGATTATGAACCACTTGGAGTTATTTTACCGTATGTAAGGTAATAGTACTAATTCAAAACATCTTACTTTTTAAATCAAAATTTTCTAAAATATGAAATTACAATTTTTATCCTACTGGACATTCTTATGTCTATCCATGATGCTGACAGGAAACTCCCTTTCAGCGCAAAACCCCGGAGCAAATATTTTTGTCTCCTCCAACTTACAGAACGAAATCAGTTATTTCAATATCCTGAATGATGTTCCTGACCGAATCAACATTGGAAGCATTGCCAGTGATGCTGACGGTATCTACTACGACCAGGAAAGCGACGTACTTTACCAGTTAAACAGAACCGACAATGTAATCAACGCTTACAGCTCTGTTTCCAACAGTCCTACGCTGACCGGTACTTCTTCTTCCAATTTTAGTAATGGACGGGAAATTGCCGTGGTTGGCAATAAACTGGTAGTAGCGCAAGATGCTGCCCCCAGTAACGGTGACCAAAACCGTTTATTAATTTATACGATTGCACCGGACCTTATTACTTTCGACAAAGCATTTGACGTAAGTATCAACCTTTGGGGTATCCACGCAGATGGAAATACCCTGTACGCCGTTGTTGATAACTCCAATATGGTCGCTACCTTTAATGATTTCTTTAGCCAGCCAGCGGGCGCGCTAAGCCCAAGTTCGACGGTAAGCGTTGACGGTTTGATTCGTACCCACGGAATTACTTACGATCCGATCGACGACATTATGATTCTGACCGATATCGGTGACGCTGCGAGCGCTACGGATGGTGCATTAGTCGTGGTAAGAGATTTTGCCGCTGCCAGCGCAGACGGTAGTATCTCTGCTGCTGAACAATTCAGAGTAGGTGGTCCTGTCAGTCAATTGGGTAACCCGGTTGACGTAGCTTTTGACAAAGAACAAAATCGACTTTACGTAGCTGAAAGAGCCACCAACGGTGGTCAGTTCATGTCCTTTAAATTACCTAATGCCAACGGAAGTATTGTTCCTCGATACGTTGCCCCTCTGGCCGGAGCTTCTGCCGTTAACCTTGGCGGTGCACCCACCGGAGAGATTTGTGATTTTGTAGATGGTGGAACGGTTTCTCTGGCTACAGGTGGTACTTCTGCCACTATTTTCGTAGACGGAAATCCTGACTTCATTTCTTTTAATTCCACCGCAGATGGTGCGGCGGGTGGTTTCTCCTTTACTTACGTAGTAACGGACGACGCAGGAATGATTCTCGGAATTCCTCCGGGTAATACGGTAGATTTTGATCCGGCTGGAACCGGTGCTTGTAACGTTTACGGTCTTTCTTACACTGGAACGCTTAACATCGCAATGGGTGATGATTTATTTTCCGGTGCCGATCTGAGCGATGATTGTTTTGAATTGTCTTCTAACAATCTTGTCATCAACAGAATTGTACCAACCGCCCCGGATACCCGGTTTTTCGTATCTTCCAATACACAAATGAACATTGGATCGTTTGGCATCTTATCCGACAATTCGGTTACTATGTCAATGTTTGCCAATGAGGACGAAGATGCCGATGGTATTTATTACGACGAAGACGCCGATGTTCTCTACCAGTTAAATCGTACCGATAATGTGATCAATGCTTACAGTGACGCAAGTACCAATCCTACCCTAACAGCTACGTCCTCTTCTGACTTTGTCAACGGACGGGAAATCGCCGTTGTGGACGGAAAGTTAGTCGTAGCACAGGATGCTGCCGCCGGAAATGGCGACCAAAACCGATTCCTCATTTACGATATTTCTCCTACCTCTATTACGTTGGACAAAGTTTACGACGCAGCCATCAACCTTTGGGGAATTCACGCCAATGGTGGCAACTTATTTGCCATTGTAGATAATTCTAATCAGGTTGCAGTATTCAATAATTTCTTCAACCAGCCAGCTGGTAATATCTCTCCTTCTATGACGATCAGCGTTGAAGGTTTGGTTCGTACCCACGGAATTACCTACGACGCGGAAGACGATGTCATGATTTTAACCGATATCGGAGAGGCGTCCAGCGCCAATGATGGTGCTTTAGTAGTTGTAAAAGACTTTATGAGCGCCGGTATTGACAGTAATATTTCTGCCAGTGAGCAAATCAGAGTAGGTGGTGCTTCCAGTCAGCTGGGTAATCCAGTTGACGTAGCTTATGACAAAGGTAGCAATACGATTTTTGTAGCTGAAAGAGCCAATGGTGGTGGAAAAGTACTTGGATTTAAATTCCCAAGATTCAGTGGTGGTATCGCGCCCCGTTATGTGAAGACCTTTGCGGGTGCTTCGGCGATTCACTTACCAGACCCGAACGAAGCAGGTCTTTGTGATTTTGTACAGGGACAGACGCTTGCGCTTGCTGCTGGCGGAACTACTACGACCATTACAATTGATGGAGAAGATGACTTTATCTCTTTTGAGTCTGATTATGATGTAACAGATGGATATTTTTTCACTTACGTAGTGACAGATGATATGGGAATAATTTTAGGAATTCCTCCCGGTGGAACCGTTAACTTCGAACCTGCAGGTACAGGTGCTTGTAATGTTTACGGTGTTTCTTATACGGGTATTCTGAACATTGAAGTGGGTGACGATTTATTTTCCGGTGCCCCATTAAGTGATGATTGTTTCCAGTTATCAACGAACAATCTGACGGTTGACCGAATTGCTCCACAGACACCTTCCGCGAGTTTCTACGTTTCTTCTAATAATCAAATGACAATCGGAGCGTTTGATGTACTGGCTGGCAATACGGTTACTATGTCTATGTTCCCCAGTGCTGCGACAGATGCGGATGGTATCTATTATGATGATGATGCGGATGTAATCTATCAGCTGAACCGAACCGATAATGTGATCAACGCTTATAGCGACGTGAGTACCAATCCAACGCTGACAGCTACCTCAACTTCTGACTTTATCAATGGTCGTGAGATCGCCGTGGTAGAAGGAAAATTAGTCGTAGCGCAGGATGCAACTGCTGCGAATGGTAATCAGAACCGATTCATCATTTATAATATCTCTCCTACTTCGATTACCCTGGATAAGATTTACGATGCGGATATTAACCTCTGGGGAATCCACGCCAATGGTTCCGATTTATTTGCTATTGTGGATAATTCTAACCGGGTAGCTGTTTATAATAATTTCTTCAATCAGCCAGCTGGAGCAATTGCTCCTTCCATGACTGCTTCGGTAGATGGATTGATAAGAACACACGGTATCACTTACGATGCGGAAGATGATGTGATGATTTTAACCGACATTGGTAGCGCAGGCAGCAACAATGACGGTGCCCTGATAGTTATTAAAGACTACATGGATGCGGCGGCGGATGGAACAATTTCTGCCGGTGAGCAAATCAGAGTAGGTGGTGCTTCCAGTCAGTTGGGTAATCCGGTTGACGTAGCTTATGACAAAGCTAACAATAGAATTTACGTAGCGGAAAGAGCTGGTGGTGGAGGAAAAGTACTTGGATTTAAATTCCCAAGATTAAGTGGTGGTATCGCACCTTTCTACAGCAAAGTTTTCATTGGTGCTTCGGCCATCCACTTGCCAGCTGAAAATGAAGTAGGCCTGTGTGATTTCGTAGAAGGAGCGACGCTCGCTTTGGCGAACGGTGGAACAACGACTACTATTTTTGTGGACGGAGAAGCGGACTTTATTTCTTTTGACGATGATTACGACGCTGCTTCCGGGTATTCTTTTACTTACGTAGTAACGGATGACATGGGAATGATTCTGGGAATTCCTCCCGGTAATACGGTAGATTTTGATCCCGCCGGTGTTGGGGCCTGTAATGTGTATGGTCTTTCTTACACTGGAAACCTTAACATTATGATGGGAGATGATTTATTTTCGGGTGCTGATCTGAGTGATGATTGCTTTGCATTATCAACCAATAATCTGGTCGTAAACCGGGTTGCTCCGCAAATGGGACAAAGCTTGTTCTACGCATCTTCCAATACACAAATGAACATTGGTGCCTTCAGTATTCTGAATGACAACTCTCTGGCAATGTCCATGTTTACCAACGTTGCCGCTGACGCGGATGGAATTTACTACGATGAGGATAGTGATGTACTTTACCAACTAAACCGTACGGATAATGTGATCAATGCTTACAGCAATGTAAGTACCAATCCAACGCTGACGGCTACCTCAACTTCTGATTTTGCCAATGGCCGGGAAATTACCGTAGCGGATGGAAAATTAGTAGTAGCACAGGATGCGGCGGCTTCTAATGGCAACCAAAACGCGTTTATCATTTACGATATTTCGCCTACCTCAATTACGCTGGACAAGATTCTTACCACCGGATTTAACCTTTGGGGAATTCACGCGGACGCGGGTACGCTTTATGCCATTGTGGATAATTCTAACCAGATCGCAGTTTATGATGACTTCTTCAATCAGCCTGCCGGTAATATCAACGCACCGTTGGTGGCTAGTGTAGACGGAATCATCCGAACGCACGGACTGACTTACGACGCTGCGCGTGACATTATGATTCTGACGGATATTGGAGATGCTGCCAGTGATTCTGATGGTGCCCTGGTGGTGATCGATAAATTCACATTAGCCTCTATTGACAGCAATGTCAGTACTGATGAACAGATCAGAGTAGGTGGTCCAAACAGTCAGCTGGGTAATCCGGTAGATGTGGCTTACGACCGTGATCTGAACCGAATCTTTGTAGCAGAAAGAGCCAATGGTGGTGGAAAAATACTTGGATTTAAATTTCCGGGAGCTACCAGTAGCATTGTGCCACTTTACAGCAAAGCTTTCGCGGGTGCTTCTGCGATCCACCTGGCTGGAGTTGTTTCCTCTACCACGTCAATTACTGACAATGGTACGCCGGCGGACATCAGAGCAGAGAATTTCCGTTTGGGTAACACGCCGAATATTGAGTTTGGCAAGATGTATCCGGTTCCTGCCAGTGACCTGCTGAACGTAGAACTGTCCAGTAGTAAAGATCAGAATACCCTGATTCAAATATTTGATGTAACGGGTACCCTGAAATTTACGCAGGCGGTCAGCCTGGTAGAAGGATATAATAGAGTAACTTTGCAGATTGATGACCTGAATGTTGGAGTACATTTTGTACGTGTACCCGGTAGTACGTTCAACGGCCAGTTTTTAAAGACTGCTCGATAGGCTATGAGCTAATCTAATGCTGGG
>CAKZUV010000090.1 GCA_937921555.1 uncultured Saprospiraceae bacterium
TACTAAATTCAGATTTGTCCAGAATGAACTGAAATCTTTTCGGGTAAATCTATCTGGAGTTTGACGACCTTTTCCGTCTGTAATGATTCTGAACAACCTCATCTAAATACAATTCTGACGAGATATGTTCAAACTCCAGTGGACTCGCCAAATCTCCAAACAGCGGAAAGCCGCCACCTAACAGGATGGGAATTGTGGTTATTCTCATTTCGTCAATCAAATCTTCTTTTAAAAATTGCTGGATGGTGCTGCCGCCGTCGATATATAAGTTCAAATATCCCTTTTTATGAATGTTCCTCAGGATTTCGAAAGGCGTTCCATTCAGCAAAGAAACTTTTTTATTCAGTGCTTCGGGTATACATTTCAATGTGCTGCTAAGTACAAATACGTGCTTCCGGTAAGGCCATGCTATTCCAAAACTACACACGGTTTCAAAAGTAATCCTTCCCATCACAACCGCATCTATTTCATTCATCAGCCGGTTGAATCCCATATCAATATTTTCAGGATTCGGGATAGCATGCAGCCAGTCCAATTCTCCGTTTTTTCCAGCAATAAAGCCATCCAGACTTTTTGCGATGAATACTATATTTTGCTTCTTCATTAGACTTTCCGACAAAATTTTACGCCAAATACCAAAACAGCCGACCCAAAATAAATTGGATCGGCTGGTGAATTTTCTAATGTAGGTTCGATGATTATCGACGGTTGTATCCGCCGCCGCCGCCGCCGTAGCCGCCACCGTAACCACCGCCTCCGCGGTTTCCGCCACCACCATAACCACCTCGGTTATTATTTCTTGGTGCACGTGGTTCTGCTTTTTTCACAACGATAGTTCTACCGTCGAATTCCTGATCGTTTAAAGCGTCAATAGCACTTTGCGCTTCGTCGTCGTTTGGCATTTCTACAAAACCAAATCCTTTAGATCGGCCAGTTTCGCGATCCATTACAATTTTCACAGTGTCCACTTCCCCGTAACCTTCAAACAAGGTTCTTAACGTACTCTCTTGAGTATCGTAGTTCATTTTTGCTACAAAAATGTTCATAAAAAAAAATTAAAATAAATAAGAAAAAATCAGAAGAGAAATCAATGTGGATTTAAGAAGTGCTAATAAATAACAAAAACTAAAGTCAATACAAGGAGATACTCGTCTAAAATAACATAACAAAGGTAAGGATAAATACAATACCATGAAAGTTTTATTCCAAAATAAGCGACACTTTAAAGTTAAAGAACTGTTAATCAATCAATTATATTTGAAAAATTTTCCTTTTTTCTCAATTTTCGGACAATTTGACGCCATCTGGCCCCGTGGAGTAAATCCAGACCGGAATATCAGGCAGATTCTCCTAAAACCCAAAATCAAACCCTCCCATCATCGCTTTTAGTTCTTCGGGCGTTTTCTCCACGTAATCTGAGGGTATCTGAAATACCTGGGAAACGTCGGCTTTTGGGTCGGTTGACAGCGCCGTAAAGGTCATCCGCATGCCGTTATTATCAATGGTATATTCCATCGGCCAGCCTTCCAGACCAGCAAATAATTTGACAAAATAAGGATGACGTGCCTTGATTTTGTTGGTGACGTAGGCCGTCAGGGTGGTTCCCTCCGGACTGGTCATCACGGCTTTGTAACACGGATATCCCGCTACCGTTTTTAGCTGATCCCGGTGATAGGTAATCTGATAGGATTTCTTTGCATCGGCCTTGGGAAGCGAATCGGCCAGCACTTTTACCTTTTGCCCCATCATATTAAAGAGCGAAACGTGGGTTTCTTTTTCTAAATCACTGATCGTCGCCATCTGAATCAGCCCTCCCATCGTGATGATTTCCAGTTTGTGCAGGGCATCGTCAAAATACAGCTGCATTTCCATTCCTTCCAGCATTCTGGTTCCGGCTTTTTTGCTTTTTACGTCCGTTACTTTGTAGGTAATCTGACCTTTCTTCATTTTCTTCTGTGCGAAAACTCCGGCACTGAACAGTAGTAGTAATGATAGTACGAATATTCTGTTTCTCATGTTATTATTTTTAAAATTATTTTTTGATGGTGGTGAGGGTTTCGCAAGATACCTTGTACAACCAACGGGAACGTAGCGTCACCACGGTTGTCAGCCCACGTTTTTTTGTTGATTACTCAATAAGTCTTTAAGTTTAAACTTTCTAAAACGCTGTAATTCTCGTTTAGACATTCTTACAAACCTGTTCTTTGATTGAATGCTTAACCATAAATTTGATTCAATATTAAATATTTGTTCCAATATAAGTGAAACTTCAAAGCTAATCTTTCTGTCGCCATTTAGTAGTTTGCTCAAATTAGATGGTTTCATTCCCAAATATTCAGCAAAACGATTCTGTTTTATGTTTAATCGATTGAGTAGATCCTTTAAGAAGGTACCAGATTTAATTAATTCTTTCCTGGTTATTTCAGCATTTAAATATTCGTGCATGCTTACCCGAACACCTTGCAATTCTATGGCATACCTTTGCTCTTGTGTCAGATCATTTACCTTTCCGTCCAGAAATTCCTTTAAAGAAGCAAAACCCTTTGACTTCGGATCCATTGGAACAGTCAGCAAGCCTCCCTTTATCAATTCGAAATTTGACGCTTTCATAATCTTAAAATTTTCGGGTTAGATATTCATTAATTAATTTGATACCGTCCTCTGGCCAGATAAACATCTTGTTCCCCATAGCATCTTCTGCATAGTATTTCTTTTTGTACCATGCTCTAAGCTTTGTTTTGGTTTCGAAGGTCAAAAAACCTTTATAATTCGTTTCCAATTTAAATGATTCATAACAACCAAAAGCTATTAAACAACCAGCGACAAATTCATATCGTTTAGACTCCTTTCCTATATTATGTGGCGCCAATTCTATCAAATTCATTACCAGCATCCCTTCAAATTCAGCCAATTGATGATGCCTTCAAGTGAATTCGCCAATCGCTTTATTCTGATAATATAAATGTTTGATTTCTTTGCCTTAAATGCTGATTTCCAATTGAACTTCCAACCCTTCTTCTTCAATGGAAGATCTTCGTAATTCGCAAGCACTATTTCAGCTGCTCTAAGCTTATCTTTTTGATTATCATACAGTAAAACGTCCAAATTTTATTATCATTTATGTATAATTCAAAAATACGGAAAAGTTGTCAGACTTGTATAATTATTTTTTGGTGGAATAGTGTGGGTTGACGGATCTGTGATATGTGGCGGATTTGGCGATAGCCAATCTGACATCATCATCACGTGTTATGTACAGTCTATCATGGCAGACTATTTACAATTGTGATTTTTGGACCATTGTCCTTTTTTCTTAAAGACGTATAATTGAAAAATTGAAAGACATGTTTGTTTGAGACTTTATCCCAAAAGCTGCATTCAATTTTGTCATTTTCAATATTTTCTATTGCCATGATCATTTGAGGATTAGAAACATGATATACTTCGTCTCCTATTTTGAAGTCGTGATTTAATTCCATTTATAGATTGCTTATTATTTTCATGATTGAAATTACGTTTAACACACTCACTACACCTAATTCTGCCATTAGTTTATTTGCTTTTAAATCATGCGTCAGTTTATTATTGAGATCAACAGATTTTTCTGCAGTTTCGATTAATGCACTTGCATATTTTTCAAGTTCTTTAAATTGCTTGCCAGTAAAAGCTTGATTAATTATTGTATGCAATCTATTTTTAAATTTACCCGAAGATAAGTCAATACCTTCAGGTGCTATATGTATAGATGGATCAAACAAAATTTCAGCTAATTTCTGAAGAATAGTTCGCGATGTATTTCCAATATTTTGTAATTCGACAGTTGATTCAGCCAATTTAAGTTGTTGAATTAATGTTGCTTGATCAGCATTTATTTGATCCCAAGGACTTTCAATAATTTGATAGTTGTTTCTCAAGATTTGAAACTTATCAAGATCTGCTATAATTTGTATTCCTGAAATTCTTTTATTAGGAAGATGTTGCAATTTAAGTTTTATTTGATTCGCGATTTCCCTTTTTTCAGTATCGTATTTCTTATAAATTTCAGGACTGAGTTTAATTGTCCAAAGATTGCCGCCCATTCTGCTGAGATGATTGTCAGTTATTTTATTTTCACAATGAGTTAAGACTTCATGTATTTTTCGTGTTTCATCCTTATCGAAGAGTTCTATTAAATATTGAAAAGTTTTTTCTGGTAATATTTCCATTTTATTTTTTTGATTGTACATAACTATGTTATACCCGCAACCCCCAATTCACACAAAAATCAACATCCAATATCCAACATCCCTTAAGGCTCCACCACCCACTCATCCCGATACTTCAAAAATATCTCCACCAGGTTCCTCGCATCATCAATCCCCCGATGTTTCGACCCCAGCGCTTCGATGCCTTCCGTACGTAGCGCCCGTGACATACTGCACGAACGGTGTAAACGCTTCATTCGTTGGTATTGTTGTTTGATATTCAGGTGCTTTTCCACCCATTCCCATTCCAGATCGTGTAATTGACAATCCTGAATCAGTTGTCTGCGATCAAAGCCACCCCAGGAACAAAGCACATATTCTTCGTCGTCAAAAAACCCGATCCATTCCTTAAACGAATCAATGACCCGCGGAAAGGTATCTGACCGGTTGACCATGATCTGATCAATGGAAGTCAGCTCGTAACAATAAGCGGATAAGGTCGGATGTAAAATGGGTCGGATAAACTTGTTAAATTCTCCCAGTTGTTCGCCAAAACGATTCATCATTACGGCGCCAATTTCGATGGTCTCCTGAATGTACTTGTCGCTCTTAAAATCCCAGCAAGTAGCCTCCAGGTCGTATATGATAAAGTTCACTTTTTTCTTTTTTAAGAATCTATTGCCGGATTAATAACAATGTCCTCGTATAAAATGGTACAATTGTATTTTTTAAAAAACCCATAATGGACCGGTGGCATTCCACCTTGTATCTGAATATTCGATGGCCAGGAATAAAGCTCCCCAAGGCAAGCCGTCGGGTATCGCTCAAAACTAAATACAGTTGATCGGCAAATTTGCTAATCAGTCCCGCTAACGTATTCATCGGAGGCAGCCGCCTCGGAGAATTCTCTTTGACTAAATCCATTTTTTAAACATTCAATGATAATCTTCTAACTCCCAATCGTTTCAAAACTGCTAATCTTAATGGGCGTTCCCCACATAAACATGGACATCTCCTCTTTGGCCTTACTGGCCGTCACCGTTACTTTGGCACCTTTCGTTTTGAGTTGTTCGGGCATATTAACGGGGCGGTATTCCTTACCATTGTCCGCGACGATTCCCCAGCAACCCATTCCGATATTCTGATAAACAACTTTTCCTGAAATCTTCATCTTTTTTTATTTTTTATCCAATGCTTTTCCCACCGTCATGTTGAGGTTCTGGATCGCCTGGCCTTGTTTGGTAATAATGGTTTTCATCTGCCGCATTTCTTCGTGCAGCGAATTTTGAATATTCTGCGGACTCGGCAAAAACGGACTAATCTTGGCCCGGACGTACCAAATCTCCCGGATATCCCCTAAATTAACGGTATAGTCCTCGTAAAAGTTGTTATCCGAATGCAAGAGCAACTGACGCTTCTCTTTTAACATATTGGTAATCCGCTTCACCACCACGTCGCCTCTCGTCACAATCACGTAAACATAATTGTCCTTCATCGCATTTTCGTAGAGCGTCGGTTCCAGAAAACTACAAATCACCTTGTCGCCTTCAAATAAAGTCGGTTCCATACTGTCACCCGACACATCAAACGAACGGTGCGTACCAATTTTATATTTATAATCCGGCAAAGTAAAGGTTGGCAAATCCTGAATATAGGTGGGATCGGACGTCTCAGCCGCGTAGCCCGCCTGCGCGGGAATGGGTACGTGTACAATGCGCTCGTCTTCCTGCGCGTTGGTGACAATGGTCAGCACCCGGAAGGATTTGTGGTCTTCCTCGGTCATAAACATCGGACCTTCTCCCGTATAAATATACACCGGATTGATCTTATATTTTTCAACGGCCTTTCGCAGTAACTCAATCGTTACATCCCTCCGCCCCTTGAGAATTTCACTCAAACTCTGGGGTAAATATTCCAAAGACAGCGCAAACTGGCGACTGGACCGCACCCGGTTGTCTTCCCGCAATTTGTTATGGCATTTAATAAACCGTTTTGTAATTATACTCGTTCCACTCATTTATTTGTTATTCTGATCGTTAGAGGCTATTTAAAGTTTAGATAAACCTTTATGCAACAAAGATAAGTCTTTTGGTGATAGAAATGTGATTTATTTGTGAACTTTTTAGAAAAAATCACTATTTTAATTAGATTTAAAAATATAGCGTGTGGTGGTATGTGGTTATGAGTAGCTGTTTTCTTATTTCTTCTGATAAAAACAAACTATATATTGCATCCACGATAAAAGATATACACGTTAAAGAATCTCTGCGTTCTCTGCTCCTCTGCGCGAAAATCACTTTTTAGAGCAGACTCATTGGTTAATAGGTTTTGGGTGTAATCTTTCGTTTTCTTTAAATTTTTGGGGCCAGGATATCATTACATTTTCTAAACCTACGCTTCTATTGATGATAGGTTTAGGAAAAGAATGATAGGAAAAGTAGTATTTTAATTGGGAGACAGGGAAAATTCCTTTCTCTATTTCTGTCGATAAATTGTACCTTTGCCGTTTTTATCAACCACCTGTATTTTATGCAATTAATCGACGGCCGCGAACTGGCCAATACCATCAAAGAAGAAATCGCCGTAACGGTAGCCGCTTACGTGGCCGAAGGCAATCGTCCTCCCCATCTGGCGGCGGTGCTGGTGGGCGCTGACCCGGCCTCTCAGGTGTATGTACGCAACAAGGTGAAGAGCTGCGAAAAGGTAGGCTTTAACTCAACCCTGATCGAAAGAGATGCGGAAACCACTGAAAGTGAATTACTGGAAATCGTCGACAAGCTGAACGCCGATCCGGAGATTGATGGATTCATTGTACAACTTCCGCTCCCCAAACACATTAACGAACAAAGAATTACCCTCGCTATTGATCCAAAAAAGGACGTAGACGGTTTTCATCCCACCAACTTTGGACGAATGGCTCAGGGACTGCCCGCTTATCTGCCCGCAACCCCTTTTGGTATCGTTCAGATGCTGGACCGCAATAACATCGATATTTCCGGAAAAGAATGTGTGGTACTCGGCAGAAGTAATATCGTCGGAACGCCCATCAGTATTCTCCTTTCCCGCAAGGCCAGCCCCGGTAATGCCACCGTGGTACTTTGTCACAGCCGTACCCAAAATATCGCGGATCACTGCCGCCGGGCCGATGTGCTGATCGTAGCTCTGGGCATCCCGGAATTTGTCACAGCGGATATGGTCAAAGAAGGAGCCGTAGTCATTGACGTGGGAATCAACCGCGTAGACGATGCTTCCCGCAAACGCGGATACCGACTGGCCGGAGATGTAAAATTCGATGAAGTAGCCCCCAAATGTAGCTTTATCACGCCCGTTCCCGGTGGCGTAGGCCCAATGACGGTAACAGCTTTGTTGATGAATACACTGAAGAGCTGCCGCAATGAGGTCTATAGTTAGATTTTTTGATGAGTGGATGTTTGGATGTGCAGATGTGTAGATTGGTGGATGTGCGGATTTTTTGATGCTTTTTCTGTTGATAACAGCAAGGCAAAAATCTCAAAATCTCCCCTCTGGGGCCGGGGTAAAATTTTGAGATTTTTTGACGTGCAGATTTGCGATAAAGAGATATACACGATCACTCAGCATTCTCTGCATCTCTGCAAGAAAATCACTTTTTGGAGTAGACTCAACGATTCAACAACTCAACAACTCAACAATTCAACATTGAGCCTGCTCTAAAAACTAGGAAAACAGAAAAATTGAGACACATTTAATAAAAATAATATTCATATTTGATTTACGATAAAAGATTTACACGTTAAAGAATCTCTGCGTTCTCTGCTCCTCTGCGCGAAAATCACTTTTTAGAGTGGGCTCAAC
>CAKZUV010000091.1 GCA_937921555.1 uncultured Saprospiraceae bacterium
TTAAATACACCAGCATAAACAACATTTTTTTTAACATTATAAAATAAATTCGATGAGTACCAAATTAGATCAGATAAATTACCCCGGCACCAAAACTCAAAAAGCTACCAAGATAGCGGTAGCCATGGGAGATGGGATTGGCCCCGAAATTATGAAGGCTACTCTGAAAATCCTGGAAAAAGCAGGTGCTGAATTAGATCCGATGTTTATCAACGTGGGAGAAAAAGTGTACCTCAGTGGACAATCGGCCGGGATCGATCAAAATGCCTGGGATACGATTCAAAAACATAAGATTATTTTAAAAGCCCCTATCACAACTCCTCAGGGAGGTGGATATAAAAGCCTGAATGTCACCTTACGAAAATCACTCGGCTTGTTTGCCAATATCAGACCGGTTCAGGCAATGGACCCGTTCATTCAGACCGGTCATCCCAATATGGACGTGGTCATCATCAGAGAAAACGAAGAAGATCTTTATGCCGGAATCGAGCATCAGCAAACACAGGATGTGGTACAGTGTCTGAAATTAATTACACGCCCCGGATCTGAAAAAATCATCCGTTATGCCTTTGAATATGCCAAAGCGTATGGCCGTAAAAAAGTCACCTGTATGGTGAAAGATAATATTATGAAATTGACCGATGGACTGTTTCATAAAGTCTTCAAAGAAATTGCCGCGGAATACCCGGACATTATTTCCGAAAGCCAGATTATCGATATAGGATCCGCAAAACTTGCTTCCACTCCGGAAAATTATGATGTGGTCGTCACTTCTAATTTATACGGTGACATTGTTTCCGATATCGTTGCCGAAATTGCCGGTTCGGTAGGGCTGGCCGGTAGTGCAAACATCGGAAAAGACGTCGCAATGTTTGAGGCCATTCACGGATCAGCTCCGGATATTGCCGGAAAAAATATTGCGAATCCCTCCGGACTAATTAACGCAGCAGTCATGATGCTGGCACACCTCGGCAAAACTGACATCGCTGATAACATCAAAAATGCGTGGTTAAAAACGATTGAGGATGGCATCCACACGGCAGATATCTACCACCAGGAAACCAGTTTCAAAAAAGTGACTTGTGCTGAATTTGCGGAGGCTGTAATTGCCCGGTTAGGTACAGCACCAAGTACCCTGGCTACCAGTCAATTGTCCAATGGTAGCGGCTCGATCCAGCTGCAACCATACCAGCGAAAAGTGGAGGAAAAAGTGTTAGTAGGTATCGATGTTTTTCTGGACTGGCGAGGAGAAAACCCGGAGGTCCTGGGCACCGAACTAAAAAACCTGGGCGCCGAACTTATGAAGTTGAAAATGATCACCAACCGTGGGGTAAAAGTTTTCCCACACGGAAATAAACATACTTACTGTACCGACCACTGGCGCTGCAGATTTGTGGCAGAAGAGGCTGATATCAAAGCGACGCCTCCCGACTACAAAAAAGTAACCTTCGAACGTATTCTATATTTACAAAGCAAACTTCATCAGGCTGGATTTGATATTATTAAAACGGAGAATCTTTATGAGTTCGGAGGCAGACGTGGCTTCTCACTTGGACAGGGAGAATAATTATTTTGGAATTAAGTCTACTATTAAAAATATCTTCAAATAACTAAAAAATTTAAATCATGGTAATCGCAGTATCTAATTCTTTTACGCATAAAGCGCCTTGTAAAAAATCAGAAAACATCCAAAATCAGGAGGTTAAAGATTTAGTCGTCCAAAGACTCAGAAAAATGGGCATCAACCAGGAAGATGCCTGTTGGAATAATGAGGGCCACCTGGAAATAAAATCATCCGACAGCATGAAGGTTCATACCTTGCTGCTACAGATGGAGCAACTCGGACTCGACGTTAAATTAACAAAGCAGACTTTGATTGAAATTGCATAATCAATCTTATTTTTTTTGAGCAATGAGTAAAAATACCTTGTCAGTTAACCTGGCAAGGTATTTTATTTTAAGGAAGCACCCGGTTTAAAATTTAGACATGCTCTTACTTCAACATCCCCGCCTCAACATACACCACTACCTGCCTGATCGCTCCCGTCCGTCCAAAAATCTGCTGACTCGTCTTCTCGTCCAGAGACAAGGAATCAATAACCGTTACCTTTCCGGCTTTGTCAGTTACCTCAATCCGGCCAGACTCCGCGAGCCGATATATAACAGGAACCTGACAATAAGTGAAAGCCAGCGAATTTTCCGGCAAATCAAGCTGGTGATGTTCTAAATTTATATCAACGTAATCAAACCGTTTGGCTTCCCGCAGAAATTCCGTCTTCCGTAAAAGTACCGGCATAAAATACAATCGGCCATTTTCCACCCGTACTCCTAACTCCCCGAATCTGCTCAACAGGTCTTCTTTCACCTGGCCGGTCATCCCCGGTTGTTGCGCGCCTTTTCCGGCGGGTGTATGAGAATACGGATCGGTGGGAAAAGCACCGTACAGGGAAGGAGATTTGTGTACGCCGATTCCGGCATTGATTTCATAATAATGCTCCAGTAATCTTCCAATGAGTTCGGCACTTTCTTCGTCTTCAATAGCCTGCCAGCAACATTCCTGCACGGCCAGTAATAGTTTTGAAACCATGTGCCAGTAGATCGACCCCAGTCCTTCGTACCCAAAGAAGGTTCCGGATCGTCCGGTAAAAGCTTTGTGATTAAAAAGGTCTTCAAAAATTGCCAGTACCTTGTTGGTATCTTTTTCGGCCAGACCGGAATACTCGCTCCCGGACAAGTTTTCCAGGGCGGTTTTCAAATCGTTGGCGTTTTTGAAATTCCCGTTAAAGTGGTAAGTTCCGTTGATGTCTTTTTCAATTATTTGCAGATGGCCATCCCCGACCAGCTGCGTCAGCAATTCGGATGATGCAACGGCAGATTCCGGAATCGTATTCTTATCCATAAATCTGGGCAAGTCCTTATTCGGATATAAAATATAACTGTATTGATCCTCCCGGAACAACGCACTCTCTTTCAATCCATCCAGCGTGGCGAGCGCCTCTGCCGGCGACAACGCACCCGCACTCAGTACCGCAACCTGACCTTCCAGCATTTCACTCAGATAACTAACCGATACTTCCTCCTCACTTTTGACCGTCATCAGATTATAGGCATGATACAAATAATCGGTTCGTTTATTAGCTCGAATAGACTGATCTAAATACTTGATAACCAGAAGAATAAACTCATTTAATTCTTTGATTGCAATGGATTGTTTATTCCCGCTGAATCCATTTTTATAAATTTGCTGACGGTAATCACTCGCCGCCTGCCCCAGCCCGTCCATTACCGATTTTCTATCCTGATCGCTGATTTTTCCGGACAGCATGGCCTGATGGTTTTTCAGCGTTTTGTGCGTCTTTTGGTAGAAAGTAATCAGTTCTTCCGAAACAGAAATATCAGACAGGTCCAGACCATCCAGTTGCTTTTGAAAGAAATCCAGGAATCTCCGCAGATAATAAAGGGTAACCATAGAAACACCATTTCCCACCAGAGCGTTGTTGGCATCATTCCATTCCGGGCGTTGGGTATTCATCCAGATGCCGCCTTCCGGAATAAAATTAGACAGCTTGGCCAGAACCGTAGCCATTATTTTTTCAATAAAATTAACCTGATAAATTGTTTGATTTTCCGTGGTCAATAATGCGCCGTCGGCCCCAAAATCATCTCGGCGCCGTCGTACCCGATGATCCGAATCGTGATCAAATTCAATCGTATCTTTTGGATTTTTCAGAATCTCAACGTAGCTCTTAATTTTGTAAGGTACCTCGGCGTACACAAAAATATCCTGCTTAAAATACTGCTTCAGCAAGCCAGGCTCGTGCTTTTCGACCAGCTCCAGAAATTTCAGTAAATAGATAATTTGGTGATCGCCCCAGTATCCGATAAACGACCACGGATCATCCGGTTCAATCACTTCCCAGTCAAAACCATCCTTGGTCACCCGGTAAGGATTATACCCGTCAAAAGTCGTAGCGTTCAGAAATTTATGAATCATACTATCCGCAAAGGCCGGATACGAATGCGCCAGTGCTTCCCAGTTCTGAAAAATATCCCGCCAGTTTCCCTGATAGTCAAGAATCTTGGAACCATCCACTTCACTTTGGGTATTAATAGAAAATTTATTCCAGGGCCGGCTCGGATCACCGTGTCTGCGACTGAACCGCAGTGGCATATATTCAAAACACAATCTTTTGAAATTTGGATTATCCGCCCGTTGGGCCAATTCCCGTAATTTTTTCACTGTAAAAAACGCCGGCAATGCTTCAATCCGGGATTTAAAATCCTGGTAAACAGCATGGTTGGCTTTGTGTAAATATTTTGAAAAATCTGATTTTTCGATCTGATAATTGTAATCAAAAATACCACCCCGCATAATATTAAACAAAGCATTTGCAAAATGCCTTGTATCACGAAAATGATCAGAAGTTAGTTGTAATCCGTCCGCCGCCGCGGTCAGTTCGATCAGTTTTTGCGTGCCTGCTTCCACGTCTTTTTCAATCTGACTTTTCAAATCTGATTCCGTATTGATAGCGTGCATTATCGCCGCGATCGCCGCGTGATTTTTATTGACATCCGCCATGATCATCCACTCTTTTTCTTCCCCGGCGGATAACGTAATCTCCTGCGAAATAAAGTAAGCACCTTTCTCGGCCCGCTTATCGATTTCATCCCGGATAGCAATTCCTTTTCTGAAATTGGAGAGTTGAGTGGTAGATAACAAATGCGTAGGGTTATCCAGTCCCAGCGACCAGACGATATTTGCTTTCAGCGCCTCACTCGGCTCGGCCTTGTCCACAATAATGGCACTCAGCGCGTAGATACCCAATCCAGCCGACTTTTCGAGTTCACTTTTTTTATAAGCATCCACCAGATTACTGGTACTGTTTTGCAGGTCGCTTTTGAGCCCGGCTGGTAAAATATTCTGAAGGCCATCCAGCACAGACACTGCTATCTGCCCGCTCCCCTGATTAATCAGCGTCGCCGTTTTTACAAAACCAAAACGATTACTGGAACTCCACTGATAACGGAACGTGAGATTCAAATCTTCGTTGACTTCCTCAAAAAGGAGTTTATTACCAAATTCATTTTTGTATAAATTCCGGGTAATCTGATACCGTCCGGCAAAGCGGTCAGAGAAGGGTTCCCAGTTGTGGGTATGATCGTTGGTCCGGACCCGGAAGATGGATTTGCTCCCGGTAATTTCTGCCAGTTCGGTAACCTTGTCATCCGTGTAATAGGGGAACAGGGCGTAGTTTGCGTTTTTCCTTCCTGCGGTCAGTCCACCATTGCTTGAAATAAACATCCAGTGATTTGAATCACTGACAACACTCATAAAAAAAGGTCGTAAAGTATCACTATTGGATATTTTGTAAAAACGCTCTGTCCCCATCCGGATCGTATCCAACAAGGCCGTTTCGGTGGTCTTATAATTTTTCATAAAAAATCCTAATGTAGTTGTTATGTATAATAACCTCAATGATAATTAAAAGATGGGAAATTACCTGCTTTTACGCCGGATTGTTTTCGGGAAAATATAAATACCATCCTTTCCCCCGATTAACCCTTATTTTTTTGGTAATAATCGAGCACGTGCTTTGGAATTTCCATCTTTTCCGGCTTTCCCTGATCGGGAACCGGATATCCGGCAACCTGTTTTATCGGCACCAGTCCGGCCCAGACGTCCAGGTCATAATCTTCCGGTTCGTCCCCCACTCCGACGTCTCTGATTTTGGCCGAGGCCGTTTCAATCGTCATTTCGACAACCAGCGTTCTGTCCAGTTCTTTATCCGTCATGGGCCGGACGCCATCCCAGCGGCCGGTCATCATGTGCTCCATAAAACATTTCAGGGCTGCGATCTTTTCTTCTTTATCATCGATCTGTTTTACCACTCCGAATAAAGTTGCCGAGCGGTAATTAACGGAATGATGAAGTCCGGAACGGGCCAGGACCAACGCATCCAGATGCATCACCGTCATACTCATTTTTTCTGCGGCAATCAGAAAACGGAGCATCCGGTTGCCCTGCGAACCGTGCAGATAAATTTTGTTTTCCGCCCGTCCGTAAGCCATCGGCAGGGTGATCGCTCTGCCCTCATAAACATAACTCACGTACCCAATAAATCCGGCATCCAGAATAGCATTTATTTTATCAATATCGTAGGTTGCCCGGTTGTGTCCGCGCTTTACCCGATTCAGATCAGATTTTGAATATGCTGCCATGTTATAATTTTTTTGAGAAAACGATATTTTCGTATTGTTTTCCGTTGACTAAAAAGTTTAAGGTTCCTGCCTTTTCAAATTTGTTTTTTTTGTAAAATTTAATAGCTCTGTGATTTTTGATGTAAACGGAAAGCCAGAGCGTGTCCAGTCCCATCTGCTGCGTTTCTTTTTCCACTAAGCTGAGTAGTTTTTGTCCCAGTTTTTGTGGAATAAAATCATCCAGCACATAAATTCTCTCCAGCTGGCCGCTACTTTCCGAAGACACCTCTTCGTGGCTGGAATTTGAGACTAGTTTGGCATAACCTGCGGGTAAATCGTTTGCGTAAATCAGGTAAAAATGGTGGTCCGCATTTTTGAGGTCTGCGCTGGTTTTGGTAATTGAAAAAGCTTGTTCTATATACTTTGCCAGATCATTTTTATCCTCAATAAAATGTCCGTGTGATTCTACGTAGGTCACCCGGCCAAGGAGGGCCAGGACCTCTGCGTCCGGTGCTGCTGCTTTCTTTATAGTGATCATTCAATTATTTTTTTATCAAAAATACTATATTTGTGGACTACTCCAATAGTCCAGAATCAAGATAAATAATAGTCCAGATGTTTCCACTCAAAACCAGTATTCAACTTGACCGAAACCGGAGTCAGGCTTTGTATTGACAATTGTCAAATCAAATTATTCAATTAATAAAAAATACAATTGTATAAGAATTGGCTTTGCCACCTATAATCAGGAAGGAATATATGAATTGACCGACAGATTAAAAAAAACAATGCAGGAACTGGAAAAACAATTATGATACTTACTCTGGCCTGACTTTTATACCGTTTACGTAAACCACGGTTTTCACAACGACACCACGGGACGGTATGATTATGATGCGGCGCAGTTGGCGTGGCAGCGAACCCTTGACTTTTTTTAACACACGATTGAGATAACAAAGTCATTCTAATCTCAAAAAGCGTTTTCTTCAATCGAAGGAAACGCTTTTCAGTTTAGTGCATGTCTAAATGGCTATTAACTGAAAATTTTGGACAAACTCTTACGGAATAACAAAAAAAATGAATACCAAACATTAATCTTACCTTTTGAATATTAAAATTCTAAATAATATTTATAACTTTACAGTTACATTTACAAAATTTGCGTAAATCCTGATTTTTTATCAGGATAACTACCCAGTTACGGATATAATCTTTTTTTATAAAATAAATAAAATTTTCATGAAACTTAAACCAACATTAATTACTGCTTTATTTTTCTTTTTCACTTTTCTCACCCTGTCGGATATTCAGGCACAGGAAAAAAAGTGGGAAGTAGATCTTTCCGACAAATTATACAAAGTAGGCTGGATTTTACAGTCTAACGAAGGGTATATTATCGCCGCTGGCGACAAAGGGCTTTTAGCCATGAACAACGAAACGGGTGAGGTCGTCTGGCACAACGAAGAGCTAAAAGCGGTAGATAAAAACTCTTTCCTGAATATTGACGGATTGCCATTATTTTACGTGGACTACCAGCCGATGCTTGGAAAAACCCGTGGCTTGCTCATCAATTCAAGTACCGGAGATATTGTGTTTGATACCAAAGACGAAGGCTACCGGATCAAAGCATTTAATCTCTATCCGGAGCGAGGCTGCATCTTGTTTGAAGCACTAAAAGGCCAGGAACAAATGCTCATGAAGTTCAGCCTTAAAACCTGGGAACAGGACTGGATTGCATCAGTCGGTAAAAACAAAGGACTGATTGGCAAAGCAAAAGGTGCACTGAGCAGCGCCAGTTTTATAGAATTCGGACCTTTCTTTACCAATAATGATCAATTGATTTTAGGTAAAAAAGATAAAATTCTGAGCTATAATTTTAGTAGCGGCGCCCTCGCCTGGGAACAGGAAACCAAGAAAAAAATTAAAGCACTGGTTTACTCAGAACTGAATGACAAAGTTTATTTGGGTATCAAAAAATCCAGTAAATTAACCGTCCTTGATCCTGCGTCCGGCGCGGATGTAACACCAGGAAAACTAAAATTGCGGGGAAGTCTGCTGGATGTAAGAGCAGATGAAAACAACAATCTGGTACTGGTAGAAACGGAGGGTTTTAATCTGATCGATCCCAAAACGGAGACTTTTAAATGGAAGAAGAGTTTTAAAATTGATTACCTCGATGAAGTTATTCCCTACAAGGATAGTTATATCGCGATAGGAAAAAACGAAAAGAATGGCAGCATCGCACTGGTTAGCAAGGATGGTAAAAAAGAATGGGACAGCAAGGTGAAAGGGTATGCTTATTATGCTACCCCCACCAACAACGGCGTACTATACATCTCGACCGAAAGATCAAACATTCTGGACTACTCCAATGGAAAAGATTTGTGGAAAAAAGACGTAAAGTTTAAAGCCATCCCGGCCGTCACGTACGACGAGAAAGATAACAAGGCCATTATTTTCGAAAATAAAAAAGGCTATAAATTTGATTTAAGTAGTGGAGATATTGAACTGTTCGCGGAAGATATTGAACTGGAAAAGGTCAACAAAAAAACACCGCTCACCGCTTCTTACCTCGACGGAAATTATTTTATCGGGACCGACCAGCACGCTTCTTTGCTGAGTGGTGATGGTAAATTGGTTTATACCAAATATTTTGATCCCGTTACTTCCGTAGGCGGACTAATGGATATCGCGGGAAAAACGGCATCGGCTGCGATGGGTGTGGATCTCGATATCCAGGGAAGCATAGATAATATCAATGCGCTGACCGCACTCTCTAACGGTTCTTACCGAAGTACCGGAGATCAATCCGACGCAAAATCTACGACCAGCGTAGCAGCCGGAATGTACGTCGGAAACAGTAGCGGCCAGATGGCACCCGTTTTTGAAATTACCAATACCCGCTTCTTTAATTCAAAAGCAACGACTGCTCATCAGTTTATAGTGACTAAAGTGAAAAGCGACGGTGCTTACATTTATCAACTTAACAAAGCAACCGGAAATATTGACAATAAGATAAAATTGGTGGATAAAACACCTGATTATATTCTGGACAATATTGATACCCGAGTGTTTTTGAACGAGAAGAATAAAATGATCACTTGCTACCAGTTATAATCGCAGATCTTTCTGACGATTTTTAAAAATTAAATATGGTCAGTGGCTTTTACGAAAGTCACTGACCATATTTTTTCAATATCCATAAAATCTATTTCTGCGCAGTCCTTCTTGTATGCTTCTTATGGAATCTGCTTGTCTAAACAGCTAAGGGACGTAGACTAAATAAGAAAAGCGTTTCCTTGAGTCGAAGGAAACGCTTTTTCTTTATCCGTTATATTTAAAATTCATTCACAAACTGAACAAACTGATATCAGGCGCTACGCCTCCAATACCTTTTGTACCAGATCGGCCGCTTCCTGCAGCAAGATCGCAGAATGTACTTCCAGTCCGGATTCGTCGATGATTGTCTTGGCGATATCCGCGTTGGTTCCCTGCAGACGTACAATAATCGGCACCTTGATGTTGCCCATATTCTTATACGCATCCACGACGCCCTGTGCTACCCGGTCGCAACGTACAATTCCACCAAAAATATTGATCAGAATGGCCTTTACCGCCGGATCACGCAGAATAATTCTGAACGCTTTTTCAACCCGGTCTGCGTCCGCCGTACCTCCTACGTCGAGGAAGTTGGCTGGCTCACCACCCGATAATTTAATAATATCCATCGTCGCCATCGCCAGTCCGGCACCGTTTACCATACAACCGACGTTACCGTCCAGGTTTACGTAGTTCAAACCGTATCCTTTGGCTTCCACTTCTACCGGATCTTCTTCGTCCGTATCTCTCAGTTCTGCCAGATCGGGATGTCTGAATAAAGCATTTTCATCCAGCGAAACCTTACTGTCAATCGCAATCACTTTGTCCGTTCCGGTAACAATCACCGGATTAATTTCGAACAAGCTGGCATCGCTGCCCACGAAAGCCTGGTACAGATTGTAAATAAATTTACGCATTTCCTTCAACGCTGCGCCCGATAAGCCCAGGTTAAAAGCGATCTTATTCAACTGGAAAGTTTGTAGTCCCAAAGTTGGATCAATATATTCTTTGTGTAGTAAATGCGGCGTTTCTTCGGCCACCTTTTCGATGTCCATACCACCTTCGGTAGAGTAAATGATCACGTTGGATTTTCGCTCCCGGTCCATCAGAATAGAAACGTACATTTCGCTGCATTCGTCAAAACTTGGTACGTAGCTGTCTTCGGTGATCAGCACCTTCCGTACCAGTTTACCTTCACCGTCCAATCCACCCGGCGTCTGTGGCGTCTTCAGCATCATGCCAATGATATCGTCCGAAAACTGACGTACTTCATCCGCATTTTTGGCAACTTTTACACCCCCACCTTTACCACGTCCACCCGCGTGAATCTGCGCTTTGACCACCGCGTACTCCGTACCCGTTTCTTTGTTTAGGGTATGGTAGGCAGCCACGGCCTCATCCACATTGGTAGCGACAATTCCCGCCGGAATCACGACGCCGTATTTTTTGAGCAATTCTTTTGCCTGATATTCGTGTAAATTCATATTAAATTTGGTGTTAATATTAAATATTTTGAAATCATGATTAATTTCAAGTCACAAATGTAAGAGAATCCGGCATAAGTACCAAAATAGGTTGGGACATAATCTAAAAAATCCCTATTTTCGGCTTTTATTTCGGTCAGAATGGATCGGACCACCGGCAGGATACTGTTCGGATGGACCAATTTGTGCTTTCGGAAGTACTTTTATTCGCATATTAACCTAATTTTCAAGCTTATGCCAGCAGACTTACTCGCAAATCTATTTACCCTAATGATGCTTATCATGCTTCAGTTAGTGCTCGGTTTTGACAACCTACTCTATATCTCCCTCGAATCCAAAAATGCCCCACCAGACAAGCAGGCGTACGCCCGGAAAGTGGGAATTGCGCTGGCCGTTATTTTACGGATCGTGCTGTTATTTGTGCTAATCACTTTGATCGAAGCAGTCCAGGATTCCATTTTTAAAATAGATATTGATAAAGTTATTTATGGCGATTTCAATTTCCACAGTATCATTGTACTGCTGGGTGGTATTTTTATCATTTACACTGCTATCAAGGAAATCTGGCACATGATGGCGCTGGAAGAATCGCACGAAAGTGAAAAAAAGACCAAACAAAAATCACTTGGTTCGGTCATCACAATGATTATTAT
>CAKZUV010000092.1 GCA_937921555.1 uncultured Saprospiraceae bacterium
GGTTTGGGAATGTTGTTAGATGATTTTACCGGTGGCGTTTCCACTACTGCGGGAGCAGGTGCTTCGATTCTTTGTGGATTGGTTCTTACCATGGCGACCGCAGGTGGTTCTTTTTCCGGAGTGGTGGTTTCTGGTTCACAATCCTCTTCTTGCATTGCTTGTTGTTGCGCGTGCACCACGGCAGCAGGAGCCGTACTGACAGGGGATAAACTGGCTACGGCAGTGGAAGCCGGATCGGAGGTAGCATACGTATTTTGATATTTTCGATCAATATATAAAACTGGTCCGTTGCTGGGATTCCATATTTTTAAATTAGCCGGTGGCGTAAAAACATCATAGGGATCAACCGATCCTACCTCGTCCGCATTATTGGTTTCGACCGTTCGGATCTCGATATTATTTTCACTAATAAAAATCCATTTAAACTGATTAAAACTCCCACTGTTACGCGTCCATTTTTTATCATCATTATTTCTGCGTAACGGAGCACCCCAGCAACCTTCCCCGATGTAAACGGTACCCGTCTGATCATCGCGGATGAATCCCATATCACTGCCCGGTCCGGAGTCCGGCCGGACGGGCCAGGTGGTTTTTACCGTGTGTGCATCTGATTCTACGACTACGTCAACACCATGGTCGTAAAAAGGAATTCCCCAGTTTTTATATTGTGCATTCTGTTCGCGCTTTGCCTTGGTATGAGGCCGGATCGCAAAATGATATTGCGCAAATTTCCAAGTTATATGATCGTTGCGGGAAAGGTCATCCCGCAGCCATGCTCCCTGGTCACCACCGCTGGCAATCAGTGAATTCAGGGTATAAACCCGCAGTAAATTTCCGCCGAGATTTAACGCATAATAAACTTTGGGGTTTTCTACATCAAAAATATCTACGATGGATTCATTGGAATATTCGTGATTACCACGGGCGACAATCAGTGGCGTCAGCCGGCCATCTTCTCCCACGGTGTACTGCCAGTCGTCCAGCCAGTATTTCCATTCCCGGGCCTTGTCAGATCCCGTCATGTCACCCCCGAACATAACACAATGAGGCCGTAATTTACTGACCAGTTTATTCGCATTTTTTCGTCCGGTCCGGTGATTACGGGAATCTCCTCCTGCGATAATACTCAGACGTTCGTACGGGTGATCAGGGGCTGTTCGGAAAGACATGGGTTCGCTGACTCCTTCGCTGTCCACGATGATAAAATAATAAACGGTATTGGGCTGTAAACCACGGAGCCGGACAAACTGATTATTCATCCCTTTGGCCATTACCGTCCGGTCAGGACTTTGCGACCACGTATAGGCGCGGGTATCCGAGCCGTGCTCGTAGATGTCGTAGTAAAGCGTAGGGCTATTACCGGATATCTGATTCCAGCCAATCGTCATGGTGGTCGCGGGATCGTTGCGCCACATACAACGGTATTTGTCCGTTTTCGCACATAACTCATTGGTAAATCCCATCAACATCAAAATAACAGCAAAGCGAAAAATTGGTAAATACATATACGTATCTTATTTTTTTTCAAATGTAATAAGAATATGAGTAAATCAGGTCTTTGGAACTTCTTTTTTTATAAACCTATTTGAGAAGACTTTAGTATATAGATTTACGTATCAAGTAAGTATTTGTGTAAATCTTTATGAGCATTATACGGTATATGTCCGCAAAATGTGTCGGATTTTAACGCTTCTTTTCTTATGAAACTTCGTACCTTTGTTTCCATATTTATCGTTCCCTGCCAAATTTTTTTATAACAACTTACTCAAACCTTATCAGCAATGAAAGATGCTATTATTTTTGGATTAATCGAAGAAGAATTACAACGACAGCGACACGGGATAGAACTGATCGCTTCTGAGAACTTTACCAGTCAGGAAGTAATCCAGGCGATGGGAAGTTGTCTGACCAACAAATACGCGGAAGGATATCCGGGTAAACGATATTATGGAGGTTGTGAGGTCGTTGATAAAATAGAACAACTGGCCATTGACCGGCTCAAGGAATTATTCGGAGCGGAATACGCCAACGTGCAGCCGCACTCCGGGGCACAGGCCAACGCGGCGGTATTTCTGGCCGTTCTGAATGCGGGAGATGCGATTCTGGGATTTGATTTGTCACATGGTGGTCATTTATCGCACGGTTCTCCGGTCAATTTTTCGGGGAAAGTTTACCAGCCACATTTTTACGGTGTGGAGGAAGCGACCGGAATGATTGATATGGATAAAGTAGAGGCCAAGGCGCTGGAAGTAAAACCAAAACTGATTGTATGTGGTGCCTCTGCCTACGCACGCGACTGGGACTACGCCCGTTTCCGGGCGATTGCCGATAAGGTCGGAGCCTTGTTGTTAGCAGATATCGCACACCCGGCAGGATTAATTGCAGCTGGTTTGCTCAACGATCCGATGCCGCACTGTCATATCGTTACCTCGACCACTCATAAAACATTGCGGGGCCCCCGTGGAGGAATTATTATGATGGGTAAAGATTTTGAAAATCCGTGGGGACGAACGACCAAAAAAGGAACCGTCATTAAGATGTCTTCCATTTTGAACAGCGGGGTTTTTCCCGGTATGCAGGGTGGGCCGCTGGAGCACGTAATTGCGGCGAAGGCCGTGGCTTTTCAGGAAGCATTGCAACCGTCTTTCAAAGCGTACGGTGAGCAGGTCATCAAAAATGCCAAAGTTATGGTCGGAGCGTTACTGGAAAAAGGATATAAAGTGATTTCCGGTTCAACCGATAATCATTTGATGCTGATAGATTTGCGGTCTAAGGGAGTCACGGGAAAGGTGGCGGAACAGGCGCTGGTCAAAGCAGATATTACTGTCAATAAAAATATGGTTCCTTTTGATACACAGTCTCCTTTTGTTACCTCCGGAATTAGAATTGGAACGGCGGCGATTACGACCCGTGGATTTACGGAAGCAGATTGTTTGAAAACGATTGACTGGGTTGACCGCGTACTTTCTGATCCGGAAAACGATGCGGTGATTAGTGCGGTAAGAAAAGAAGTCAATCAGTTTATGGCGCGATTCCCTTTGTATGAAATGGAGCAGGTGAGTTAACCGTTATCAATTATTATTTACAACAAATAAATTTCTAATAAAATAAATAAACATGAAAAACCTATTTTTCTTTTTACTGCTGTCTGCTACTTTTTCTTTTGTCGGATGTGGAGATGACGAAGACGATGACCCAGCCGATTTTATGACAGCGACCATTAATGGAAATGCTTTCGAAGCGAATATTGTCAATGGATTTTCAGATGATAGTTTTGGCGAAGAACTGGTATTGATTATCGGAAGAGAAAACAGTACGGGTAACGCTATCGGACTTAATGTTCCCACCAGTATTGGTACCGGGTCCAATCAGATTGCAGAAGATGATTTCGGAATTACATTCAGTGATGATATTGACAATGGGACAAGCGCCTTTTTTACAGTAGGTACCCTCAATATTACCCGAAACGATACGACTGAAAATGTGATCGAAGGTGATTTTAATTTTACGGCAACCGATGAGGATGATGCGGCTAACATATTCAATGTTACCGATGGAGAATTTAAAGTTTCTTATCAGTAGATAGCAAGGGAAAGGGTAAGGTGTTTTCAGGAGTGATTTGCAAGGAATATATTTTTTTCATAAATTTATAGAAATCGAATTTCTTTATTATGAAAAAAAATAACATCCTGATTCTGTTTTTTGTTTCTATACTTACCACTCTTTTATGGAGGTTATTTCTTCCTTTAAATGACGAATTTTTAGAAATCAGCAATATTGAAATCAATGAAATTCCTCTTGGATTCGGTGAAATACTTGTATATTTTCTCATCGCTTTACTAGTATCCTTTTCGTTTATCTTTCCTTTTTTATCGAATAAAAATATTCAACCCAAACGTCCATATTGGGCCAGTATAGTGACGACTATCTTAATCGTATTTTCTGGCTTGTTGATTTTGGATAACAGTATCAAGGGCATTTATCTGGTTAAATACATGGGAGATGATTTTCCCTTTATTCATCGAATAATAAATTTATATTTTTTACTTCCCATTGCCTTTTTTTTGATCACCAGAGGATCAATTATTCACCTAAAACTAAGATGGTTGTTACCTTTTTTTTTAATAAACTTTTTATTATTATTGACCTATCTCATGGAATCAGAGAATACGATGATTTTGGCGATAAAGAATTTTAGGAACGCTGTGTCTAAAGGCCACTTCTTATTTTATGGAACATTTTTACTCGGACTTTTATCTTTGATATTGGCCAATAGAGTGGAAAATGATGCTTTAAAATCGTAACCATGAAAAATCTATTTTTTCTTTTCTTGATTCTAACTTCCTTTACGGTGGTTTCTTTAGATGATTACCAAAAAGAAATTATCGAATACCGGCAGCAACTCAACGCTGATTATATGAGCCCCGAAAAATCTCCGCTGGATTCAATGTTGCGGGAAAAATTCCGGAAAGCAGGCGGACACCCATTTTTTGAAATAGATAAGAACTACAGAGTCGAAGCCAGATTCAAAAAGCATATTGATACACTGACGGTTGAAATTCCCACCTCTTCCGAACGGATGGCCGTTTTTGACAAATACGGCGAAGCGACATTTACACTGAACGAAAAAGAATACACGGTAACCATTCATCAATCTCATCGTAGCCGAGAAATGGAGGAGTATAAAGACTGGTTGTTTTTTATGTTTACCGACTTAACAAACGGAGAGGAAACCTACGGCGGTGGCCGCTATATTGATCTGAAAATTCCGGAAGGCGAAACCATTATCATTGATTTTAACAAAGCCTATCACCCGTACTGCGCCTTTACCTACGGTTATTCCTGTCCCGTTCCACCCAGAGAAAACTTCATGGATGAGCAGATTACCGCAGGCATAAAATTACTGGAATTGAAATGAGGTTGGTTGGTTAATTAGTTATCGGTTATCGGTTATCAGTTAATCGGTGATTTGTTGACTGGTCACGCAATACGTAATACATTCAGGTCATTTGGGACTGTTCAACAATCTGTGTTTTTTTGATACGTTAGCATTGCGTAAAAAGAGACTAATCAACCAATAAACTGATTAACATTTACTTATAAAAAATTATTTTATTTATATAAATTAAACTAATTGACTAGACACAGTTAAATGAACATTCCCGACCAGTCACGCAATACGTAATACATTCAGGTCATTTCAGCCCCAGTTGATTGAACACGCTAGACGATCTTGCATATTATCAGGAAAATGGATGAAATGAGGTTGTCTTGTTAAGTGTGTTGGCGCGTTGGCCTTTCTTTAGGAACACAAGGTGCGGGAAGCCAAATGACACACATGTCGTACAGTCCCGATAAAATCCGCATATCCGCACATCAAAAAATCAAAAAATCCACTAATCAATACCCCTCCTTCCATCTCGCCAGATCATCACAACCAGAATACTGCGGATCTAACTCAATGTAAGTATCTCTGATTTTTTGTCCTACCCATTCGGACATAAATCTGTTCTTTTTAGATTCCAGTGCCGCCGCCTTGATTTTTGAATAATCGAGTGCCAGGCTGGCTTTGTGTGGCTTGGTACGGGACCGTAGCTGAATAGCGCGATAACCCTTACGTCCCGTCTGTTCGGTAAATTCAAAAGGAGCGGACAAGTCATTTACTTCCATCGTATCAATGGTAAAATAGATATCCGGATCGAGGTCTCCAACTTCATAAAAAGTATTACCCGTTTTAGGATTTACCAGATTACCACCATTGGTGTAGCTGGGGACATCTTCGTCCGAAAACCGGTTCACCGCGTAAACGAAAGGGATACTATCGTGGAGCACCAGATTACGAACCGAGTCGAGTCGGTTGCGGGCAAGCTCTTCGTCGGCTGGCGTGATCTCCGGCGTAATCAAAATGTGACGAACGTGGATACTGTTTCCGCGCCGCTCCAGTAATTCCAGTAAGTGGTATCCAAATTGTGTTTCGATGACTTTGGATAATTCGTTGGTCTCCAGATTATACGCTTCCGCTTCAAATTCACCCACGTAACTTCCACGGGTAGCCCATCCAAGATCTCCGCCCTGTGCGCCGGAACCCGGATCATCCGAATATTTTTTGGCCAGTTCCGCGAATTGAGCACCATCAATAATCTGCTGACGAATACCTTCCAGTTTTTCGCGGGCTTTGGTTTTCTCCTCCATATTCTGAGAAGGATAAATAACAATCTCGGCTACTTCTACTTCGGAATTAAAAAAGGGTAGACTATCTTTTGGAATTTGATTGAAGAAATCTTTTACCTCGGAAGGTGTAACGGTAGCATCGGCGATAATCTGCTGCTGCATCCGTTCGATCAGTAGTTTATTTTCCAAATCTACCCGAAACTGGGCCCGAACTTTTGAAACCGTGGCCCCGTAATATTCTTCAAATTGTTTTTCGTCACCGCCCATGTATTGCAGGATCTGATTGATTCTGGCGTCCAGTTGTGATTCAACTTCATTATCTGTGACCACCACACTATCCAGCCGGGCTTGATTCAGCATCAGATTCTGGGCCAGCACCTGATCCATGATAACACAACGAGCTTCGTCTCCCAGTTCCGGCTGCCGCTTCTTGGCCAAACTAAACTGATCTTCGATATCAGAAAGTAAAACGAGCTCTTGACCGACGACTCCGACGACTTTATCAATCACCTGACGATCTTGCGCGTAGGAAAAGGATACGCTACAAATAACAAAAATAAAAACAATAAATTGACGCATTAGTTATAAACTTTTATGGTGTTTCGGTTAATCTCCCGCTCGTAAATCTCTTCCCGCTTTTCATCCAGTAAGGCTATTTTTCTTTTGTGTAAAATCACCCGGCTCATTTGATCAATAACGTATTCCATCGGTGCCACTTCTCCTTTGGGAATTCGGCTCAGAATAGTTATGTAATATTTAAACTGATTATCAGTAAAAGTATTTTCCTGGCCGTTGGCAAAGTATTTACTTTTCCGGGAATTCTCTGGCAGCAGCGTCATCAGGTAGTCCGGACGATACCAGGTACTGTCGCTCATGACAAATTGTGTGCTGTGCGCTACCGCAAAATCTGTTAAATCTTCGCTGCCCGTTTCTGCGTGTTTTTTCCAAAGCCGATCCGCCTCTTTCAATTTTTCGCTATCTTTTGGAATTTCCATGAATAGGCATTGGACAATGGGCTGCTCCAGATGAAACTGCTCTTTATTGGTTTCATAATAATCCACTAATTCCTGGGAAGTAATGGTAGAATCCAGTTGTAATTCAACTAAAATTTTTTCATAATTATGCCGGATCAGCGAAGAACGGTAATCACGCACCAGATCGTCGATTTTGAGATCTTTTGGTAAATTTCGCTCCGCCTCTTCCATCAGTAACGTTTCTCTGATCCATTTTTCCATAATCGCACCTGCGATCATGGTACTGTCTTCCGTACTGGCTTCGGCTGGTATCATGGCTTTGACCTCAGAAAGATAAAGTGGTTTTCCGTGGACCGTAGCAAGCACGGCATCGTTTGCTTCCGGCAGATTCTGTTCGCTTTTACAAGCAAATAAACAGCCGCATCCCCACAAAAAAAATAATAAAAACCGTTTCATTATTTGATCAAACTTTTGAATACATCGTCATTCGTCTCCACTTTATAAGCGGCCCTTAATTCTTCCAGCCATTTCTTTTCCAGAAAATCCTGATAATCTGCGATGACATATCCGCGCGCTTCGTCCAGTGTTTTAACGCCCGGAGCCTTGGTATCTTTGACGATCATAAAGCTGGTAGATCGCGTCCGGTTATTTTTCAAAGCCGAAGTCGCCGCTCCTTTTTTCCATTCGATTCTGTCCAGATTTTCATCCCGGCCTCTTTCGTATTCTTTTTCCTGAATGCTCAGAATTTGTTTGTCGCCTTCATTTACGACCTTCAGGATATCTTCGGGGGTATTACCCGTGCCAAGCATCATCACAATATCTTTGACTTTACTTTCATTTCCGGAGCGAAGCGTATACAAATCAACCACTGCCCGCTCTTTCCACTGGTACTTATTGGGGTTGGAAGCGTAAAACGCAGCCAGCCCTACACTATCAGTAGACGCCTTATCCCATACCTGGAGTTTGGTCGCTTCGAATAATAATATGCCTTCCTCGTATTCCCGCATCAGTGATTTAAATTCCGGGTACTTGTTTTCCAGCTGTGATTCCTCGTATTTTAAAGCACTATCGTCCACAAATTCTTCGTAAACGGTAGTGGCAACCATTTTAGGATCTGCATTTCTGTTCCGTCGCAGGCGAGTGGAAGAAGTCTTACTAAATTCGTTGAAATCCGCTACGGTATATTTCATATTGTTGCCAAAAGAAAAAAGCTCACTTTTATCGGTCAGATCTTTTTTCCAGCGGTGAGAAATATAACTGCTGTCAATTTTTGCCAGCATAGACGCTTTGGTATTTACATTTTCTTTAAAACGAGCGTCTTTTTTGATTTTGGTAATCATGGCTTGCTTAGCCAGTTCCTGACGGCTGGATTTACCAGCTTTACCTTTTGCGCTATTCTGTATTTTCGTTTGTAAACGCCTTTTGGCAATTTCCGGAGCTTCCGCTGGTTTCAGAGAGATACGGCGGACAATATGCCAGCCTACACTACTTCTGAAAGGTTTGGAAAAATCATTATCTGCTTTTAATTTAAAAACCTCATCCTTAAAAGATTCTTCGACGGGACTGTTGGTAGAAACAAAGCCGATATATCCGCCTTTGGCAGCAGTTTGCTGGTGCTGCGAAAACTGTCCGGCAAGTTTTTCAAAATCTCCGCCGTTTTTCAATACATTATAAAGACTATCAATCGTTGCCGCTTGCTGATCGTCGTTCTTTCCTTTTTCCGTACGGATGAGGATGTGAGCCGTTTCCACTTCGTTGCGGGCAGGACGTTTGCTGTTGAGCTTGATGATATGATATCCGGCTGCGGTGCGTACCGGACTGGAATATTTACCCGGCTGCAGACGGTAAGCGGCAGATTCCATTTCGTAAAAACCAGGCCGGAAAATAGCGCCGAAAAAACCGAGACGGCCACCTTTATTTTTTGAATTATCATCTTCCGAAAATTCGCTGGCCACGGCATCAAAAGATTTTCCACTATCCAGGACTGCTTTAGCCTTCATGATTTTTTGGTAAGCCATGAGCGTGTCCGCGGGTTGTGGATTAGCGGGCATTTTGATCATGATATGGCTGATATCGACTTCTTCCAGACTTCTCTGATAAGCCTCTTCTACAAGTTTTTCGGTCACTTCTTTATCTACCAGATAACTGTTGGCCAGTTGACGCCGGTAACCACTTAGTTCCTTGATCAATGCCGGAATAGTATCCAGCTGCATATCACGGGCACGCTGTACTTTTAATTTGAATTTAATATAAAGGTCCAGATATTCTTCCAGTGATTTTTGGGAATAATCTGCTTTCTCTCCGTTTGTTTTTTTATAGATATAATCAAATTCAGAAACGTGTACCGGTTTATTCTGAACGGAAAACAAAACGGGATCATTCTGCGCGGTAGCCGACTGAAGAATACCGAAAATGAGAATGGTTAAAATGGATAAACGAAATGACATTTTTCTGTTTTTTTACACTAAAAAATAAATAGAATAAGCGCATGTTTGATAAGCGCTTGTCTAAACCCGTTTCAGCGAATTAATTTTCACTTCAAACGGAGGACAAAAATACGAATTTTACGCCTGTATTTTATACTTAAATACCTTTCAAAATAGCCTATCTGCTCAAATGCCGCCAATTGTTGAATCTACCGGCGTACTACTAGATATTTGCCGGGTTTGAGGTACGCCTTCAGCCTGGAAAGCACTAAATTTCCAGGTAATCAACAGGAAGAAAATATTGTAACCGCAATCACAACTGCAACCGCAATTTCAAACACTTCCATCGTGTTTTCTTAACAAGCCACTTTTCATTCGTTTTGCAGGACGTCTATTTAAAAAGTGGTGTTGCTCATTTAGTAGGTTTTGAAGCTGAAGTTGAGTTTGAAATTGAAGTTATTATTTGATCGTTACTAAATAACTTCCTGAAAATAAACCCTTTTTACCCGTTCGGAGATTCCGGTGAAAATCTCGTACGGAATAGTTTCCAAACTATCGGCCAGCCTGGTTACGGGCAGATCGGGACCGAAAATAATCACTTCGTCGCCCATACTCGCCTGCGGAACGCCGGTAATGTCCATCATACACATATCCATACAGATATTTCCGATGGTGGGCACCCGGACACCGTGCAGCAAACCACTGAAACGCCCGTTACCCGCTTTTCGCAGCAAGCCATCCGCATATCCGATATTGATGGTGGCAATAAGGCTGTCCCGTTGCGTACGTCCTTTCCGGCCATAACCGACAGAAGTACCTTTTTTTACCAGTTTTATGTGGGAAATACTTGCTTTGAGTGTGTGCACTGTTTCCAGTTGGGTGCTTCCACGGGTAGCCGCGTCGTACCCGTAGAGTCCGATTCCCAAACGAACCATATCCATCTGGTATTGTGGAAAACGAGTGATTCCGGCGGTATTCAGTACATGCCGGGTCGGCTGATAGCCAATTTTTTGAGAAATCTCCCGGTAACTGGCTTCAAAAGCAGCAATTTGCTGACGGGTAAACGCATCGTGGTGATCCTCGTCGCTGGCCGCCAGATGGGTAAAAATAGAAGCCAGTTTCAGTGCCGGACAGTCCATCAGTATTTTGAATAAAGCCGGAAAATCTGTGGGTTTCAAACCCAGCCGGGACATACCGGTATCGAGATTGAGGTGAATAAGAAAACTGCCACTACGTGAATCCGCCAGATTGGTCAGTTCGATCAGCCGGTTGAGCTGATTGATACTGTAGATTTCCGGTTCGAGTTGGTGCTGGACCAATGTTTCCAGAGAGGATTCTTCCGGATTTAAAACAAGGACAGGCAATTTGATTCCTGCTTTTCGGAGATCGACTCCTTCGTCGGTATAAGCGACTGCCAGATAATCAACGGAACGGGCGGCCAGCAGTCTGCCGATTTCTACGCTACCGATCCCGTAGGCTGCGGCTTTGACCATGACCATAATTTTGGTGGTGGGAGCTAACTGCTGTCTGTAAAAAAGCAGATTGTGCTGTAAGGCACTCAGGTTGATTTCCAGGACGGTCTGGTGATGTTTTTGCCGGAGCCGGGCGACAATTTTTTCCAGTTGAAAAACCCTGGCTCCCTTTATCAGAATAATTTCTGATTGAAAATGATCGGACTTTAGCTGGGAAATGAATTTATCAGTAGTAGGGTAGTAGTCGGATTTTATTTTTTTAGAAAGATATTTTTTTAACGTGGTAATTTGTTTTCCAACGGCGATGATTCTCTCTATCCGGTGAAGCTTCAATAGTTCTGCCATTTTTTTATAAAGCAAATCTTTTGTTTTTCCGGATTCTAAAATATCGGATACGATCAGCGTGCGCGGACGGTCGTCTCCCTGCTGGGCCATAAAATTAAGCGCTGCTTTTAAAGAAGATAAATCTGCGTTGTAGCTGTCATTAATCAGCAGGCACTTGTTAATTCCTGTTTTTAATTCCAGTCGCATCGCTACGGGTTCGAGTTGATTTAACGCTGTTTTTATTTTCTGACTGGATAATTTCAGGAAGGTAGCGGTTACCCAGCAGTGGATTGCGTTTTCGATTGCAGTGGGTTCCGTAAACGGAATGATGATCTGTCGTTTTTTTTCTTTATAAACAGCGGAAATTCTGGTTAGATTTTTAGCCGTTCGTTCCGTAGAAATAATTTTCCAGTCTGCGTTGTTATCAAAAGCCCAGCTTAGTGTTTTTCCTTTGAAATGGCGCTTAATCAGTTTGTCAAGCCGGGCATCATCGCTGCGATAGATGAGGGTTCCAGTATTTTTAAAAAGCACTAATTTCTCCTTTATTTTCTGTGTGACAGAAGTGAAACCAGCGTTATGGGCATCTCCAATATTGGTGAAAATACCAATGTCCGGAGCGATGATATTCGCCAGATTTTTCATTTCATCTGGTTGCGAAATACCCGCCTCGAAAATTCCCAGCGTATCTCCTTTTTTTAATTCTAAAACGGAAAGCGGAACCCCCAGTTGCGAATTATAACTCTTGGGACTGCGGGTGATTTGAAATTGTGATTTTAAAGTCTGAAAAAGCCATTCTTTAACAATGGTTTTTCCGTTGCTGCCCGTAATGCCAATGACGGGAATTTTGAATTTCAGACGATGTACGGTCGCCAGTTTTTGCAAAGCAGTTAGGGTTTTATTAACCACCACAAAGCCAGCCTCTGGCATTTTTTTAAAATCCGGATTGCGCTGTGTTAAAAAGTAGCGAACACCTTTTTGATAAAGTTCTTCCAGGTACTTATGGCCATCATTTCTATCTCCGGCAATAGCAACAAACAACGTGTTTTCGGGAAATACCAGTTTACGACTATCGTAGATCAGGTGTTTGACCAATTGCGGATTCCCGGAAGCGGCGTGTAGCTTTCCGTTGGTAATTTTCGCGATTTCTGAAAGATAATATTCCATTTTTTACTTTGATCCCATCAGTGGAAAGTCCAATAAATCAACGACTTCACCCCATCAAGTCCATCCCGATATCTCCCCGAAAATACTTCCCTTCGAAGTTGATTTCTTTCGCATTCTTTTTAGAAATAGTCAGAGCCTCTTCAAAATTGTCACCGAAAGAAGTGATGGCGAGGACCCTTCCGCCGTTGGTGAGGATCTGATCATTTTCGATTCTGGTGCCTGCGTGAAAAATGGTACTGTCTTTTACATTGTCTAAATGGTGAATGACTTTTCCTTTTTCGTACCCTTCGGGATAACCGCCGGAAACCAGCATAATGGTAGTTGCCGCCCGGGAATCTTCCTCAATAGTTATTTCATTTAAAGTCCCGTTTGCCGTTGCGACCATCAGTTCCGTTAAATCATTTTTGAGGCGTGGAAAAACCACCTCCGTTTCCGGATCACCCATCCGGCAATTATATTCAATCACGAAAGGTTCACCACCTACGCTGATCAGACCGATAAAAATAAATCCCTGGTAGATAATATCTCTTTGCTGCAATCCTTTGATGGTAGGAATGATCACTCTTTTTTCGACCTTCTCCATCATTTTTTCATCCACAAATCGAACGGGAGAAACAGCACCCATTCCGCCGGTGTTCAACCCCGTATCTCCTTCACCAATTCTTTTATAATCCTTGGCGACCGGTAAAATTTTATAGTCGCGCCCGTCGGTCAGTACAAAAACGGAAAACTCAATGCCATCCAGAAATGATTCTACCACGACCCGGGCTCCCGCTTCTCCGAACTTTCCGTCCAGCATGGCCCTGAATTCCTTTTTAGCTGCTTCCCGGTCGGTCAGGATCAGTACGCCCTTGCCCGCCGCTAGGCCATCCGCCTTGAGAACGATGGGAAGGTTGGTTTTATCCAGAAAATCCAGTCCATCGGCAACCGTTTCCTGCGTAAATTCCTGATAATCCGCCGTAGGAATCTGTTGTTCGGCCATAAATGCTTTGGCGAAAGCCTTACTGCCTTCCAGTTGTGCCCCTTCCCGGGAAGGACCGATAACGGGAACGTGTTCCAACTCCTCATCGGTACCAAAAAAATCAAAAATACCCCGTACCAGCGGTTCTTCCGGGCCGACGACGACCATTTCTATATCCTGTTCAAGGACGAAAGTTTTCAGCGAAGGAAAATCATTTGGATTAAGTGCCACATTGGTACCACACTGAGCAGTTCCGGCGTTTCCGGGAGCGATAAATAATTGTTCGCAGAAGGGGCTTTTCTGAAATTTACGGGCAAAAGCATGTTCACGGCCACCACCACCGAGCAGGAGAATTTTCATATTGATATTTTCTGGCAAAGATAGCAAGGAATGACGAATAAGTAAGTCCCGGCTGACTTTAATCAATAAGAATTTTCCGAGGTGCTGCCTCGGATGAACACGCCTGCCTGCCGTGCCTGCTGCAGGAAATCCAGCAAAGGCAGGTTAGCGAGACTGATTAACAAAGTTACCGATTTAACGGTGTTTAGCTTTGAGCTATACTCCGACGGCTTGCCTCGGAGCGCTTCATTGAGGGCAGGGCTGACAAAACCTTGTCAGAAAAGAATAATTCTTATAAATCAGCCTTAAATTTTAGTATTTTCGCGTAAAAGAAGGAACAAATTATGATTTCCTACATCAAAGGAGCTATAACACACAAAAATCCAGCATATATTATTGTTGAAACCGGCGGTATCGGCTACCACGTCAACGTAAGTTTGCATACCTACGCGCAGATTGAAAAAGAAGAACGAATCAAGATTTTGATTCATCAACACCTCAAAGAAGATAGCAATACTTTATACGGATTTAGCGAAGAAACAGAGCGAAGCCTGTTTGTACTCCTGATTTCAGTCTCGGGAATTGGTCCCAATACGGCCCGGGTCATCCTTTCCGGTATGCCACCGGACGAAGTTCGTGCATCCATATTGGGCGAAAATGTAGCTGCCTTTAACCGGGTGAAAGGAATCGGACCAAAAACCGCAAAAAGAATCATTTTGGACTTAAAAGATAAAGTGATGAAAGATTCGGGCGATATTGGCGTAAGTTTGAGTGGTCAGGACAATACATTGAGAACAGAAGCGTTATCTGCTTTAGTTGCACTTGGCTTTGCAAAAGTTACAGTGCAAAAAACCTTAAACCGGGTGCTGCAAGGCGAACAATTTACCAGCGTTGAACAACTTATAAAGGTTGCCCTGAAACAACTTTCTTAGTTCCTGTAAAGAAAAAAGAAAATTGAATCGGTATCATCAGGTTTTTCACGTTTCTTGAGTCCTTCCGTTCCGATAATATTCACGGTGATCAGAATTCATCTTTACCACTAACTTTTAACCAAGATAACAAATAAGTAGGGATAACTTATTTGAGTTTTTTACGTAAATATATAAATTAATATAATAAGTTTTACCATTAGAACAACTTAAGCCTGGGTTGTGGGCAAAAAAGTACGGGAACAAACGCAAATGTTAAAAAAAAGTTATCCGAACTAATATACCACCTTAGTGACGTTACTCTATGGCGATACATTTAGTATCATTTATATTTTTTGCACTGAAATCGATTATGAAAATAGAAAATTTACTCCTGTCAGTGATCTTTTGTTTCTCTCTGATCAGCCTGACGAATGCCAGTCTACCCGCCGGTAATAATCTGAAAGACCCTTACGGTCCGGAAATTATATTGGCCCAGGATACATTACCTCCGGTATCTGAACGCTTTGGCGATCATATTTCCAATCCGGCTAATAATCCGTTTGATCTTAGAGATCCCTCTATTATTGAAAAAGAGGTAAACTACGATCCAGCTACGGGTACCTACATCATCACCGAAAAAATCGGGGACGAATACTTCCGGATGCCTTCCTTTATGACTTTTGACGAATATTTGGAATACAAATCCAAACAGGAAGAAAAAGAGTATTTTGATCGCCTCGCAGGAGTCGGTAAAAAAGGCGGTAAACTGTCCAGCCGGGACGATCCGTTAAGCAAAATCGACGTCCAGGAAAGTCTGCGGGACCGGCTCTTCGGAGGGACTGGCGTGGATATCCGACCACAAGGTAACATTGATCTTACTTTTGGAGTGGATTTTCAACGGACCGAAAACCCCGCGTGGACTATCCGTCAGCAAAAAACAGGCGGATTTGATTTTGATATGGATATTGAAATGAGTGTAGAAGCCGCCATCGGTGAAAAACTCAAAATGAGCACCAATTACAATACGCAGGCAACTTTTGATTTTCAGAATACCATGAAACTGGATTATGATTCGGATGCTTTTAACGAAGACGACATCATCAAAACCATCGAAGTGGGTAACATCAGCTTCCCGCTCCGGTCCTCGCTCATCAAAGGTAGTCAGAGTCTTTTTGGATTACATACTGAACTGAAATTTGGAAAATTAACCCTCGGACTGGTTGCTTCTCAGCAAAAATCACAAAACCAGAGTATCCGGATCGAAGGAGGAAGTCAGGTGCAGGAATTTGAAGTACGGGCCGACGAATACGATGAAAACCGCCACTTCTTACTGACGCACTACAACCGTGCTACCTTCGAAGAATCCCTCGAAAATCTGCCACAGATACAATCATTATTCAAGGTTACCCGAATGGAGGTCTGGATTACCAACGACCGGAATGAGGTGGAAAATATCCGGGATATCGTCGCCATGTCTGATATTGGTGAGCCGGACACGCTGACCAACGAAACCGATACTTACGGAACACCACTGCCAACCCGGCACCCGGACATCAATGGTCGTGGACTACCGGGAGTAGATTTGGCAACAAATATTGGCGCCAATAACATCCTGACAGACCTGGTCGGAGATTTAAACGATACCCTCGCCGCCGGAAGAAGTCTGGACAATGCCGTAGCCAGTCTGACCAGTCTGGGCTTTCAACAGAGCCGGGACTTTGAAAAAGTCAGTGCCCGTCTGTTAAGTCCCAACGAATATACTTATAACTCAGATCTCGGTTTTATTTCTTTAAATGTAAATCTGCGGCCAGACCAGGTATTAGGGGTGGCATTTGAATACGATTATAATGGGGCCACTTATCAGGTTGGAGAATTAACTAAAGAAGGGGCCGGAAATAACGAAGATGGAGACTTAACCGTTTTATATGTTAAAATGCTGAAGAGTACCACTCAGCGGGTGGACGTAGCTACCTGGGATCTGATGATGAAGAACCACTATAATATTGGTGCGTTTCAAGTGAATCCCGACGATTTTGTTTTTGATATTTTTTATGATGATCCGGGAAAAGCACCCAAACGATTTATTCCCGAAAGAACCGATCAGCCACTGTTGCGGATTTTTAATCTCGATCAACTGAACGTGCAGGGTGATCCCTGTCCCGACGGAATTTTTGATTTTGTTTCTAACATTACCATCAATCCGCGAAACGGACGAATCATGTATCCGGTACTGGAACCCTTTGGTAATTCTCTCCGGGAATCGTTAAATCAACTGGAACCTCCAGTTGCTGAACCGATAGTAGAATCTTATATCTACGACGAGCTATACCGCCAGACCGTTTTTAACGCACGGGAATTTACCGAAAAGAACCGTTTCATCATGAAGGGTACTTACAAATCCAGCGTTTCTTCCGAAATTTCTCTGGGGGCATTTAACTTGCCCGAAGGTTCGGTGACCGTCCGTGCGGGTGGTCGGGTACTGGTGCCCGGACAGGATTACGACATTGATTATAATATTGGTAGAATAAAAATCCTGAACGACGGCGTACTGAATTCCGGAACACCGGTAGATGTGTCGTTTGAAGATAACACGTTATTTAGCGTACAAACCAGAACCATGTTAGGTGTCCGCGCCGATTATGAAATCAATAAAGATTTTAACATCGGAGCTACGTATATGCGATTGTTCGAAAGACCATTTACACAAAAAGTAAACATCGGGGATGATCCCATCAATAACCGCGTACTCGGATTTGACATCAACTACCGGAAAGAAGCACCGTTCCTCACCAAGATGGTCGATGCGATTCCTTTTATCGAAACCAAAGAACCATCGAGTATCAATTTTGTCGCGGAAGTAGCGGCGCTCAAACCAAGTCATCCACGGGCCATCAACGTTGGTACCAATGACGACGATGAAAAAGGTGGGACCGTTTACGTAGATGATTTTGAAGGAACCACCAGTAATAATGATCTGAGAATACCCGCCAATAATTGGGTGCTCGCCTCGGTACCGCAAAATGCGGTAGACGAACTGGGCTCCCGGGTTCTTTCGGAATCCAGTCTGATCAACGATATCAACGGAGGTGCCAACCGTGCCCTCATCAACTGGTACCGAATCGATCAGACCATCAGCGGGAATAACCAAAGCGCGTATACGCGTCTGATCGAACAGGATGAAGTCTTTCCGGGACGTCAGGTGCAGAATCTGGGTTTTGGAACACTGGGAACTTTTGACATCACTTATTATCCGCGCGAACGTGGACCTTACAACTTTGATTTGCCGGGTGGAGTACCCATCCCGGACGGTATGACTGCGGGACTTGACAATACGGGAGGATTATTGGAGCCGGAAACCCGGTGGGGTGGAATCATGCGGGCACTGAACAACAATGATTTTCAGGCAGCCAATATTGAATATTTAGAATTTTGGGTACTAAACCCATTCATTGATAATCCAATAAACGGAACCAACGTCGATGGAGGTGAATTGAATATTGACCTTGGAAATATTTCAGAAGACATTCTGCGGGATTCCCGGAAGTTTTTTGAAAACGGAATTCCTACCGAACCTAACGTTCCGACGGACGAAACCAACTGGTCCAGAATACCTCGTACCAACGCGGTAACCAACGCTTTTGATAGTGATCCTGCATTGCGGGAAATTCAGGATGTCGGACTGGACGGATATAATTCTGACCAGGAAGCTAATATCTACGGAGAATATTTGAATACCATCAATGGTTCTGCGCTGAATGCAGATGCCAAAGCAAGAATTCAGGCTGATATTTCCAATGATGATTTTGTGAATTTCCGGGACCGGAATTTTGATCCTCAGGCTACAGTTTTCGACCGTTACCGGGCCAATAATAATCCCGAAGGAAACTCTGGTGCGCCCGAAGATGGAATCGTTAATTCCTCTACCAATATTCCGGATGCGGAAGATTTGAATAATGACAATACGCTGGGAGAAACGGAATCTTATTTTAATTATAAAATTCCAATCCGACCAACAGGGGTGCCCGGAGAAAGTGGCGAAATAGAAATTGACGTAGAAAATTCTTCTTTTATTTCGGACGAACGCCGTATTGCCGGTACCAACCGGGTTTGGTACCGTTTCAGAATCCCGCTGAATGGTCCCGAAAAAAGAGCGATTGGAGGTATTCAGGATTTCCGTTCTATCCGCTTTATCAGAATGTATCTCAGAGAATTCCGTCAGCCCGTTACTTTGCGTTTTGCAACCCTTGAGCTGGTCAGAAACCAATGGCGGCGGTACACGCTGCGCGGACTGGACACGAATCCTTGTCCTGATACGGATGGCTGTATGGATGATGATGTGGCCTTTGATGTAAATGCCGTCAACGTAGAAGAAAATTCCGGAAAGATTCCATTTGCGTACGATCTGCCACCGGGAATTATCCGGGAACGGTCACTAAATACTACGTTCCCCAATCAGTTTCAGAATGAGCAATCGCTTACGCTGGAGGTTCAGAACCTGGATCGGGATTTCGGGGTAGGTGCCTACAAAATTATCAATATGGACTGGCGGCTCTACGAAAACATGAACATGTTTGTCCACGCCGAAGCCTTTGATGATTTCAATCTGGAAGCGGTTCCTGACGGAGAGGTTTCGCTCTTTATCAGAATGGGTAGTGATTTTGAACAAAATTATTACGAATACGAAATTCCGTTGGATTTGAGCCGTGATCCCGTTGCGGCTATGTCAGACGCCTTTGAACTCTGGCGTACGTCGAATGCCATTGATATAAAACTGGACGAATTTAAAAATGCAAAAATTGAACGGAATGCGACCAGCTTTGATGTGACTGAACGGTACGTCAAACCCTACGAATATCGGTATCAGTTTGATCCAACTGACGAAGATGATCCGGAAGAAGTGAAAATAAATAATATTATCGTCAAGGGTAATCCCAACCTGGGACAAGTAAAAGGGGTGATGCTTGGCATCAGGAATAATGGCAACGCTGAGCACAGCGTAGAGGTATGGTGTAACGAATTGCGGCTCAACGGAATTGACGAACAAGGTGGGGTAGCTGCCCTGGCACGGGCGGATATTCAACTGGCTGACTTTGCGGATATGACGATTTCAGCGAATGCTAACTCTATTGGCTGGGGACAACTGGAAGACCCGGTAAATGACAGAGCACGGGAATCTACCCTGGCGTACGACGTAAGTGCCAATATCGCTATGGACAAATTTTTACCAGAAGAAAGTGGTATTAAGATTCCATTATTTGTAGGATATTCCAAATCTACGGATACGCCGCAATACGATCCTTATGATCAGGATTTGACTTTGCAGGAAAGTATGGACGCTGCGGCCACCGAGGAAGAGCGCCGGGAAATCAAGGAAAGTGCCCTCGATGTTACAGAAATAAAAAGCTGGAATGTTACCAACTTACGAAAAGAGCGGACCGGCGGAAAAGATGATAAACCCAAACCGTGGGATATCGAAAACTTTGACCTGACGTACGCTTATACGAATACAAATCGTCACAATCCGATCATTGAAAGAGATATCGAAGAAGTCCGCGAAGGCCGGATCAATTACCGATTTAACCGGAAATCAAATTATATTCAGCCGTTCAAAAAACTGTCGAAAAGTAAATATCTCAAACTGATTACTGATTTTAACTTTAGTTTGTTGCCAAGCAGTGTGGCCGTTTCGACCGATATGATCCGGGAATTTCAGCAGACGCGGTACCGGTTTGTGGATGCCGGTGCGGGAGAATTCAACAGAGAATTTTTTAATAAGCAATTCCGCTGGAACCGTAGCTACGATCTGAACTGGGACTTTACCAGAAACCTGAAATTCAATTTCAATGCCCGTAACGAAGCAGTAATTGACGAATTGAAAGAGATTAATCCAGACGGATCAAAACCAGGTGATGAAGAAAAGAAAGAAACGATCTGGGATGGCATTAAAGATTTCGGTCGTAATAAATTTTATACCCACCAGTTTGGAGTAGATTATAAATTGCCACTGAAGAGTATTCCATTCCTGGACTGGATTCAGGTAAAGGCACAGTACAACGCTGACTACAGTTGGACGGCTGCGGCCCTGAATACTGTTGAGCTTGGTAACGTAATTCAAAACGGTCAGACCCGTAAGCTGGACGGAGATATTAATTTTGAACAGCTTTACAAAAAGTCCAAATTTCTGAGTGCGATTGACCGGAAGAAGCCGCGTCGCCGAAGCCGGAATAAAAGAGGAAAAGACGATAAGAAGGACACCAAGAAGAAAGAGGAAAAAGAAGAAACAGCGGAAAAAACAAAGAAAAAACGGAAAAAAGGAGAAGTATCCAATGCGACCCGTCTGGCACTACGACCTTTATTGTTTTTACGAAAGGCCAGATTGTCTTACTCGCAGCAGTTCTCTACCGTGATTCCCGGATTTATGGAAAATAGCGAACTATTCGGTCAGTCGAGCGGATTTGACGCACCGGGCTGGGGCTTCGTAACGGGACTCCAACCCAATATTGATGCGAATAGTGGAAATGATTATCTGGATCAGGCTGCTACCAAAGGCTGGATTTCGGATGATCCGTTTTTAAACCAGCAAGTGATTCAGAATTCGACCGAGCAGTTGGATGCCAAGATTACCCTGGAGCCATTTACCGATTTTGCGATTGACCTGACGGCAACCCGTAAGTTTACCGAAAATCAGTCTTTGTACTTTAAGTTTTTTGATGAGCCAGTTGATCCGAATGATCCCAATAGTGCTACCAGAGGGTTTGATCATGCGCTGCCGAGGGAGTTTGGCTCTTACGAAATTTCCTACTTTGCGTTAAACACCTTGTTTGGTGACGCGGATGATCTGTTCAATACCTTCCTGGAAAACCGGGAAACGATCTCCCAGAATCTTGGTGCGGGTACCCACGCCATTGACGGGGCGGAGTACACCGAAGGTTATGGCCGGGTCCAGCAGAATGTAGTCCTTCCGGCCTTTATTTCTGCTTACACCAAGACCGATCCGGGGCAGGTAGAAGCGACTGATAATTACGCGAAAGAAGTACTCTTTAAGGTATTGCCGAAAGTAAACTGGCAGCTCAATTACCGTGGATTGTCTAAGCTGAGTTTTTTCGAAAAATACTTCAGTAGTTTCAATGTGACGCACGGTTACCGATCCACTTTGCAGGTAAACAGTTTTATTACCAACCAGCGATTCATGAACGATAACACGGATTTTATCAATCTGCCTACGGGTAACTTTATCACCCGTTTTGAAATTCCTGAGCTGGTCATCAACGAACAATTTGCGCCGCTCCTTGGACTGGATGTCCGCTTGCACAACGAGATGACTTTTAAAGTAGACTTTAAAAAATCCCGTTCGTTGGCATTAAGTTTACAGGACAACAGTTTGAACGAAACCCGCTCGGACGAATACGTTATCGGATGGGGATACCGGATGAAGGACGTTTATATTGCTTTCCTGAAAGGAGGAAAGAAGAAAAATAAGAAGAAAACCAGAAAGAAGTCGTCTAAAAATAATCCGTCACCTAATGCGGGCGGCGGTAATAATAAGGACGACGAAGTGAGTGATTTAAATTTTGCTTTTGATTTTGGTTTCCGAAATAACCGTTCTTTCCGGAATGCATTTGACAACAGTATTGAAACCTCGGAAGCGACGCGGGGTAACAAGACAATTACCATCAATCCGGCGGTAGATTATGATATCAGTAAAAAATTAAACGCCAGATTGTTTTTCGATTATACCCGTACGATTCCAACGACGACGGCGCAGTTCCCAACCACCAATATTGCGGGAGGTGTGCGGATTCGGTTTACGCTGGATTAAAGAAAGCTATTGGCCATTAGCTATTAGCCGTTGGCTTCCCTTTACCACGTTAAAAGAGCGCCAATAGCAAAAAGCCAATGGCCTGGAAAAAAAATACCCGAATTAGATTTTGACTTAAAACCAAAATTTAATTCGGGTATTTTTTTTCCAGTTAAAAGACTGTTAAATAATGAAAAAGGGAAAATCTAAATGTTAAATTTGTTGCACAGGAATTTAGCACAAACATTTTATGAATAAAAAAGCAATATGGGCCATCATCGGGTTAATGAGCGTTGCGCTGATTGGGATTGTCCTGTTGCAGATGTACTGGATTCGGCTTTCTATTCAGGAAAAACAGGATAAATTTAATCTGAACGTCACCGAAGCACTCAACCGGGTGAGTATAAAACTGGAAGCGGTAGAAGATAAAAAGAATAAAGATTCTGATTTAGAATTTAACGCGACCGGATTTGACGAATATAATCAACCGATAGATGGTGTGCCGAGGGTCAATGAAGGATTGATGAGCGAAGCAGATAGGACGCGACGCTACAAGGCCCTGGAAAAGCAGCGGCAACGGGAGAGTTACCGGGAACTGATTAATGGGATTCCGCTGAGTGAAAGAATTAATCTGGAAGATCTGGAGATTTTTTTAAAAAATGAATTATCCAACCAAGCCATTAATATTGAATACGATTACGGCGTATTTGACCGGGAAGAAAAGTCTTTTGTGATACTCAACGGATATTACGTGGTGCAGGATAAGTCGCCTTTAATGTTACTGGCGGGTCACAAAAATATTTACAATTCAGATTATAAAGTAGATTTATTTCCGTCTGAACTCCAGTCACCGGGCGTCATTATGGTGCATTTTCCTACCCGGACCAGTGTGTTGTGGAGTGGTGTATGGCGGTATTTATTGCTGTCGAGTATTTTTATTGGAATTATATTGTTCTGTTTTACGTATTCTGTCATGGTGATTTTTATGCAAAAGAAATTATCAGAAATGAAAACGGATTTTATTAATAACATGACCCACGAATTTAAGACGCCCATTGCGACCATTTCGTTGGCTGCGGATTCGATTACCAGTCCGATGATTTTAAATAATGGAGATAAGGTGAAGCGTTTTGCCGAAATCATCAAACAGGAAAACAAGCGGATGAACAGTCAGGTGGAGCGGGTATTACAAATGGCGGTGATTGATAAAAGAGATTTTCAGTTGAAAGTCACGACCATTGATCTGCACGAAGTCATCAAACTGGCGGTAGAAAATGCCAGCTTACAGGCTGCCAAAAAAGATGGAACCGTAACCGTAGAACTGAAGGCCGGAAACCCCATCGTACAGGGCGATATGACGCATATTTCCAACATGATCAACAACTTATTGGAGAATGCTAACAAATATTCACCGGAAAAACCAAAAATTAAGGTCTATACACGCAATGTTCCGAGCGGAGTTGAAGTTATAGTGGAGGATCATGGTATCGGCATGAATAAAGAAGCACTGAAACATATCTTTGATAAATTCTACCGCGTCCATACCGGAGACATTCACAATGTAAAAGGATTCGGTTTGGGACTAAGTTATGTCAAAGCGATGATGACGGCGCACAACGGACAGATCGACGTAAAGAGTCAACCGGGAAAAGGGAGTAAATTTTATCTGATTTTCCCACATCAGCAGAAAATTCCGGATGAGAATTAAAATACAGAAAAAAGCTCCATGTTTTTTTAATTGAAAACTGCTGAAAAAAACAAAACAAACCCTCTGATCGTTGATTAACTGGATCAGACTTTTTATAAACTTGAAGGTGAACAAATACTAATTTATCCGCCGTTCATTATTTACTCAGAAAAATCAATAAAAATGGCAAACGAAAACAATCGAATCCTGTTGGTAGAAGATGACCGAAATTTTGGTGATGTACTGCGTTCTTATCTGGAAATGCACGACTACAACGTCACACTCGCTACAGACGGGGAAGCTGGTCTGGAAGCCTATAACAAAGGAACATTTGACCTTTGTATTTTTGATGTCATGATGCCAAAAAAAGACGGCTTTACGCTTGCCACCGAAATCCGCGAAAAGGACGGTGACAAAACGCCCATCATTTTTCTGACCGCTAAAACCATGAAGGAAGATGTATTGAAAGGATTTAAGATCGGAGCGGACGATTATATTTCCAAGCCTTTTGTTTCCGAAGAATTACTCTACCGGATTCAGGCTATTCTAAAACGCAATCAGGCGGCGGTTAATCCAAAAGAAGAAATCAAAGAGTTTGTCATTGGCAAATATCACTTTAATTTTCCGTTGCGTATCCTGACATTCACGGATGATAACGGAGACGAATCCAAGGATAAATTATCACCCAAAGAAGCGCAATTGCTCAAGATGTTCTGCGTGTATATGAATGACATTCTGCCCCGTTCCGAAGCGTTGACCAAAATCTGGGGAGAAGACAATTACTTCACCGCGCGTAGTATGGATGTATTTGTTACCAAACTACGGAAGTATCTGAAGAGCGATAATAATATTGAGATTGTAAATATACACGGTAATGGTTTTCAGTTGCTGGTAAGAGGAGGAGAAGTGGTGTAGTGGGAAAATTGCTGAATGACAGACATTGACTGTTATTTATTGTAAACAAAATATAAAAAGCGTCGATCCATTGTTTTGGGTTGGCGCTTTTTTGATTTAGTTTGTTGTTTTATTTTACAAAAATAATATGTATATTGTTTTTAATGCAAAAATATAGTGCTATGAAATATTTAATGATGCTCACACTTTTAATCTTGTCTTCCTGCTCTAAGGATAGCAATCCTATAGATAATGTAACTTCTAAAAACCCCTTTGATTACCTGTCGGATGCTGATAAAGAAGATAGAACAAATCAAATGACAGACTATTTAAAATCATCTCTTGAAATTGATTACAAAAAAGATCTAACGCTCATCCGTGATAAAGCACCCGAATACAAAGCGGCCTACGAAAAGGCCAGTGACCATCCGGCGGATAGATTGAAGTATCTGATGTACGGTAAAGATCTGGAAAGACGTTCAAAATCCTGTTTTCATGCCAATGACTTGTTACAGTTTGATGCGCAGCACTAGTGCCACAAGCACTAAGTTTTTATATAATTCTGGAGCCACAAAGTCACAAAGGACACGAAGAAAAAACATTGTGTTCTTCGTGTTTTAGTAGCAAAATAAAAAAACGCCAACCCAAATGAATGGATTGGCGTTTTTTATATTTTTAAACTTTACTTTCTACTTATTTGATTCCCGCAGGTAAGCTTCCAGGGCTGCCGTCATAGACGTGATGCCCGGTGCCGGACAAGCGATATTAAGATCAAGTCCTAACTCTTCCACTTTCTTTTTGGTGCTGTTTCCGAAGACGGCGATCCGGGTTTCGTTTTGCTCAAAATCGGGAAAGTTAATATACAGCGATTCGAGGTCACGCGGACTGAAGAAAACGAGTACATCGTATTTTACGTCACTCAGATCAGACAAATCACTGCTAACGGTCCGGTACATCATTGCATCCTGCCAGTTAAATTCGTTTTCCGTCAGGAATTTGGAAACGGATTTACTGCCCAGGTTAGAACAAGGCAGCAGGAAATTCTCTTTTGCTTTGTGTTTGATCAAGGCAGGTTTCAAATCCATAATCGTCCGTTTGCCGGAAAAAACCTTCCGCTTCCGGTAGACAATGAATTTTTGCAGGTAGTTGGCTACCTGCTCCGTAAGGCAGAAATACTTGGTATCCTGCGACATCTTGATGCGGAGTTCTTCGCACATCTGGAAAAAATGATCCACCGCATTCTTGCTGGTCAGAATAACCGCAGAATAATCTTCCGGTTTGATCCTGGTCTTGCGGAACTCCTTTACGGGCACCGGTTCGACGTGAATAAAATGACGCCAGTCAATCTTCAGATCGTACTTTTCTTCCAGTTTATAGTATGGAGAACGTTCTGGTTTTGGTTGGGAAACCAGAATGGTTTTTACTTCTTTATAGGTTTCTTTCAAAGCTTTAGACGATGAGGTCATTTATATAATGTTTTTGGATCGTCGCACCGTAAGGTTATATCTGATCCACAATAAATATTTTAATTATTTACTACTTAAAATACTGTTTATCAGTAAAATAAACAATATAATTAAATTTATATATCGAAATTATTGGTTTGTTACCAATTTTACCAGGACTAATAATGGCGCTATTTCGATGGTGCAAAGGTAAACAAAAAAATGAAATTTGTGCAAGCTTATATATTTAAGACCGATGAAAAGGCTGCGCAGGATACGGTAAAGATATATCAGACCAATTACAATAAATGTTCCGTAAATCAGTGGTAGGGTCAGGTTAGCCGGAGCGTAAATGATCAATAAAATGGTTGGCAGTAGAAAAAATCCAATCATAGTTCCAAAAATAATGATGGTAAAACTATATTGCTCTATCTCTTTTGAGACAGGAAAAACAGATCCGATGATTTGCAGAATCAGATGTTTTATTATAAAAATAGCAAAAACACCACCCGTACAGGCCAGGAAATTGAGGATAGGAGCAGCAAAGAAGGCTATTTTATAGTGTGTAAGGACCACAAATACAAAGGTGCCGATCAGAATGAGTGCGAATACGTAAAGAATCAGATAAGGAATCATGGATACGGTACCATAATCCCGGTGGACCATTTTTAGAAAATTATCGTTTAAAAAAGACCGGTACACTTTTGCCAGGGCGGATTTGTAGATATTTACGAGTACTGTGAGAACCGTTACCAGCAAAATGGTCATCCAGAGTTTAAATTTTCCGCTCAGTGGTTCCGTTCCGGTAATCACTGATTTTTTATTGGGCGTAGCTACGGATGCTTTTGGCGTTGAAAACGAAGGTCTTTTTACTTCAAAGGGATTTTGGGGATCAACGGAAGATTCAGCGGAGGCGTTTTCGCCGGAACTGCCGGGTGACTCGCCGGATGTTGTAACTGGGGAAGCATCCATTTCAAACGGATTGTCCTGATTGGGAGGGGTCTCCGTGGCGGGTAATTCGGTCGCAGTATCTTTTTCGATTTCAAAGGGATTCTGATCCGTGGGCACAGCGACGGGAAGATTGGTTTCGGGATTTACTTCCTCGGTGGGAATCTTCCGGCCAGGCAACTCAAACGGATTATTTCCCTGCTGGGCCAGGAGACCAATGGAGGCAGAGAGTAAACTCAGAAGAATCAAAATGTGTTTTCCCAATTTCAGCATGACACAAAGTTAAACAATAATCAAGAAAATCTGCTTGTTAATAAGCTGTTAAGCGTAAGCTTTGATTTTTTATTCTTGCGCAGATCGAGTAGCTTCACGTAGGATATGGAAAATAATATTATTCGTCGGGTAGTCATTTTAGGTGCCATTACGATTATCGGGATTCTGGGTATTCAGGGATACTGGGTGATGCGAACCTGGGATATTCAGCAACAGGAATTTAGTCAGACGGTAAAAATTGCCTTACTCAGCGTGGCAAAGGAACTTGAAACCCTGAATGGCCGCAACAGTCTGCCCATCAAAGGACTGATCAGTCAGCAATCCAGTAATACGTATATTGTCAATATCAACGACGAGATCAACGCAAATACCCTGGAATTTTATCTACAGAAAGAATTGGAGGCCCGGGCGGTTAACGCCGATTTTGAATATGGTATTTTTGATTGTGAAAGTCGCGAAATGGTCTATGGCCGGCGGATCAATTATTCGGAAGATAAAGAATTAAATACCCAGACCAATCCGCTGCCGACTAATGGAGATTTCGATTATTATTTTAGTGTTCGTTTTCCCAATCAGAAAGGATATCTGCTGGAAGATATGCGACTGGCGATCTTTTTTTCGATTATCTTATTTTTCTCAATTTTGTTTTTTATTTACTCGATGTTTATTATCATGCGGCAAAAGCGGCTCTCCGAAATGCAGAAGGATTTTATTAATAATATGACCCACGAGTTTAAAACACCTATTTCGACCATCAAGATTTCTGCGGATGTATTTTTGAAAAATGAGGTGATAAAAAATGACCAGCGCCTCAGCCGCTACGCACAGATTATCAAAGAACAAAATCAGCGGCTGAATATGCAGGTAGAGAAAGTACTGCAACTGGCAAAAATTGAACGGAATGGTTTTTCGCTTAAAAAAGAAGCCGTCAACGTACACGAATTACTGGCAGAGATTACCGCCAGCGCACAGGTCCGGCTGGGGGAAGTTAAGGGTAGTTTAATCACAGAATTTAACGCCACGCAACCCAACATTCAGGCAGACCGTCTTCATCTCAATAATATTTTATACAATCTGATTGATAATGCGATTAAATACAGTTACGAAAATCCGGAAGTTCGGCTGACCACACGAAACGAAGGAAATCAGTTCATCATCAGTATTGAAGATAACGGAATCGGAATTACCAGAGAAAATCAACAGAGGGTTTTTGATAAATTCTATCGGGTGCCAACCGGTGATATTCACAATGTAAAAGGTTTTGGACTCGGACTGTTTTATGTTAAAAATATTTGTGATGCCCACGAATGGGAACTACAACTTAATAGCGAACCGGGGAAAGGAACGAAGATCGAGGTGTTGATTGGTGGATAGGGGATTGGTTAGTTAGTGGTTAGTTAATCGGTTAATCAGTAATTGGTTAACTGGTGGACCCACGATAGCAGAGCACTAATTAACCGATTAACTAATGAATATCCTGCGATGGAAGCGTACCGATTAACTGATTAACTGATTAACCAATAAACGGATCAACTAAAAAACCATGCAACCACATTTACTCTACGTAGAAGACGACGAAAGTTTGAGTTTTGTAACCAGAGATAACCTGGAATTACAAGGATATCGTGTTACTTATTGTGCCGATGGTGCCACTGCGATGGAACAAATAAAGGACGGAAAGTTTGACCTTTGTATTCTGGATGTGATGCTGCCGGAGGTGGATGGATTTACCATTGCACAGGAAATCAGGAAAACGAATATTGAAGTGCCCATTATTTTTCTGACAGCTCGCTCTTTGAAGGATGATAAAATACAGGGACTAAAACTTGGGGCGGATGATTATATGACCAAGCCATTCAGTATCGAAGAATTATTATTGAAGATACAGGTGTTTTTAAAACGGTCTAAAGTATTTCACGTTGCGGGTACCGATAATCAGCTGGGGGATTATATTTTTGATTATAAAAATTTGTCTCTCCGGAATGGAGATTACAATAAAGTGCTTACGCAAAAAGAAGCGGATTTGTTGAATTTATTTTTTTTGAATCAGAATGAAATAATCAAACGCTCAGATATTCTGGAAAAAGTATGGGGCGAAGATGATTATTTTTTAGGGCGAAGTCTGGACGTGTTTATCTCAAGACTTCGTAAATACCTCAAACAAGATGAATCTTTAAAGATTGAAAATATTCACGGCGTAGGTTTTCGATTAAAAACTAAGGAATAAAAAAAGCCATCCCAAAAATTAATTCGGAATGGCTTATTTCGTTCAAATTTTCCTAACCTTATTATTCGTTAGCGATAATAAAAGTTTTAGTGTTACTTTTTCCACCTCCTAAAATATTCAGGTGGTAAGAACCAGTCGGTAAATCAGTAATATCAAGCTGTACTGAATTGAGGTCGTCTCGTACGGTACCAACGCTAAGTCGTCTGACCGTTCTTCCCTGCATATCCACTACTTGCATTTGAGCTTCATCTGAGTTAGAATAGAATTTTATGTTGATCACGCCCAGGTTGCTGCTGGTTGGATTAGGATATAATTCTATTTTATAATCAGTTGTACAATCCGTATTCACGTTGATGATCTTAGAGTACTCAAAGCTGCCATCCAGGTCTACCATTTTCAGACGGTAGTAATTAAACTGGCTGGCTGTCTTATCTGTATAAGTATACCAGATGCCTGAAGAAGTATTACCAGTTCCTTTGATCGTTTCAACCTTGCTGAACAATCGTCCATCACCACTACGTTCAATTTCGTAGTTAGCGAAGTTCTCTTCTGTTTCAGCGTGCCATCTCAACTCTGTGTTACAACCACTTGCCCGACCAGAAAAATGAGTCAAGGTTACCGGAAGTACTACGAGTGCCTGGAAATCTTCCACCTCTCCATTGGTCTTTCCACCGGCAAAATCAGTAGCGACAAAAGGATCATCGTCTGCCCGTAATCTAACGTTGACACTATTTCCAACACTAGCTGGTGCCGTAATCGTTACGGTAGCAATAGCGGGACTAGCAGTTACTTGCGAACCAGTATGGAAGTCATCATAGACACCATCCTCATCCCAGTCAATCCACATTCCGTAATATACAAGATCAGCTTGTGCAGAATTTACGGTGATATCAACGTCGTAGCTAGTACCTGCTTCGGCGAGCAGCGGGAATTGTCCTGCTCCTGCTCCGAAGGTAATCGCATCATCAAATTGATCCCCATCACTGGTCGGACTACTTTGCTGAGCTGCTTCAAAACTGGTGCTGGTTCCCAACCAAACGTCGGTTGCACCATCCAGCAGATTGTCATCATTGCTATCGGTTACCGCACGGTGCCATACTGCCGGATACGTAACCGGTGCGTCACCATAATCTCGTTTTACATCTAAAACAGAGATCACAAGGGTCGCATCTTCGCAGGCCATATTGGTCGCATCATCATCACAAGTAGTATATGGTACATTGACGTTTCCGACAAATCCAGGAGCTGGTGTGAAGGAGTACGAACCATCACTGTTTAAAGTCATTTCACCCGCGTTGGCAACAAAGACACCCATGTCGTTGGTACCTCCTACCGTCGTTGGTGTTCCTACGGTTCCAGGAGTATCTCCTGCTCCATCTCCATCAGCATCTACTAAGAAACCAGTAATCGCTTGTGTATCCATTTCACTATCGGTATCATTGCTGGAAACGTTATTAGTGACCGTTACTCCAGCATCGGTTACTTCTGCATCATCATTGGCAAAGGTAGTATTACCATTGTCAGGAAGAACATCAATAATCAATTCTGTATCATCACAAACAGCTGGTGCTTCCGCATTACAAATAGTGTAAGGCTGTGTTACAGTACCGGTGAAATTTCCAGTTGGTGTAAATGAATACGAACCATCTGCATTCAGCGTCAAGGTACCTGCATCAGCAACCGGATTGCCATCTTCATCCACACCCGGAACTGTCTGAGCAGCGAGGGTGGTGGTAACGGCAGGGTTTAACGCATCAGGATCCAAATCATTGGACATAACATTCCCCGTACCTGTCTGACCAGATTCAACGGTGTTGACATCCGGATTAGCAATCACAAGTGTGTTCTCAGGATTTACCTCAGGGAATACTTCCAGATAAACGGTAGCAGTATCACAAGCCATCGGTGTTCCATCATCACAAGTTGAATATTGAAATGATGTTTCTCCTGTAAATCCAGGTGCCGGATCAAATGTAAACGTGCCATTTGGATTAAGCGTTACCGTTCCTTCCAGTGGGTCCATACCTCCATTGGTATCATCTAAGCTGGTGGTTGGTGTATCGCCTTCTTCGTCTGTATCATTGGTTGTTACATCAATTGTTACAGGTGTATCAAACGGTGTATTGGTAAAGTCATCTTCGGCTACGGTATCATTGACTGGGAAAGTAGTCAGGTATAACGTTGCGTTATCCGTATCAGCACCATCCGTAGTCGTGTAAGGAATCACTGCGGTTCCAACAAAATCATCTTCCGGATTCCAGTCATAGGTTCCGGCGGTTGATGAAACAGTAATGGTTCCAATTAAAACACCGTCCTGATAAACATCTACTGGTGTTCCGGCTACCGGTGTTATTGTTTCAGAAATTCCATCGCCATCGGTATCTACCAAAATGCTTTGTACATCCTGATCGTCTCCCTCCGGGTCATTGTCATTAGTGAGCAGATTGCCAGATTGATCAACTCCCTGGTCACCTGAGTTGGTATCGTCATTTGCGTAAGTAGCATTGCCATTGTCTGGTTCAACTCCAATGGTTAACGTGGCATCATCTGTTCCGCCATTACCATCACTGATGGTGTAATCAACGGGTACCTCGCCGGTGAAAGTTGGTTCCGGATCAAAGGAATAAGTTCCACTGGCATGCAGGGTTATCGTACCTGCTAATACAGTATTTCCATCTTCATCTGTTCCGTAAATTGGCGTTGGCAAGGATAAGGTTAATGGTTCATCTACTATACCGTCTCCATCTGTATCTGCCAATGCTGAAGTTACCGTTAAGGCATCACCTTCGGGATCAGAGTCATTAGGATCAATAACATTTCCAGATACATCTGTATCGATTTCTGTTGTATTTGTATCATCGTTTGCTACTGGTGGATCGTTCTGTGCCGGATCATCAACTGGCATCACTTCAATACTTAAAGTGGCTGCGTCTGTTGCTGGATTACCATTGTCATCGACGACTACATATTCTACGGGTACTTCTCCGGTATAATCTGTTTCAGGTGTAAAGTCATACGAACCATCTGCGTTGAGCGTTATAGAGCCAGCTAAGGCTCCTGCTTCGTCGTAGATATCGGTTGGG
>CAKZUV010000093.1 GCA_937921555.1 uncultured Saprospiraceae bacterium
AATATCCTGTCTTAAAAAAGAAGAAAAAGAGGAAAAGACAGAAAAAGAAGTGATTATAAATTATAAATAACAGCAATAAAGCAAGTCATGAAACTTGATGTAATCTACATCTATGCAACAGGATTTGTCAAAAGTCCAATACCTTTGTGACTCATTAAAAAATAGAAAGATGAAGTGCATAATTATATCTATAATTTTAACGGCAATGGTATTGACAAACAATTTGACTGCACAGCAATTAGATTTTCATAAAGTAAAAGATATTGAACATCAATTAGATGGATTAATGGAACTTATTGATACTGCCGCAATAAAAATAAAACTCAAAGAAGTTGAAACGCTATATGACCAAGATCCAAGCGAACTTAACAAGTTAAAGCTTGGAATTATTTATCACGAAACAGCTTTAAACTTATCATCTGTGCCTAAATCACAATATACTGGATATGCTCAAAAGAGCTTTGATATATTGAGTGAGTTATTTAATCAGGAATCTCTTAACCAAGAGGAAAAGCTTTTTGTTGCATCTTATAGGGCCTCTTCTCTTTCACTGGTCGGAGCAGAAAAAAGGAAATTAAAATTGGTGGGACAGGCTTTTGATTTACTTGAAGATGCAGTAAATAAATATTCAGATGTGAGCTATTTACCAGAATTTTTAAGAGGAAGTATTGCAGAAAATCTTCCGTGGTTTTGTTTCAAAAAAAGAAAATTTGCTAAAAGGGATATGCAATCAATTATTGATAAACAAGCCGAAAACAGTGAATATGCTGATTGGAAAATAATGAGTTTTACGTATTGGGCTTGGGCAAATCAACACCAAGGTAGAAAAAATAGAAAGCAAGCTCTTGAATATTTGAACAAAGCAATAGGTTTAGATCCTGAATATAAAGCAGGAAGACAAAAAGCTGAGGATTTAAAAAACAAGTTATCAAAACAAAAGTAGGACTATCTTTGTTTTTAACCAGTTAACATCACCAAAATAAATTTATGCAATTCAAGTTTACTCCTTCCTTTTCCAATATTTTTCTTTTTTTTATTCTCGGAATATTTTTTTCTACTCCGCTTCTGTCACAGGATAACGTCACCCTTTCTGGTTACGTAAAAGACGCCTCCAACGGTGAAACCTTGATTGGAGCCACGGTTTTTTTGAAAGAAATAAGCAAAGGCGCCACCACTAATGTTTATGGATTCTATTCGATTTCTGTTCCCGGAGGGACTTATTCGCTGGAAGCCAGTTATCTGGGGTTTGATAAGTTGGTACTGACCGTTGAACTGAACGGTAATAAAAAACTGGACCTGGAAATGATCGAAGAATCCGCTGCCATCGAAGAGATTGTGGTCGTTGCTGAACGCGAAGATCAGAACGTTACCAATACGGAAATTTCTACCCAAAAACTGGGAATGGCGACCATTCAGAAAATGCCGGCATTGCTCGGAGAAGTGGATGTGATTCGTAGTATTCAGTTGTTGCCAGGGGTCACCACGGTGGGAGAGGGCGCAACCGGTTTTAATGTAAGAGGTGGAAGTATTGACCAGAATTTAGTCTTGCTGGACGAATCTCCCGTATACAACTCTTCGCACTTATTCGGTTTCTTTTCTGTATTCAATCCCGATGCGGTCAAGGACGTAAAATTGTATAAAGGTGGAATCCCCGCACGGTACGGAGGGCGGTTGTCTTCTATTCTGGACGTACGGATGAAGGAGGGAAATAACAAGCAATTGACGGTAAATGGAGGAATAGGATTTATTTTTTCCCGTTTGTCGGTCGAGGCGCCCATCGTAAAAGATAAGGGAAGCTTTATCATCGCAGGACGCCGGTCTTATATTGATGTATTGTCCAAACCTTTTTTGAATGATGACTTGTCGGATACGGCGTTGAATTTTTACGATTTGACGTTGAAAACCAACTATAATATCAACGCGCGAAACCGGATATTTCTGTCTGGTTATTTTGGCCGGGATAATTTCCGGTTCGGGAGTGATGCTGGTTTTAACTGGGGAAATACCACCTTGTCTTTCCGCTGGAATCATCTGTTCAGTGATCGCTTGTTTTCGAATATTACCGTCTATCGCAGTAAATATGATTACGAACTGGCTTTTGGTGGTGAGGAAGAAAACAGATTTGACTGGAATGCCAATATTCTGAATTATGCTTTCAAACCGGAGTTGTCATTTTATCTAAATCCTGATAATCTCCTCACATTTGGCGGACAGTCTATCTTCTATACTTTCGAACCTGGAAATGCGGTCGGTGTCAGCGAAGGAGAATCTACGGATATCAGTCTGGATAAAAAATTCGCCTGGGAAAACAGCATCTACCTGGAAAACGAACAAACCGTAAATGACCGTTTTTCGCTCAACTATGGATTGCGTTTTTCTCATTTCAATTATCTGGGAGAAGGGACTAAATTTATATTTGAGGAAAATGGTCCCGGTGAACGAAAAACGCCCGTCGCCGTAGAAACTTTTGAAAGTGGTGAATCCATTCAAACGTACAGCAATCTGGAACCAAGGCTATCCGTTAAATTTCAACTTGACCAGAAAACTTCCCTGAAACTCGGCTACAACCGGACGGCGCAGTATCTGCATTTGATTTCCAATAGTACGGCTTCCACTCCGGTGGATGTCTGGACGCCTTCGACCAATAATATTGAACCACAGGTAGCCGATCAGATTGCTTTGGGATTATTTAAAAATATAAAAAACAATGCTTACGAAACTTCCGTTGAGGTCTATTATAAAGACTACCGGAATCTGACCGAATACATTGAAGGGGCTAATTTATTTTTAAATCAATTTCTCGAAGGAGAACTGGTCAACGGTGCCGGACGAGCTTACGGAATAGAATTATACGCAGAAAAGAAGAAAGGGAAATTTACCGGATGGTTGAGTTATACCTTTAGTCGGACGGAGCGCCGGGTTGATGGCATCAATCGTTCGGAATGGTTTCCGTCGCGTTTTGATCAGCCGCATAGTTTAAGTATTACCGGATTTTACGAAGCAGGAAAACGCTGGACCTTGTCGGCTAATTTTGTGTTAAACAGCGGAACGCCCGCCACTTTTCCGACGAGCAGAATTGAACAACAGGGATACGTAGTACCTTACAATTCTCTGGAATCACGGAACAACGTCCGGATTCCCGCCTATCACCGGCTGGACCTGGCGGCCACTTTAAAACCAAAAGACAAACCGGGAAAACGCTTTAAAAGTGAATGGGTTTTTGGTGTGTATAATGTTTACAACCGGAGAAATCCTTTTACCATTTTCTTCCGTCAGGATCAGAACCGTCCACAGGTAAATCTTCCCGTTAGTACCGAAGCCATACGCTTTTCGGTTGTAGGAAACTTTATCCCGAGTGTCTCCTGGAATTTTAAGTTTAACCAATAAGAATTCTCCGAGCCTTTGCCTCGGATTGACACGTTAGCGAGACTGATTAACTAATTTACCGATTAACGGTATTTAGCTTTGAGCGATACCCCGACGGCTTGCCTCGGGGAGCTTCATTTAAAAAATAAACAACGACATGAAAAATATTGCATTTTTATTACTATTGTTTTCGATTTTCTTTACCGCTTGTGAAGATGTGGTCGATCTGGACTTGGAAGAAGGTCCGGTAGAAATGGTCGTGGACGCTTGGATCAATACGGATACAGTTCCACAGGTGATTAAGCTACGGACCACAGCTCCTTATTTTAGTAACCAGTTTGTACCCGTGGTTAGCGGAGCTGAAATTACGGTGACGGACGAAGATGGTCGCAGCTTTGAGTTTATAGAATCAGACAACAGCGGCGATTATATCTGGACCCCCGAACCGGGCGAACGTTTTGGGGAGATTGGTAAAAATTATGCCTTGTCGATTTCACTGGATGGCAAAACCTATTCTGCTGCTTCGAGACTGAGTCCAACGGTCCCCGTTGATTCTATTACCTACGAATTCCGGGAAGAATCGTTGGGAGAACCCGAAGGATATTACGCTCAGTTTTTTGGTCGCGATCAGCCCGGACTGGGCGATACTTACTGGATCAAAGCCTATAAAAATGGTCTTTTTCTTAATAAACCACAGGAAATTAACATTGCTTACGACGCGGGACCGTCGGCGGGAGCAGAAGTGGATGGGTTGATTTTTATTACCCCGATCCGCGAGGCCATCAATCCGATTGTGGATGACGACGACGCACCACCGTTTGTTCTGGGCGATAATATTCGGGTAGAAATTTATTCCTTGTCTCCTGAGGCATTTACGTATCTGGAACGTGCCCGTATTCAACTAACTTTGGGAGACGCTGCGTTATTTGCAGAGCCACCGGCCAATGTACCGACCAATATTTTTTCTTCAGAGGCCACCGAAAATCCTCAGGGTTTTTTCGTAGTGAGTGACGTGTCGAGTCTGGAGGTAACAGTGGAGTAGGGGGATGTTGAATATTGTATGTTGGATATTGAATGTTCAATTTTGAATTGAGCTTGATAACGGAATTTCATGTTGGTATGAATAGATCGCCTTTTTTGATGCTGGTTATATTGATGTTTTTACAAATTGCTTGTAAGGATGAACCGACTTACGATCCCTTTGATGATGTTTTTGATGTTTCGATTCGTAAAGTGATAAAAGAAGGATGCGATACACTGCCTGCCGGATGTAATTATTATAGTCTAATAGAAAAATCTGCTAATTCCAGAATGTATTATCAGGTTTATGGAGAACATTTTTCCGACGTGGTGGCAAAGGGATACGTTTACCATATAGATACCTTTAGAATTAAAAATAAAAAAGATTTTCACAGCAATGATATTCTGAAAGATTCGCTGCTGCAGGTTCCATTTGACATTTCTCTATTTAATAAAACAATCAGTAAATATAAATATTCGTATTTAGACAGAGAAAAAGAGGTATTGAGAATTGTAAATAATGAAATTCAGGATACGGTAATTTTAAGATTTAATTTGGCCGAAACATATCACCCCAAGCATGTTGTTAGAAACCTTGAGTATTTTATTAGTAACCCGATGGCTGAAAATAAATAATTTTATAACCCGATGAAAAGTTATCCGCTTTTTTTCCTGTTTTTATTTTTCTTTTCTTGTGTAAATGAAAAAATCGCCACTCCGGTAGTTCAGGAGGAATCCTACCAAAAAAAAGTAACGCCCGCATTTCAAATCATCCTTGATTCGTCCGATGTACACGGCGCTATTTTAATCCTGGATCCGGTTGTCAGACAATACTATTCCAATGATTTTGACTGGTGTGAGAAGGGACA
>CAKZUV010000094.1 GCA_937921555.1 uncultured Saprospiraceae bacterium
TCGCGCAGAGGAGCAGAGAACGCAGAGATTCTTTAACGTGTATATCTTTTATCGCGTACGCAATATATAGTTTGTTTTTATTAAATATGATTAAGAATTTCCGTTTTCCTGGTTTTTAGAGCAGGCTCATTAGTTAATCAGGCCCGCTAACCTGCCTTTGCTGGATTTCCTGCAGCAGGCACGGCGGGCAGGCGTGTTCATCCGAGGCAGCGCCTCGGAGAATTCTAATTGATTAAACTTTCTTAAATTTACCGTACTTAGTAATGGTAAAAAAAATAAATACAATGCAAATTTCATCTCGTCTACTGTTTCTTTTCATTACGCTATCGTTTTCAATAGCCCCTGTATTTGCCCAGAAAAACAGCCAGTTAACAGGGCGCTGGGATTTAAAAATAGAAAAGGATGGTATCAAATTACCTTCCTGGCTGGAAGTTCGGAAATCCGGCCATCAGACCCTCACAGGGCGATTTGTATACGCTTTTGGCAGTGCCCGTCCAGTAGCGCACATTGAGCAACGAGGTAATCATTTCAACTTTAGTATTCCCGTACAATGGGAAGCAGAAACGGGAAAAATGGAATTTAAAGGTGCAATGATCGACGGAAGACTCGAAGGGAAGATGGTTTACGCTGATGGTAAAGTTTATAACTGGACGGGGGTACGCCAACCCGAAATGCCTTACCACGAAAACCCAATTTGGGGAGCTCCCACAAAACTGTTCAACAGACAGGACCTTACCGGCTGGACCGCAACGGGCAAAAATCAATGGATGGTCGAAAACGGTATTTTAACCAGTAAAACTTCAGGAGCAAATTTAGTCACCGAACAAAAATTCACCGACTTTAAACTGCACGTCGAATTTCGTTATCCGAAAGCGGGAAATAGTGGCGTTTATCTGCGTGGCAGATACGAGGTTCAGGTGGCAGATAATCAGGGAGCTGCTCCTTCCGATATCAAATTTGGAGGAATTTATGGTTTCCTGGAACCCAATCAGATGATGGCCAAAGCTCCCGGTGAATGGCAGGCGTTCGATATTACGCTGATCGGCAACCGGGTAACGGTGGTGGCCAACGGAAAAACAATTATTTCCGATCAGACGATCCCAGGAATTACGGGCGGTGCGCTGGACAGCAACGAAGGTGAACCGGGCCCAATTATGTTGCAGGGTGATCATTCTCCGGTGGAATACCGGAATATTGTGATTACGCCGGTGATGGGGGAAGGGTAGGTTTGTTGAAGCGCTTCGCGGTTGAGTCGCTTCGCGGTTGAATTGTTGAATCGCTTTGCGGTTGAAATGTTTAAGTGTTTAATCGTTTACCACAAAATACTTTGTCAAAATAGCAAGGTAAAAAAATGATGGAAGCTCCCCTTCGGGGTTGGGGTAAAATTCCATCATTTTTTTATTTGAATTGTAATTCCTGAAAGAAAGAAACGCCGGGTGTTTTTAGTGGGACGTCTAACGCTTCGGCAATGGTGGCGGCGATGTCTGCGAAAGAATTTCTAACACCCATATTTTTTCCTTTGGAGATGGATGGTGAAAAATTGAGTATCGGAATGTATTCTCTGGTATGGTCAGTGCCGGGAGCGGAAGGATCGTTGCCGTGGTCGGCGGTAATAATCAGCAAATCACCGGGACGCAACGCGGCGGTAATTTCTGGTAATCTTGCGTCAAATTCCATGAGTGATTTAGCGTAACCAGGAACATCCCTCCGGTGTCCGAAGAGCATATCAAAATCTACCAGATTTGTAAAAATCAAACCGTTCTTTTCATTTTTAATAGCCTGGATTGTTTGATTGATTCCTTCCTGGTTATCCGCTGTTTTCACATAACTGGTAATTCCTTTTCCCGCAAAGATGTCTACTATTTTTCCAATGGCGTGCACTTCTTTACCTTGTCCTTTGATGGCATCTAATATATTATCGGGTGGTAAAACGGCAAAATCTTTCCGGCGACTAGTCCGGCTGTAATTTCCGTTGAATCCGACAAATGGCCGGGCGATGACACGTCCTACTTCCAGATCTCCGGAAAGCATCTCCCTGGCGATTTCACAAATTTCATACTGCTGATCAATGGGAAAAATATCCTCGTGCATCGCAATCTGAAAAACACTGTCCGCAGAAGTGTAGACAATCGGACGCTGGTTTTTTACGTGTTCGTCTCCTAGCTCGTTGATAATGGTGGTACCGGAGGCGGTTTTATTTCCAATGATTTGATGACCAATTTTTTCTTCAAATTCAGCAATAAATTCAGCCGGAAATCCATCAGGAAAAGTTGGAAAAGGTTTTTCTAAAATTAATCCTGAAATTTCCCAATGTCCGGTGGTCGTGTCTTTTCCGGCAGATTGTTCATTGGCTTTTCCGTAGACTGCAGATGGATTTGGAGTGGTTGGAATATCATTGTCCGGATCAATATTTCCCAAACCCATAGCGACTAGATTGGGAATTGAAAACCCTTTGTGTAATCTGGCAATATTGCCCAGCGTGTTACTGCCCGTGTCATTATAGGTGGCGGCGTCGGGAAGTTCTCCGATGCCTACACTGTCAAGAACGATGAGGATTACACGGTTGATCCTGGTCATGTCGTTAAGTTTTAAATTGCTTTTCCTCCCTGGAATAACGTTGAATAAATAAAATGGAAAGTTAGGAAAAAACGGGGAAATTACATTTCCATAAACCAACCGTTGCTAGTTTAAGTCCTCGTTGTAGGTCATTCCGCTGTTGTTTTCCACAAAATTCTGTAAGATTTTTGGCATGGGAGATAGCGTTTCGTAGCGTCCCTTTAAGCCAGTGCCATCACTTAAGCGCTTACGATTCTGTCGTGATTAAATAAAAAATTGCTTATAAACAGGATGACTGTTTATAAGCAATTTAAGAAAACCGAGGTTTGATTATTAATTTTTATTCCATCACGGCCCGTACCATGGTAATACGGTCGTTGGTAGCCACCGACAGTTCTTTTGGAATGGGATTGCCGTAGAGATTGACACAGTTATAATACCAGTCGTCATTTTTTAAATCCAGCCGGAAAATCTTCTTGAACTTAGCAATAAAATCGGGAATTCCGGTGATCTGGTTATGTCTTAAATCCAGCGATGCCAGATTGGCCAATCCGGACAGTGCTCCGGGAACCATAGTCAACTGATTATTGCTTATAGATACTTCACAAAGCTGAAGCAGCGCGCCCGTAAAATCAGGAATGATGGACAGTTTGTTGCCTCCCAGATCGAGAGATTTCAGATTTTGAAGTTCCAGCAAACTTTCCGGAAATTCGGAAAAATTATTCTTATAAAAAGAAATAGAAGCCAGCTTTTTGAGACGACCTTTAAAATCGGGTAGTTCCGAAATTTGGTTGTGATTTAAGTTGAGTGACTGGAGACTTAACAGATTTGCAATAACAGGCGGAAAGTCCGTTATTCGGTTGTCTTCCAGGTCCAGTTGGTAGAGTTCCTGCAACTTACTGAGGGTATCAGGCAGCGTGGACAATTGGTTATTCTTCAATTTTAAAACACCCAGTTCTTTCAGCTTTTCAATATTATCGGGCAACGTTCCGATCAGGTTATTTGACAAATCCAGTACTCTCAAATTTGGGAGATCGAATACTTCATGGGGGATTGCCGTTAATCCCAGATTACTCAAATCAAGGTAATCCGTATCGGAATAATGGTAATTTTGAATCAACTGGGTTACTTCTTGTAACTTCATCTTGCGGTCTTTTTTACGAGTCATGGAAATGGTCCGGACTTTTCGAATCCAAACAATATAGGGAAATAGAAGGATTCGGATTAGCTTACGCAAAACCTTATCTTTGGTTCCCGGTTTTTGTTATTTTAGACGCAATAATGATTAATTTTTATTTTTATAATATGAATAAATTACCCATTCAGTTGTCCATTTCTCCCGCAAAAACTACCGATAGCTGGGTGGTGACACTGAAAGAAAAATTTTTAAAAATTACTAATAATCAACGGTTTACGACTGCGGAGGTCCAACAGATCTGGCAAAAAATCTTTAACGCACACAATCTACCTGCCCGTTCTTACCACAACCTCAGCCACCTCTACTCGATCACCGAAATTCTCGACCAAAACGAATCCGGAGACCTCGACCGGACTATTTTATACTGGACGACTTTCTTTCATGACTATATATATAAGGTAGTCCGCAAGGATAATGAACGGCAGAGTGCGGCCTTCGCCGAAAAGATTTTAACGCCTTTTTTGCCCGACAATCAGGTCGCTGTTATCAGGACGATTATTGAAAGTACGGCGCGGCACGAGCCGCTGCTGGACACGAAGGAGCAATATGCTTTTCTGGATGCAGACCTGGCGGTGCTCGCGGCTGCACCCGATTTATACGATCAGTACGTTCAGGCAATCCGTCAGGAATACCGGATTTATCCCGATTTGCTCTACCGGCCGGGACGCAAAAAGGTACTGCAACATTTTTTAGAAAGACCTGTCATATACTATTCCTCCGCCTTTCAGCCCCGGGAAGGTCAAGCGAGGGCTAATTTACAACGCGAACTTGAAGGACTCCATAAGTAATTTTTCGACTTTTCAAAGAATATTCTTTCAAAAAAGTAAGATTGTTGTAATTAAACCAATCACCATCTTAAAACACCTCCATTTTTCACATTTATAATCAGCTTTAAATCATAAATTTACAAAACATGAAAAAAATCATATTTATATTACCGTTAATAGGGTATGTATTTCAACCTTGGATTGCCTTAAATTTGAATCATCAAACGAACATACTTACAACATAAAAAAAGGCTTAGGAAACAGCCACTACAATTTTTTACAACCAAAATTACAACTTACAAAAAGGCTTAGGAAACAGCCACCACGATTTTTATAGTCATAGATTTACATCCTCCCTTTAGCTTTCTCCCGAGCAGCCGATATTACAAGATATCAAACTTACAAAGAATACAAATAAGAAAATAGTTTTTTAGAAACTTAAGATTTAGGTGATTGTGTGTTAAACAAAAGCTGTTTTAAGTTATTTAAAATCAGTTTTTGGGACGGCCTCTCGTTGCTTCGGCAATGGGGGGCTTTTTTTGATGTGCGGATTTATGGATTTTCGGTATATCGCATTTATTAGATAGCTGTAAACGATTCAACGATTCAACGATTTTGATGCGCAGCTTGTCGGATGTGCAGATTGTTTTCAGCACTGGCAGATTTTCACAAAATTTATAAGGCCAGACCAATCTGTTTTACGTAATTTCGCAGCGTAAAAAATTCTATCAAAATAATGAGCAAGACTTTACCCGTAGTGGGAATACTCGGTGGCGGTCAGTTAGGAAAAATGCTGGCCCTCGCGGCGCACCCGTGGGACCTCCCCATTCACATGCTGGATCAATCGCCCGATTATCCGGGTGGTCCCGTCAGTACCCGTTTTTTTACCGGAGATTTTAAGAATTACGATGACGTGGTGGCTTTTGGTCAACAGGCAGATATTCTGACAGTCGAAATAGAACATGTCAATACGGCCGCACTGAAAACGTTGAAAAAAACAGGCAAGATCATCCATCCCGATCCCGACATTCTGGAGGTGATCAAAGATAAAGGATTACAAAAAGAATTTTACAAAAATAATAAATTGCCTACGGCGCCTTTTAAATTATATAAAAATTCAGCGGATTTAAAAGCAGCGGTTGACCGGAAAGAGGTAACCTATCCTTTTGTCCAGAAATCCCGCGAAGCCGGTTACGACGGCAAAGGGGTCATGATCATCAAAGATGCGGCGATGCTGGATCAGTGCCTGCCCGGTGGTTGTGTAATCGAACCACTCGTTCCGATTGACAAAGAAATTGCAGTAGTCGTAGCCCGTAATGCGGACGGCGATTGTCAGTCCTTCGAACCGGTGGAAATGCAGTTTCATCCAACCGCCAATCTGGTAGAACTCTTGTTTTGTCCTGCCGCCCTGACGCCGGCGCAATCGATCAAAGTCACCCAACTGGCCAAACAAGTAATTGAATCGTATCAACTTTGTGGCTTACTGGCCGTAGAATTTTTTCTTACCAAAGACGGCGAATGGCTGATCAACGAAGTGGCACCGCGCCCACATAACAGTGGACACCACACCATTGACAGTTGCGTTACTTCGCAGTTTGAGCAACACCTGCGCGCGATCCTCAACTGGCCACTTGGCGATACCACCGAACGGCAGGCCGCGGCAATGATTAACCTCCTGGGAGCGGACGGTCACACCGGGCCGGTAGCCTACGAAGGCCTGGAAAATTGCCTTGCGCTGGAGGATTGTCATTTACACCTTTACGGAAAAACAGAAACCCGGCCTTTTCGGAAAATGGGTCACGCCACGGCGCTGGCCGATGACGTTGCGACGGCCATCGAAAAAGTCAGAACCATTAAAAAAACCCTGAAAATCGTTAGTCATGTCCAAAAAGAAAGCTAGTTCCCCCACTCCACTCGTCAGTATTATTATGGGTTCCGATTCGGATTTACCCGTGATGCAGCAAGCCGCAGATATCCTTACCCAACTGAAAGTACCTTTTGAGATGACGGTTGTTTCTGCTCATCGTACCCCCAAACGACTCTTTAAATTTGCCGAAAAGGCGCACAAACGAGGTATCAAAGTCGTGGTTGCCGGTGCTGGTGGTGCGGCACATTTACCGGGCATGGTGGCTTCGCTTTCTCCGCTGCCAGTGATTGGGGTTCCGATCAAATCCCGTAACTCGATTGATGGCTGGGATTCGGTATTGTCTATTTTACAGATGCCAGGCGGGGTTCCCGTTGCGACGGTAGCACTGGATGGTGCAAAAAATGCGGGACTGCTGGCAGCACAGATTCTGGGGACGTCGGATAAGGGGTTGATGAAACGGATGATTGGTTATAAGCAGGAGTTGCTGGAGGCGGTAATGGTGAAGGTGGAGAGGATGGAGAGGACAGGGGATTAGATAATGAAGCATTCATAATGGCATATTGCAAAAAAAATTGAACGTTTTTGATGTGACAACTTATGCTCATTTTAGGGACTGATTTTTTCATAACCAACCCCTTTCTAACAAATCGTTCATCTCTAAAATCCAAACAAAAATAGCCACCCCGATTATCCGGAGCAGCTATTTTATAAAATCTGATAGTTTGTGACTAACTCGTTACCACTTTCGGTCCCGCCGCGATAATCATTTTTGAGGTCTTGTCACTGTATTTCTTAAAATTCTCTTCGAAACGTTGCGCCAGATCATTGGCTACCTGATCGTACTCCTGCTCGTTGCGCCAGGTGTCCCGTGGATTTAAAACCGCATTGGGTACATCGGGACAGGATTTTGGAATATCCAGCTGAAAGACCGGATGCCGGTGATACGCCACTTTATTCAAATCACCTGTCAGAGCGGCCTTAATCATCGCTCTGGTATAAGACAATTCTATCCGGTTTCCATCACCGTACTTGCCACCCGTCCAGCCCGTATTGACCAGCCAGACATTGATCTCACCATCACCACGACGACTTCCTTTTTCAATTTTATCGCCTAGCAACTCGGCGTATTCCGCCGGATGTAATGGGAGAAACGGAGCGCCAAAACAGGCAGAAAAGGTTACCTGTGGTTCGTTGATTCCCTCTTCCGTTCCGGCAATTTTGGCAGTATATCCACTCATAAAATGGTACATCGCCTGATCGGGAGTCAATTTACTGATCGGAGGTAAAACACCGAATGCATCGCAGGTTAAAAAGAAGATATTTTCCGGGAGATCTCCCCGGGATTTAAACATGATATTATCAATATGATAGATCGGATAGCTTACTCTGGTATTCTGCGTGATGGAAGTATCCGTGTAATCAGCCGTACAGCCATCTTCTTTAAAACCAATATTTTCCAGCAAGGCACCAAATTTAATGGCGGCATAAATTTGTGGTTCCTTGGTGGGAGAAAGATCAATGGTCTTGGCGTAGCAGCCTCCCTCAAAATTAAACACCGATTCTTTGGACCAGCCGTGCTCGTCGTCTCCGATCAGTCGTCGTTCCGGGTCATTTGACAAGGTGGTTTTTCCGGTTCCGGACAGTCCGAAAAACAAAGCCGTGTCCCCGCTGGCACCCGTATTGGCCGAACAATGCATGGACAATACATTCTTTTCTACGGGCAGAATAAAGTTTAACACCGAAAAAATTCCTTTTTTTATTTCACCGGTGTAGGCAGTGCCTCCGATGATAATCTTCTTTTCGGTAAAATTAATAATGGAAAAATTTTCCTGTCTCGTCCCGTGTTTTTTAGGATCGGCAGTTACGCCGGGAAAAGCAAATACTTCCCAGTCAGGTGTAAAAACAGCACGTTCCTTTTCGGTCAGTCGTAGAAACATATTATAAACAAACATATTTTGCCACGGATATTCACTGTACACCCGGACGTTGAGCCGGTAATTCAGGTTGGCACACGCATAGGCATCCCGGACATACACTTCATCCAGCTGAGAAGCGTAGGTTTTCATCTTATCGTACAATTGGTGAAAACTTTCGGCGGCAATTGGAATGTTGATATTTCCCCAATCTACGCGCTGGGAAGTGATATCATCCTCGACGATAAACCGATCTTTAGGCGACCGGCCCGTAAATTTACCCGTATTGACCACCAGGGCCCCCGAACTGCTCAATTTGCCTTGTCCGTTCCGGATCGTTCGCTCTACCAAAGCAGCTGGCTGTAAATTTTTAATTTCTTTTTTAAACATAATTTGGATTTGTTATAATGTGGATAGTTTGGTTAGTGTAAATGTCACAATAATATTAGGTTTTTATTTCAATTGTAAATTTAAGGAATTTCAATGCCTAATGCGACTTTCGCAGTAAAAATTAGCTAAAACCTTTAGTTTATTGCCGAATTATGAAATTAAATATTATCTTTGTTGCGTCTCTTTTAAAGCGAAAATTACGACTGCTACACAACATCTAATTATTATTATCCCATGACCGTACATAAGCCTGCCCAGCGTTGATCGTTTTACGCAAGTTTATCGTATATTTTACAGATTTTCAAGTGTTTATAACCCTTTAATTAGCCGTAATCCTTAAAGTGTGAAATCAAGAGAAGACGTGTTCGCCTTTTTGAACACCATGAAGAAAAAGAGCAACTTTAGAATAAGTATTGTAATACTAGGACTAGCAATTGTTGGTTTTAGTATTATTTTACTTAATCTGAACAGCAAGAATAAGACAGCTTCCAAAGCACACGTTCAACAACTTGCTGCCTTCCCTATACCCCAACCTACCATCCAATACGGTTTTGTACTCGATACGTTTCAGGTAACCCGTGACACCATTCAAGACAACGAGTTTCTCGCCGATATTCTGCTGCGCCACAAGGTGCCATTTGCCGATATTGACGAGCTGGCCCGTGCCACCAAAGACAGTTTTGATGTCCGTGGCCTGCGTGCCGACCGACCGTACACCATTCTAGCAACAGATACCAGCCAGGCTGCCCGGTATTTTATTTACGAGCCCAGCGTGTTCAGTTATGTAATTTTCGACCTGCAAAACAAAACGGCTAACAAGATTGAACGTCCCGTCAGCACCACCGTAAAAACGGGTGCCGGAATTATTCAATCCTCTTTATGGAATGCCATGACTGACAATGGAATGAGTTTTGAACTGGCCGCCAGCATGGAAGATGCCCTGGCCTGGTCGATCGATTTCCACCATATTCAAAAAGATGATCGCTTTAAGCTTGTTTACGAAGAACGATCTATCGACGGGCAGCCGGTAGGTATTGGTAAAATTCTCGGTGCTTACTACAAAAATGTCGATAACGAGTATTACGCCATTCATTTTAAAAATGAAAAACACGCCGGATATTATGATCTGGAAGCACGCCCGATGGAAAAGGCTTTTCTGAAAGCGCCCGTCAAATACAGCCGGATCAGTTCGCGGTATAACCTGCGCCGCTTTCATCCGGTACTCCGCCGGACCCGTCCTCATTTTGGTACCGATTATGCGGCCCCGACCGGAACGCCAATTTATGCCGTAGCGGATGGACTGGTGACCAAGCGAAGCCGGACGAGAGGCAACGGAAATTTTGTTAAAATCAAACACGATGATGTGTACCAGACGCAATACCTGCACATGTCCCGCTTTGAGAAGGGGGTCAATGTAGGTACGCACGTCAAGCAGGGTCAGACGATCGGTTACGTCGGTCAGACGGGCCTGGCCAACGGTCCGCACGTTTGCTTCCGGTTCTGGAAAAATGGCAAACAAGTCAACCACCTCAGAGAAAATCTTCCGCCCCCCGACCCGATGCCCGCTTCGGATATTCCCCGCTTCAATATCGTCAA
>CAKZUV010000095.1 GCA_937921555.1 uncultured Saprospiraceae bacterium
GGTACTTTGTTGGCTTCATCGCTTTGAGAAACCATTTCTGCGGAGACAATTCCGGTCGGAACTGCGATGACCGCATAACCCATAATCATGACGATGGCCGCTAAAAACTGGCCCAGTTCCGTCTGGGGTGCAATATCCCCGTAGCCTACCGTGGTCAACGTCACGACCGCCCAGTAAATACTTCTTGGAATACTGGTAAAAGAAGAATCATTGCCACTTTCTATTAAGTACATAATAGAACCAATAATGGTGACTAAAAGAATAATAAAAAACAGAAAAACAGTAATTTTAGGGCGGCTGGCCCTTAGGGCACTCATGATGGTAGAACTTTCTTTCAGAAAATTCGCTAACTTGAATATCCTGAATACACGAAGTAAACGTAAGGCCCGGATGACCAGCAAATAATGAGTGCCGGAAATAATCAGGCTCAGATAAGTAGGCAGAATGGCCAGTAAATCCACAATACCGAAAAAACTGGTCATGTATTTTTTGGGTCGGTAAACGCAGTAAATCCGCAGCAGATACTCAATGGTAAAAAAGATCGTAAATGCCCATTCTAAAATAAAAAAAATATTAGAATACCTGGTATTTAACTCAGAGATACTTTCCAGCATAACCACGATGACACTGGCTACAATGAATACCATTAAAACAATATCGAAAAACTTGCCAGCCGGAGTATCCGCTTCAAAGATAATCTCGTGGATAGACTCTTTGGTCGGGCTAAAGTTTGCTCGTTTTGGATCTGACATTTAGATTAAGTATTTTGGTAAAAATACTTAAATTTTTTTCAACGTCTTTTTAAATTAAATGATAAAATATTCTTACCTGTTTTTTTTATTTCTGTTGACTGCCGCAATTTTACCCGCGCAGCCGGATACCTATTTGTTTTATCACAAGACCTATACGACCGATGACGGGCTTGCTTCCCGGTACATAGAAGATATTTATCAGGATAGCCGGAATTTTATCTGGGTAAGTTCGGATTACGGCGTCGACCGTTTTGATGGTCAGAAATTTAAAGTTTACAATCAGGGTAAATATAAACTGCATTCAGATAACATAAATAAAATCCGGGAGGACCAGGCCGGAAATATTTGGTTTATCAGTCGTGATATACACTATGAAAATAAGGTGCTGCACTGGAAAAGGGTGACGATTGATATTCTTGACCAGCAACAGGATAAGGTGATTTCGGTAAAAGAATTTTTTACGGAGCAACCTCCTTTTTTATGGTCAGAGGTGATTTGTATTTCGCAGGATTCAGCTTACGTATTATGGATAACAACTAGCAATGGAAAGGTATATCGCTACACAGATCGCTTTACGGAAGTATCCCTTGCATTCGGTCCGAAGGAACAGGGGATTTTGTATTCTTTGTCTGATTCGGGGTTTTTAATTTTAGAACCGGGTAAGATTCGTAAACTGAACGCAAAGCTGCAATTGTCCTATCAAGTTGAATTCCCAGACAGAATAAAAGAAGTTTTTTCTTCAGACGATGGGACCGTCTACTTTATGGAATACGATACCAGACAGTTTTATAAAATAAGTCCGGAGGGGCATATTGGATTATTTCAAGAAAAAAATAAAATGACTGGTTCTTCCATTTCCAACCGCTTTGGAATTGATGCCCGGGGACGATTATGGAAAGAAGGTTCAGATAACAGACTATCTATTTACGAGGAGGAACAAATGATAGAGCATGAAGACTTAAATCAATTTTCTCTGCTGGATAATGCAAACAGCCGGATCGCTTTCGTCGGAGACAAAGATGGAGGTATGTGGTCCAGTGATATAAACGGTTTGAACTACCTGAATTTTAATAAGTCCAGTTTTGTCCCTTATATGAACAATGCCCAGATCAGTATGCGGGAATTATTCAAACTGACGGATTCTACCTTTTTTACGAATACGTATAGCGGCTATTTTACTCTTAATAAAAATACAGGCGATTTTAAACCCTACAAATTAGAGGGAGGGCAAAATTTTTCTCAGGGGGGAATCCTCTGGAATGGCTATTTGTACAACAGTATGTACGGAGAATCTGTGATGAAAATAAATCTCGCAGCGCATACCCATGAGAAAATACTTTTCAACATTGACGAGGAGGAGGATGCTTCCTTCATCTCTAAAGTATTTACAGCTGCTCCCGATGGATTAATTCTGATCGGAACCACCAAGGGCTTATATTCACTCAATCCGGTGACCGATTCCATCGTGGCCTACGATCAGTACAACGAATTTGATGAATTAAAAAATATAGTCATCAACAGCTTCAACCAGGCAGGAGATCAACTGCATATCTCTACCGCGAATGGACTTTTTGTCCTCGATTGGCAGAAGGGAATAGTAGCGTACCACGAATTTGATTTCAATCATCTTTTATATCTCTATCAGGACGACGAAGGTATGAACTGGATTGCCACCCGTGGGGGAGGACTGCTCGAATGGCATCCCGGAAAGGACTCTGTTGTTTACCAATATACCACCGAACAGGGATTCTCACACGATATTGTTTATGCAGTTTACGAAGGAGTCAACGACGATCTCTGGTTACCGAGCAGTAAAGGGCTAATGTGTTTTAACAAAAAAAATAAAAAAATCATCACGTATTTTGAAACGAATGGACTTACTAACAATGAGTTTAATTTGTACGCACACTTTCAGGATACAGATGGGACGCTTTACCTGGGGGGGGTCAACGGGATCATCTCTTTTGATCCTAAAAAAATAAGACAATTTCCGGAGACAGATTCCAGCTCTCCCATTACCATTACGGATATTACTGTCACGCGCAACGATAATAAAACGTACGATTTACCCGTGCAAAAGATCAACGACGGAGCAACCCTTATTCTGGAAGGAGATGTTCAGTCGGCCAGCATAAAATTTGCCCTGCTGGATTATGATCGCCTCGAAAGTAGCCAGTTTTTTTATAAAATAAAAGGAATACATGATGTCTGGCAACCGATGAATGATGGCTACGTCCGAACCAGTGGACTGCCCGGTGGAATCTACACGATAGACATCATGGTACACGCGGGGATCAAACTCCAAACCCATTATGCTTCGTTACAGGTAGAAGTACTCAGACCATTTACGGAAACCTGGTTGTTTTTTGGTCTTTGTGCACTGGGATTTCTGGTACTGGGAGTGTCGCTTTCGCGTTATCGCATATACCGCCTGGACCAAATCAACCAGCAGCTGGAGATGAAAGTAAAAAGCCGGACTAAAAAAATCGAAGACGATAAGATTCTGATCTCCCGGCAGTATCGTGAAATGGAACAGATCAATAAAACAAAAGACCATCTGATCGCCATTATCGGACACGATTTGAAGGACTACGTTTCAACCTTCGAAGGCATTGAGCAAAAGATAAACTATCTCATCCGCAGCAAGCAGGTGGAGCGGATTCCGCATCTGGCTGAGTTTATTGAAAATTCGGCCCACGATCTGAGCCTGTTACTGGACAACTTACTCAACTGGGCACTCAAGGAGCGGGGAGACCTGCTGCTGCATCCCGATTCGGTCAGCGTACAATCTATCCTCCAGGACGTTCTCGGCAGATTGGATAAGTTGATAATTAAGAAAGAAATTGAATTAATCGTAAAAATTCCTGACGACCTTCGGGTATACGTGGATGGACTGACACTTCATAGTTTATTGCGTAATATTATCCACAATGCTATCAAGTTTTCGCACCGGAAAGGAATTGTAAAAATTTATCATAAGGAAAAAGACGATTTTGTCAGTCTGTACGTCGAAGATCATGGCGTCGGAATGAGCACCGACCAGCTGAATCAGGTACTGACGGACAAGGAAGAGGTTATTTCCACCAGGGGAACCGAAAACGAAGCAGGGACTGGGATGGGATTGTTGCTATGCCGGGAGATGCTTGAGATGCAGTCCGGAACACTAGCCGCTTCCAGTAATCCGGACCAGGGAACCACCTTTTCTATTCGCTTACCAAACAAAATAGGATCTGCTCAATTGGAAAAATTAAATGTATAGACAGATGTTTCTAAATTAATTTGCTATATTTGCGATAACAATTCTGACGCAGATTTTTTTTGATTCGTCAGAGGAGGAGAATAATCACCCAAACATTTCTTTTATTTCATCGGTTTTACTACCGGTCTGTACCTACTCACACAATAGGTATAAAATCCTTTTAGCTTCTATTTTTCATGATTACCTTTACCGTTTTGCTTGTTGAGGATAACCTGTCTTTTGCGCTTGAGATTGAAATGTTGATAAAAGAGTTGAATTATGGGTTTGCGGGCCAGGTTGATAACGCCAGGGACGCAATCGTTGCGATCGATAAACACACGCCTGATTTAGTGCTGATGGATATCGGTATTAATGGTCAGGTAAATGGTATTGAACTGGCCAGATCTTTAGAGAAACAAAACATTCCATTTATCTTTATTACGCAAAGCAGAGATCGTTCTACTTTTAAGGATGCCCAATCGCTCAAGCCTTTTGCTTATCTGGTAAAACCGTTTGATTTACTAACGCTTCGGAGTACACTGGAACAGGCGGTCAGGACCATAAACGGGCCGCAAAAAGAAACAGCGGCGGCGGGAGAGAACGATCCGGAGAGCTTTTATATTAGAAATAACAACGTTTTGAATCGTATACAATACAGTGATATCTACTGGATCAAATCCGATGGAAATTACTGCAATATTCATACGGAGAAAAAGAAATTTGTGACTAAAATATCGCTGGTTTCCATCATGAAAAAACTGGAAAAACTGGAGTTCATGAGGGTTCACAAGCAATATATCGTTCCGATAAATCGAATTGAGAACATTAATTTGTTTAATAACTTACTTTATGTAGGAGAAAAAACGATTCCTATCGGTCGTAGCTATAAGTCAAATCTGGTAAAAAAACTTGATTTAATTTAATTAAGTAATGGTCGAATAATAAGTTCCTCATTTTGGCAAGGGAATTTTGGTTCAAGATGAGGCAAAAAACGTAGACGATGCCATAGCATCGGCGAGGCTTTTTAACGAAATATTGAATCAAAAGGGCCAGCCATAAATCGGGAAGTTATTGTTTTACCATTACTAACTGTCTTTAGCTTTGAGCGATACTCCGATGGTTTGTGTCGGGGAGTTTCATTTGACTTTATCAGATTTTTGAGGATGTCTGTCGATGGTGTCACCAGCTAAGTTTCCTTCTTAACAAGACTGGAAATTTGGTGTGTCCCATTTGATATAAAGCCATCCGTTTACGTTATCCCCAAAAAATTAGTGTTTATCACTTTACAAGAAGTGATTTCATAATTTTCACGGTATTGTCCGTGAAAAGGACCTATATTAAATTTTACAAATGGCCAAAAGCCCTACACTAATTTGGAATGAAGACACCTTCTGCACAGTTATTTTACCTGATAAAAAAAATGAGTGCCGCCGAAAAGCGGTTTCTCAAAATTCACTTTTCTTCCGTCAAATCTCACCTGACGGAGCTGTTTGATTATATAAATGGCCAGGATCATTACGATGAGAAACTGGTAAAGGCAAATTTTTCGGACAGCCTGATTTCTAAAAATTTAAAGGTTTACAAAGTTCAACTGGCTGAATTGATCCTGCGGAGTCAGGTAGCATACCACGCCAAGCGAAAAGTTCGAAGTCAGATTCGTATTCTTTTAGAAGAAGTAGATATACTCATTGAACAATTTCTTATCCCAATGGCCATGCAGCGACTGCAGAAAGCCATTGATATCGCTAAAAAACACAATGAAACGGGCTTACTGGTCGCCGCGTTACAATATCAACTCAGACTGGAATGTTGTGAATCCCGCCACGAGGTAGATATGTTGTTCTCAGAGAAAAGCGAAGCGCTGGTGCAGGCCATAAAAACCCTTAGCCTCGAAACAGAACTGGTTCATCTGTCAAGACTACTTCATTTTTCTTCTACGACCGGTGATAAGGACACCAAATCCGAGATAGTTACGGCACTCAAAAATATTGCGCACAGAGACCAACTGAGAGCGGGAGGGAATAATGCGGCTTTTATGCTGGCTAAACTAGAAGCACTGACGACGGATAATCTCCACGACCGGATTGAACAGCAGGAGCAGATCATCGAAAAATTCCGAACCAATCACTATAACTTTCCCAATCGCAAATACAGCTATATCGAAATGTTGAGTGATCTGATGGATTCTTTTGTACGCACGGTGAACAAAAACAAAGTAACCGAAATTATCGCTTGTTTAGGAAGTCTTTTTGTGGAAGAATCGTACAATGCGAGATTTTTGTACCTTCCTGCTTACATAGAGGCAAAACATAATTTTTACCACGGGATTTCTACCCATCAGTTGTCCGCACTTGCGCCTATTTCGGGACTGGATCCGACCATAGAACTGGAGACGGAAAATTCTTTTGCGCTTGGATTTTACTTTTTTGAAATACTCTCGAATATAACGACCGGTGAAGGCGAAAAAGTTAAAAAACTACTATCTACTCTGCAATCGGCTACAAAATCTGTCTATCAGGACGAAAATGTACTACTGGATCTGATTGAAATTATCGATCACTACGATTGCAATAACCTGCGTACCGTCAATTATCTGCTGTCGAGCTTTCAGCGTAAATTAAAGAGAGGAAAAACCTTCACGCCATTTACCGTGGCTATTTATACCTTTTTTAAAAATATTGTTAAAAAACCGGAAGAGAAAAAAATACTTGCGCAGCGGTTTTTATCTGAAATTTCTGAATTTAAAGATGACAATGTACAAAAATTATGGCGGCAATTTTACCTGAACGATTGGCTGGACTGCCTGGTACACGATATCAAATTCAGCGAACTGACCCATAAAAAATCAACCTTTAAAAGAACGAATTTTCACCAACCACTATCTAGCCATATTCCACCGCGTATTTAGCATCAAAAAAATAATAAAACGAAAAAGAAGGATATATTATTAAATATCCACTTTTTATTTAATTTTACATTAACTTATTATTATATTTCTTTTTTTTGGCTGCAAAATTTTTCTTTCAGGAGGAAAAAAATTGGAGAAAATTTGTCTTTCCAGCCTGACCTTTCATCAGGAGATTGCCAATACACCGTGTACTAAAAACTGAATTTCAAAATATACTACTTATGTCAACAACCATAAAAGCGGTCATCGTCGAAGACGAAGTCAATGGAATAAAAAACCTGAAGAACCTACTGAGTCGATATCGACCCGATGTAGAAATCATCGCCACTGCGGACAGTGTTGCCACTGGAATTGAAATGTTTAACAACCCGGACATTAAACCTGATCTAGCTTTTCTCGATATAAATCTGGGAGATGGCCTGGTTTTTCAGATGCTCAATAAAATTTCCAGACCGAAAAAATTTGATGTCATCTTCGTGACGGCTTACGAAAGATTTGCCATTCGTGCTTTTCAGTATAGTGCCATCGGTTATGTTACCAAACCCATTGATTCAGACCAGCTGGTCGATGCGATTTCCCGTGTTGTTCCCGGCGAAAAAGGACAAATTGATCAGCGGCTGGAGGTATTTAAAAATCATTACAACAACCCCAATACCTTCGAAAAGATCAGTATCTCCGCCCTGGAAAATATCTATTTCCGGAATATCCGTGATATCATCCGTTGTGAAGCGGAAGATAATTATACCCACATCTATTTAAAAGGAGGAGAAAAAATAACGGCCTCCAAAACCATCAAATTCTATCAGGATATGCTGGCCAATTATAACTTTTACCGGGTACACAAATCACACCTCATCAATTTGAACTATATGCGGGAATTTGTAAAAGGGGACGGAGGATACCTGGTGATGGACGATAAAAAGCAGATTGAGGTTTCCCGGAGACGAAGACCTGCTTTCATGGTCAGAATCAACAATCTTCAAAATGGAATGCTGATGTAAATTCGAGAGAAGATTCAGGTGCAGTTTTTGTATGAAAAAATATATGTCTTTTAAAAAAATGTCTATTCCAGGTATCAGAGGGTATAGTCGGCTGTTAACTATAAGTAGCTGATAAGAAGCATTTAACGAATGGTTGTTTTTTGTAATGTTCTGAATTTCAACTAATTGCAATCCCATCGCATAAGAGAAAGAAGGAGTAATTGTTTGTAAAGCTAGGATAAAGATGTAATTTAGCGTCACGACAAAAAGGAGGTCGTATAAGGTGCTGCTTATTTTGTGTTGCTGAATACGAAAAAATAATTGTCCTGAATTTAAAACTACACAAACATATTTTACTATGGGAAAGAAGAAAAAACTCATGGATGTAAAACGTGATTTACAAACCATTAAGAAAAAGAATCTCGGTAAACTAATCGGAGGCAGAAAAACAAAAGGCGGTAGTCGCTGGAACACCTGTGGTGGCCTAGTTCCTCAGTAATTGTCACTGTTTATCTGTTAGGTTTTTACCAAAATTAAGGTTACACTTGTACGGCAATTGTAACCTTAATTTTTTGTGGAATATTTCAATTTAAGTCATGTCTCAGGTACGGACCAACACTACGGCGGTCAGGCAACTGGAAGATCGCCTGACCAAACAAAAAAATAAAAGTCAACGGCTGCTGCTGCTGGACAAACTGGCGGAGCACTTTATGTTTACCAACTACAAAAAAGCGCTGACTTACCTGGGAGAAATGAAATCTATCCTCAAGGAATCCCCCAATCAGGATTTTCTTTTTAATTTTCACCTCTATACTGCCTTTATAGAAAATCAACTTTACAATTATCACCTGGCGGATATTCATCTCAAAAAAGCTATCTACATCGTGGAGGAACGCGGTGAGGTGCATCAGCAAATAGATACGTACATTGACTATGCGGGTATTTGTATCAACCTCGATCAGCACGAGGAGGCAACTTTTTATCTCGAAAAGGTCGCTAAATTGCTGGAGTCTTTTCCGCATAAAAGACTAGAAGCCCGATTGGTCTGCCGGCAGGGAATGTTGCAGCTGCACTATCGCGATAGTGAAAAGGCCATCAGTATGCTGCTGGAGGCGGACAGAATTATCGATCGGCTACCCGTCAAACTCACATTGAAGGACTATTATTTCCGAACCATTATTCACAGCGGACTGGGCCGGATCTATCAGGATAACGGACAGATTAACAAAAGCATCAGCGCTTATCTGCGGGTGGTCAGTTGGTGTGAATCTCTGGGAATGCAAACCCGGTTATCCTGGCATTATTTGAATGTAGGAAACGGTTATACCGCCAATCAGGATGATCTGCGGGCAAAAAAATATTTCCGTAAGGCCATCAAAATTACGGATGACATCAGTCAGAACGCCCGCGCTGGCGCGTACGCCAACCTGGGATATATCTATTTTAAAGAAGAAAAATACGACGAAGCCCTCGAACTATATAATCGGGCGGAATATCTCTATCGGGAAAAACCACGCCGTAATCTGGTTAACTTTTCCATCATTGATTGCCGCCGGGCGCAGCTTTACGCCAAATTGAGAAAAAACAGCAAAGCTCAGAAATACTTCGTCTCCGCAATCGAATTTGGTAAACAGGCTAAAAACGATCTGCAGACCGCAACCGTTTGTGAGGAGGTGGCCAGCTACCATGCGAGCATTGAAGATTATAAAAATGCCTACGAATTTCAGCTCTTACACGATCACATGCTGAATCGGCACAAGGATACCGTTCGCGACCGGACCCTGATTGAGGTAGAGGTAAAGTACGAAGCAGAAAAGAAAATTCACGAAGCAGAAGTACTTCGCCTGGAAGCCGATGGCCTAAAACTAAAGGCCTTGAGAGCGCAAATGAATCCACATTTTTTATTTAACGCCCTCAATTCTATTCAGACCTTTATTACGTCCGACGAATCGGGAATTGCCGCAAAGTATCTCGCAAAATTTGCATTGCTTATGCGACAAAGTCTCGAATACTCAGACGTGGAAACCATTTCTCTGGAAAAGGAAATTAATTTTTTGGAAAATTATCTTTATATCAACCAAAAACTTCGCTTCCAGAGTAACCTTAATTATACCATTGAGATTGACGATGATATCGAAGAAGATATCATGGCCATTCCCACCATGATTGCTCAGCCTTATCTTGAAAATGCCATTGAACACGGACTACGAACCGTAACGGATGGTCAGCTGAAACTTTCCTACTCGCTCCACGATGAACATACTATTCTTTGTGTCGTGGAAGATAATGGAGTAGGGCGTGCCAGGGCAGCCGAACTCCGCGAGGCTAATCCCATTCCAAATCACCACAAGTCAATGGGAACTTCGATTACCGAACAAAGACTTGAGATTCTTAATAAAATTCAAAACGACCGTGTAAAAGTTAAAACCATCGATTTGAGCGATCCGGAAACTGGACGTGCCACGGGTACCCGGGTCGAAATTTTCTTGCCCATCGAAACGATTCAGCCGTAATAGCCGGATAACTGCGGCCACTAGAATTATATTATAAATTGCCGTTATATATTTTAAACCTACCGCTTTCTGGGCTGAACCTACCACGAAGTAAATACCGTTTTTATATACTGTATATTCGTTATATATTGCATATAGTTTTCTCATAGTATGTTTGTTTAATCTTCCTGCATCTCGATCCCTCCTGAGTTGCAGGAATTTTTTTTGCCCCTCACTGCACGGAGATCACCATATCCACCCATCATTAAAATAAAATTCAATACTAAGTAATGGTCGAATAATAAGTTCTTCATTTTGGCAAGGGAATTTTGGTTCAAGATGAGGCAAAAAACGTAGACGATGCCGTAGCATCGGCGAGGCTTTTTAACGAAATATTGGATCAAAAAGGCCAGCCATAAATCGGGAAGTTATTGTTTTACCATTACTTACCAATATACTTTATTTCGGTGACTCAAAAATAAACATACAAAAGCCCGAAACGTCGTGGACATTTCGGGCCTGATAGTACTTTGCGATAAAAAGTACGAATTATTTATTCTGCGTCTTTAGAACCTTCCGCTTCCTTATTCTCTGCTTCGTCCATCTTTGTTTTGGAAAAACGGGAATTGGCAAAACGCTTCTTAAACTTGTCAATACGACCGGCCGTATCCACGTATTTCATCTTACCAGTGAAAAACGGATGGGAAGTATTGGAAATTTCCACTTTTAACAGTGGATATTCCTTACCATCTTCCCAGGTAATGGTCTCTTTAGACGGAGCACAGGACTTGGTCAAAAAGGTTTCCTCGTTGGATACATCTTTGAAAACAACGGTACGGTACTCAGTAGGATGAATATCTTTCTTCATGATTGAATTTTTTTTATTTTCGGATTGCAAAGATAAGACAAATCTGACAATATTAAAAGGGTAAATTCCCTTTATTTTTCTATTTTTAACTTATGAAGCTTTTTAAAAACTCCAAAAATACCTGCGTCATGATCTTTTTCTGCCACTCTTCCCCTTTTTTGCTTCCCACCCCTTTCGGGTTCGCTAATTGGGATTAGCTCATGTAGCGCGGCTACGCACTCCAAAAAGAGGGTCGATTGACTGAAAAATCTTCATGCCTCGGTTCCTTTTCGAATTCTTAAACAGCTTCTATGAAAATACTACAATCCTGCCGCTTTTTTTGCTTTCTGGCTTATTTGACCGGATTTTTTGCCTTTTCACCACTTCACAGTCAAGTCCCTTTTGAATGTGATGGTAACTTCTTTTTATCCCTTTCAGAAAATAATCAGAGCCGTTTTTTTACCCTGGAAATTAATCCCTCTACTGGCGGGGTTGACTTCAATCCACTGGGTGTTACCGCCGATTTTCGGATCAATGCGACGGGATATCGGTCCACGGACAACCTTATTTACGGAGTAAGTCCGGTCAATTCCCAGTTTTTGTATCAGATTGATGCCACGGGGCAAGTCTTTGATCTTGGAATACTCAATGGTTTGAATAATGCGCCCTATTACGCGGGAGATGTGACGCCCGACGGAGACTTTTTGTATTTGCTGGGGAATGGTGGTGAGGCCATCTCTACGGTGAATCTGGCTTCTGGTAATTATGAAACGACCAATACGCCTCTCTCCACCACCAGTGGTCGCAATGTTTTTTGTACCGATATGGCCTTTGATCCACTGACGGGAGAAATTTATAGTTTTGATGGTGTGCAACAGCGGTTGGTAAAAATAAATCTAGCAAATAATACGATTGAAGATAATATTTTTCCAACGACCAACGAGGCAGATGGTATCGGTGCTTTATTTTTTGACAGTTTCGGTAGTTTGTGGGGATATGGTAACCGACCAGGAGAAAGCGATGCCCGAAATTTATATCAGTTAAATATTCAGACTGGTTCGGTCGTCGTACGGGAAAATGGCCCTCCTTCACCGGGTAAAGATGGTTGTAGTTGTCCTTATACTATTCAAATTCAAAAAATGGTTACGCCGGATCTTGCGGTTTCCTGCTCTGAGGTAACTTATCAGTTTTTGATTGCGAATCTGAGTGGCAGTGAACAAACCGGAATTGATCTTCTGGACGAATTGCCATCGGGGATGACCATTACTGAAATTGTCCGGAATCCTTATGGTGGAAATGTTGTGAGTGGTGTGGGAACGGACGAATTACGGATCGAAAATATGTTGATCACGCCGGGCATTGATAGTATGGTGATGAGCGTATTTTTAGAAGAAGATATGGCCGGGGTTTATAAAAATCAGGCGGCCCTTTCCGGATTACCGTTGAGGTTTGGCGGAGAGCGTTTATCGGATGATCCGGGGACTTTAATCCGGCCCGATTCCACGGCGTTGATGGTAGAATCGTTGATCGTAAATTTTAATGAAAATGAATTGCCGCTTTGTCCGGGAGATACGCTGCTGCTGGCACCGGTCAGTAACGGGACAAATTTTAGCTGGAGCAATGGTCAGACTACGCCGACGATTTTCGTGACCGAGGCAAATACCTATTCGGTTACGGTGACGAATGATTGTGAAATATCTGTTGATGCGATCAACGTAACCCAGGAGTCGCAAGCGTTGGATATTGGAAATGATGAGGTGATTGCATTGGGCGATGGGCTAACTTTGCGACCTCAATATTTTGGTTATAATAATCCTGTTTTTTCCTGGAGTTCCGACCCACCTGCAACGGACTGGTGTACGGATTGTGAAAATCCGGTAGTGCGTCCGCTCTTTACGACCGTTTATACGCTGGAACTGAAAGACTCGCTGGCCGCTTGCAGCCTGGTGGATTCTCTTGTGGTCAACGTTACCAAAGACCGGGAGATATTTGCGCCCAATGCTTTTAGTCCCAACGGCGATGGATTAAATGATACATTTATGCTTTATTCAAAAAGTCCCGCGCGAATCAATCGCCTGGAAATATTCAATCGCTGGGGAGCGCTGATTTTCAGAACAGAAGGAATTGATACCAATGTAAATCAGCAGGGGTGGAATGGATTTTTTAAAAGCGAACTAATGAATAACGGAGTGTACGTGTGGCAGGCAGAACTGGAATTTCTGGATGGAGTGGTGGAACGAAAATATGGAGAAGTCTTGTTGGTAAAATAAAGTAGAGATTCAACTGGCAAAGAAAACGGGCGCAAAGTGAAAGTTTAATTAATAAGAATTCTCCGAGGCGCTGCCTCGGATGAACACTTCAGCGGGACTGATTAACTAATTTACCGATTAACGGTTTAGCTTTGAGCGATACCCCGACAGCTTGCCTCGGGGAGCTTCATTCTTTTAATGATTTTCACAATATTCTTTCAACCCGTCGAGTAGCATTTTCCATCTGGCCTTTATCGCTTTCAGTTCTTTTTGGCTGAAAGTTCCCATGATGGTGATCTGTAAATGCAAGGAAGTAATCTCCTTTTTTTCTTCCAGTGTAAATTTTAAATATGAAATGGCAGGCCCACCAAAATCCGGGCTTAAGTCTCCGCGCAACACTAAATGATTTGGACTGTGCAAAGCAATGATCGTTGCCCAGACAAATCCTTCATTTTTACCGGCGTCTTCGTACAATAAACCACCAAGTTTAGGTTCTAAAACCATTTTTACGGTTGCTGGAGACTGATTAAAGTCAGCGATCCACCATTGATTGATTCGTTGAGTCAGCGCCTCCCAAACTTTCGTTTGCTCGGTCGTCATACTCGCAGAAAGGTCAATCGTGCTCGTAATAATCCGTTTAGCAGTCTGTCCCATTTTCCTGGAAGTTTGGTCGGTATAATATTTTAACTGAATCAATTGATCCACCCACTCGTCGTAAGTTTTTTGAATCGGTCCAGGATTAAGATAGTTCATTCTGGATTTCCCCTCCTTTCGGGTGGTTATCAAATGCGCTTTCTCTAATATACCTAAGTGTTTCATGATGGCAAAGCGTGAGAGGTCTTTCGCAAAGTATTGACTGATCTCACCGGTAGTCCGTGGAGCGCTTTTCAACAAATCAAGTATCGACCTGCGGGTCGGATCCGATAAAGCCTTCCAAATCATATTAAGTGTTTCTATATGTTACTAAAAGGTAACATGACAAAAGTAGTAATATTTAATTCATTCACCAAAATCCAGCACTAATTATTTAAAAAAAAAGAAAAGTCAGGAAACAAGCAAAGTACCATAGGCACGACATATCGGTAGCCCCGGACAACGTCCGGGGCGAAAAAAAAACGGTATTGAAAATCATGATTTTCAATACCGTTTAAAATTTTTTTCAGAAAAAATACAAACAGAGAATTTTACAAAATCCGTACATCCCCCTCAGCGATATGAATCGCCTTTAATTCGGTAGTCTTATTCTGCAAATCCACCGAACCATTCTCCAGTTTAAGCACACCCCGTGGGCAAACCGCCGCGCAGATGCCGCAACCCACACAAGAAGCACGAACGATATTCTGTCCTTTTTGGGCGTAGGACCGAACATCAATTCCCATTTCACAGTACGTAGAACAGTTTCCACAACTGATACACTGACCACCATTGGTCGTAATTCTAAAACGGGAAAAGAATTTTTGTTGTAAACCCAACAGCGCAGCCATCGGACAACCAAAACGACACCAGACCCGACTTCCCATCAGTGGATAGAAACCAACGCCGACGACTCCTGAAAATGCGGAACCGATGGCAAATCCATACCAGCTTCTCAGCAATCCGCCGTCGATGACAAAACTACCGGTGAAGTAAGCAATGACGGCCAATAATACGATGACGCCAACGATACCGGAAATAAGTAACGATAATTTATCTTTTGATAAATTGATATCTTTTTTATTGACTTGCACAATGGCGATGACAAACGCTCCCAACAATACGATTAGTCCAATCGCAATCGGTTTGGTAATCAATACATTTCGGTCACCAGTGTAGTAAGAATAAATAACTGCGACCGTCATTAGTGTCACAAAAACAAGCACTCCGTGAATCATCCAGCGTTCGATCTTCCAGGCTTTTAATGATTTATCAGATAAATGACGGAAGGGATCTCCCGCCGTTTCGGCCAGTCCACCACATCCACAGACCCACGAACAATACCAGCGTTTTCCGTAAAAGTAGGTAAGGGTAGGCGAGATTATAAAGACCATCGCCAGTCCGAATAATAGCATGAAGAGTCCCACATTTCCGGCTCCCAGTAAGGTGTTCAGATTCCAATCGTAGAAAAAGTAATAGTTTAACGGCCACATATTGGTAAAACTGTAATAAGGATATTGCAGCTTTTGCATGATTTCGGGAATCAGAAAGGCAAATCCTAACTGAAAAAACATCACCGAAATTGTTCTGATAATCTGATATTTATTATGGCGGTATTTTAAAATAAATTTTATTCCGAATGCTAAAATAGCTACGGTATACAATGTTCCATATACAAACCACTGACTGGCCGAATTACCGCTTAACATTCGTGAAAGCGGATCAAAAAAGGCCACCAATCCGGTGTTGGCAGCATCTTCTCCTCCCAGTCCCAGATACTGCGGAAACCAATATAGTACCACATAAAATCCTGTCAGGACAATACCTAGTACCCACCCCCAGAGTCCTTTGCTGGCCAGCGAGGAAAACCATACGCCGTTATTTTTGATGCCTTCGGGCAAGGTCATGTAGGCGCGCCAGGAATAGATCACCGTTCCGGCCATAATCAAGCTCAGAGAAGTGAACAGCCAGGTACTGTTTTGAATGGTTCCGTTACCGGACAGAGCAAGGATCATGAATAGTAATCCTATACCACCAACGGCGGCAGCAATCTTTTGAATAGTATCGGTAAAAGGAGGAGCCGGATTGGCCAGTGACATACTTTTTTGAACTTGACTCATTGGTTATGATATTTTATCCTGTTCCGATACTGTCTTTCCAGCACGGATAGATTTGAGGGAAATTATTTTAATAAAAAAGAGTGTGTGACAAATCGGGGAGACAGCAGATTTTTTGCTGGCTAACCGGCATACGCTCTAATTTTGTCAGGTACTCAAGAACTAAGATTTTAAAAAGGCGAATACTTTATTCCAGCTTCGTTCTGGTTTCAGGGATACCTTTTTTTCGCTTTGAAGATTATAAATGTTGACTACTTCGGCTTCGTGTTTTTCGTAGAATTCCGGATCAAAATTGGCGAGTCCCAGATTTGTTATGACCGCTTCTATGTTTGTTTTTTCACGAATCCATTTTTCACAAACTTCGTGTCGGAAGCGAACGCCCATCAGATTAAATCCGACAATATGGCCCTGGTCTTCGTCGTAAATAATCCGGATTGATTTTCTGCCGTCGGGATGTTCCCAATAAATCATTTTATGGGCCTCGGGTTGATTAGCCCGGACGTCACCATAAACCTGATATTCGATATCCAGAAATTTGGCGGAGTTAAACCAGATGCCCGGATCGTAGGCGACGGATTTTCCACAAATATTATAAGCCACCGTTTCGCCCATCATTCGTCCCGTGTACCAGATGGCTTCGACGCTTCGCCGACCGGGTTTTGGTTCTCGTTGTTCGGAGCAGTCACCGATGGCGTATACGTCGGGAATACTGGTTTCGAGGTGTTCGTTGACGAGGATACCGCGTTTGGTTTCAATGCCGGTATCCGCTAAAAATTTTATGTTCGGACTCACCCCTGCGGTCAGGCCGACAAAGCCACACTCAATCCGTTTACCGGATTTGGTAACGACGGCGCAGGCTTCTCCCTGTCCGTTGTCGATGATCTCATCGAGTTCTTCGCTGAGTTGCAGGTCAATTTTGTGACGGTAAATTTCCCGGTTAATCATCTCGGATTCTTCCGGAGGCATGACGCCGTTCCAGTAGGATTTTTCCCGGACCAGAATAGTGACCGGTATGTGCCGGCTGTGAAACATCTCTGCCATTTCCAGGCCGATCAGTCCTCCACCTACTACCACGGCCCGTTTTAGTCCGTCGCTGTATTTTTCCATTGCTTCCAGATCCTGGTAGCTGTACAATCCGTGAACGCGTTTCAGATCCTGTCCGGGCCAGCCAAATTTATTGGGTTTAGATCCGGTAGCTAGAATAAGTTTGTCGTAAGAAAGGGTATCTCCCGCTTTAAAGGTCAATTTTTTACCCTTGGTATCTATTTGTTCTACATATCCTCTTTTCAGCTCAATCCGATTTTTTTCCCAAAACCAATCTTCGTAGGGTTTGGTATCCTCGTAACGCATGTGTCCCATGTAAATATACATCAACGCGGTACGGGAAAAAAAATGGTCGGTTTCGGCGGAAATAACGGTGATCTTGTGATCGCTGAGTTTTCGGATAAATCTGGCTGCGGTGATCCCACTGATTCCATTTCCGATAATGGCAATATGCATATATTTTAATTTTTTGACAAAGAACAAAAAAAAAATAACTAAGTGAAATCTATTGGAATATTATTCTTTGAAATAAAAACGAATGTCATGATAAGGACAACTAAGAAATGTTAAATAAATAAAATCCGAAACTACGACAGTGGCGCAATTCCGGATTTTTAAATAGCTTCTAAAACTGAATGCAATGATTGCTATTCAGAATATGAATTTAGACATGCTCTTATTTACTAAGTACAATTTTACTGGTCAGGGATTTTTCCTGGTTAGTCAGTTTCACTAGATAAAGTCCGTTGGTGTAGTCGGAGAGATCCAACTGTATATTGGTTTGAACACCATTGAAGTATTGCTGCTGCATCAACTGACCGCTTACGCTGAATACCTGAATGTTAACATCGCTGATCGTTTCACCAGAGAAAAGAACCTCTACCAATCCTTTTGTTGGGTTTGGCTGAATGTTAATGGAAGTACCTTCCAGTTCGCCAACTGAAACTGCCTGCTCACCCGTAAATAACTCTTGCAGTTCTACCTGGAAGTTACCCGTATTTAATAATACATTTCCATCCGCAGCTGTGATTCTGACATATCCGGCCCCGTAGTCACAACAAATACCGTCACCAAAGTCATCATACATTTTGAATTCGTAGCAACCGTTAGCAGGCATCATAACTGATTCTGTAAAAGTCATATTAGAACCATATCCGGTAGAAACTCCTCCGCAACCAGTAGCGCCGTAAATACGTTGACCACCGTTTTCTACTGCTGGGTTTCCACCTTCAGCCACAACAGAACCGTCATTAGAGCTGATAAGTTCCCAGCGGGATTCACAACCGTAAGCATCTGTACGGATTTCAATGGTAATCATGTTACCTGCTTCGGCGGTAGATTGGGTAAGTGATACCGTACCCAGAACATTATCTTCCGTATTTTCATCCGGCGCCTGATTGACATTCGTAACTTCAAAAGAAATACCACTGTCATCCGAGATCAGGTATTCTTCCAGCGTGATATCTGCTTTTCCTAGACTGGTAACATCTCCGGTCCAGTTCGTTGACTGTACGACTTCACCATTTACGGTCATTTCGATGGTAGCAGAAGTCATGTTTTCTGTTCCCATATTTATGAGTTCCAGTTCCGGCGCGTAAGGAAATTCTCCGCAGAATTCTCCTTCGTATCCGTTGTATGAAAATAATCCGGCATTATTTGCACCTTCTGCTGGTCCGCAACCAAAAGATTGTGTTTTATTATAATGACCAACTGCACTGTTGTAACGAACGTCTTCCAGTATCATACGATTAGGGCAGATCATATAGAACGTAGGCCAGGCTGGTATTTCTAATGTCCGTGCCAGATCAGAACCATCGGTTCCGTCAACAATGGGGTAATCGGTACCGGTAATCCAGTCTCCCTGAGTGGCTGCGGTGTTACCCTGCAGGTCAGCCATATTTGTACTGGCATCTCCTTCGATCATAATTACAACCATTTCATTACTACCTGCGGGACCGTAGGTATTGTGGACATCGTTGAGAATATGGGTTTGGTGATAAGCCCAGCAGGGGGGACACCAGGTAGCGGAAAGATCCAGTAGCACGTATTTACCTTCGTCGAGATACGTGTAAAGATTATGCACTGTTCCGTTAATATCCGTCACCGTAAAATCTTCCACGTAGGTATAATCGGGTAACTGAGCATTTGAATTGTTGGGTAAAAGAAAGAATGCGACCATTAAGGCCACAAGCAATTGTAACTTTTTTTGCATGATTAAGTATTTTGTCTGATTAAATAAATTGAAAATAAAATAGCGATAATACATTTTATTTAAGACAAATGTAGGACAATATTGGTAGAATCTAAAAATTTAAATAAACAAATATTTTTTTTTGTATAAAAATTTGCCTAAGCCGATGTTTTTTCAAAACAGTTGGTAAATAACCACTTTCTTTTTTTATCTTTACCTCTAAGACCAGATAATTAATTAATGAACATTTAATCTAATTTTTATGAAAAAATACCTTTACACTTTTGCTTTTTTACTTATCGGAATCATGGTACAGGCACAGACGGATACCCTAGTGGTTGGAGAAAATCCCGCCTACGGATATGCTACCCTGGATGATCCTGCGACCAGTCCGGGCGATATTTCTGTTCATGTTGATGTAATTGCTGGTGGTACAGATTCGCGGGTATATGTCTGGGAACGCAGTATCATTTCTCTTCCTTTGGGCTGGAGAAGTGCCGTATGTGACCTCAATATTTGTCACCTGCCAACTGTTGGAACAGAAGAATTCAGCCAAATGGGAGGAGATACTTCTGATATAATATTGCATATTTATCCGGGAGGCGCTCCTGGTAATACCACCAATGCGATGCCGGGTACGGCCGAGGTACACGTTCGGGTATACGAAAGAGATAATCCTGCTAACGAAGAAAACATTATCTACTTTGTAACCCTGGATGCTACTACAGGAACTACGCAACTGGAAGCGCAACGCTTAAAAGTCTATCCTAATCCAACCAGTGATGTATTCCGGATTACCGATAATACACTGGTAAAGCGAGTCAGAGTATTGAACATCATCGGAAAACCAGCAATGGATCGCAATATTCAGAATGGAGAACAACTCTCCATCGCACACCTGAGAGCAGGTATGTATCTGGTACAGATGTTCGACGATAAAAATGAAGTGGTCAAAACGGTTAGATTACTCAAGGAGTAATTCAGACTCGAATAGCATCAAAAAGCCCAAAGAATGCACATATTCTTTGGGCTTTACTATTTTTTTAAAAAGCAAAAAAGTCAAAATTTCACCCCCGACTCCAGGAGAGATTTTAAGGTTCCTTCCCGGGATCGGTCAGTCATGCACCTCAAAAAAACAGTTCGTTTGGACGTCCCCCCCAGATACGTTTTCCATCCACAAATCCACCCCTAAGCCGGATATTCCACAAAATTCCTCGGTGTTTCGTAAAGTCGAATGGATAAATCATACTTTTTGTCCAACTGTGCCCGTAATTTCTGCCAGATGACATAACAAATATTTTCGGCAGTCGGATTGAGATTTGTGAATTCCGGAACCTGAAGATTGAGGTTTTTATGGTCAAAAACATCCTCTACGTGCTCTTTTATCAAATCCTTTAAGATTTTCAAATCAATCAGATAGCCAGTCTCCTCGTCTACTTCTCCGCTTACTTTTACTTCCATTTCATAATTGTGGCCGTGGTAATGTTCGTTGCTGCACAGACCGAAGACCGCTTCGTTTTGCTCATTTGTCCAGTCCGGACGGTAAAGCCGGTGAGCAGCATTGAAATGAGCCTTTCTGAAAACGGAAATACGCATAGTTTTTTATTTTACGGTGCATTAGTTGAATCAACTAAATAACAGTGATTTTAGGTAAAGGTTTGTTTTTGAACAAGTTCTATAATAAATGTCTTAAAAAGCGTATTTTTACGGTACTAATTTTGATTGTGGCAGCGTGAAAAGAGGAAAGCTGAAATAAAAAGCGAACATTCCAACCGGAATGAGCATATAATAAGTTTTGGAGATGAACGTCTCATAGTTTTATACATGTTTGTTTAATTTGTTGGTTATCAATAAATTGTATCTTCTAAAAGCATCTTGTCTCCGGACAAATTGTTTGTATTCGCCTTCAGTCGTCCTGCCTTTTATACGTTGGAGCAGTCAGCTACCGATTTTTTTATGCAGTTTAAGCAAATAATTGGTCAATCGTCTATCCGACAATCACTAACGGAAACCGCCCGGGCCGAACGCATTCCCCACGCTCAGTTGTTTCTCGGGCCTTGTGGCTCCGGCAATCTGGCACTGGCGCTGGCTTACGCCCAGTATATCCTCTGTCCCGAAAAAAGTGACACTGACGCTTGCGGTAGTTGCAGTAGCTGTAAAAAATCACAAAAACTTATCCATCCCGATATTCATTTCTCCTATCCCTGCGTCGGATCAAAAGTTGTCAGTACCCAGTTCCTGGAACAATGGCGTACGGCGATTTCAGAAAATCCTTATCTGGAAGTCAACCAGTGGCTACAAGCCATCGGTGCGGAAAATAAACAGGGGAACATCAACAAAGACGAATGCCTGGATATCATTCGCAAACTGAGTTTAAAGTCATTCGAAGGCGCGCACAAAATTCTTATTCTCTGGTTACCCGAATACCTGGCCAAGGAAGGGAATCGACTACTCAAACTCATCGAAGAGCCACCGGAGGATACCGTTTTTTTATTGGTGGCCGAAAATCAGGAGAAAATCCTACCAACCATTCTCTCCCGTTGTCAACTGGTAAAAATTCCCAGATTAACCGACGCGGAGGTGACCGAAGGCTTACGGTCAAAGGGATTGACGGAAGAAGAACAACTCCGCAAGATCGTCTATCTGGCCGACGGGGACTTCAATCAGGCTATACAGCTGATAGATCAGCAGCAAAATGACAACGCGACCATTCTACTGGACTGGCTGCGGAAATGTTACGGAGGAAAAGGCGTGGAAATGCACCGCTGGGTAGAAGAGATTGCCAAAATAGGAAGAGAAAGTCAAAAACATTTTTTACAATACGGACTCCATTTTATGCGCGAATTTTTATTATTAAAAATGACCGGACAATCCGTCGTAAGATTGCAACCGCGTGAACTGGAAGCGGCTCAGAAAATGCGGCGGGTAATGGATTTTGAGCAGGTAGAAGAAATTTCAAAAATAATGGACCATTGTTATTTCGCCGTAGAGCGGAATGCGCATCCGAAAATATTATTCATGGATGCATCCATCAAGATAAATCAAATTTTAAAATCAAAAATCACAGCGTAGTGTTAGTAACTATGTTGATAAAATAAAAACTATGGCTTGTTCAAGTTGTGCTCCCGGAAAAGATGGAAAACCAGGTGGCTGTAATAGCAACGGTGGTTGCGGCTCCGGAGGTTGTAATCGCCTTAATACCTACGATTGGTTATCTACCATGGAATACGAAGATCCTTCCGAATTTGGTCTGCTGGAAGTAAGCTTCAAACAAGGAGCCAGCAAGGGCTTTTTTCACAATCCTGAGCACGTAAACGCCAACACGGGAGACATGGTAGTGGTGGATACCGGCAATGGCTGGAATGTTGGCCGCGTTTCCCTTTCGGGTGAACTGGTACGCCTGCAGATGAAGAAAAAGAAAGTAAAAGAGGATTCGATTATTAAAAAAGTGATCAGACTGGCCAATCAGCGGGATCTGGAAAAACACGCAGAAGTATCTTCAGACGAAAAACCCATCATGGTTCGTGCCCGGGTCATCGCCCGTACGCTTGACCTCAAAATGAAAATCGGAGACGTAGAAATACAAACAGACCGTCGCAAAGCTACCTTCTATTACACGGCGGACGGCCGGATTGATTTCCGGGAACTTATCCGTCAGTATGCTAAAGAGTTTAGAATTAAAATTGAAATGCGGCAGATTGGTGCTCGTCAGGAATCCGCCCGGATCGGTGGAATCGGATCCTGTGGCCGGGAGCTTTGTTGTTCGACCTGGTTGTCTGATTTTAAATCGGTTTCTACCGCTGCGGCCCGTTACCAGAATCTGGCCATCAACCAATCCAAACTTTCCGGACAATGCGGCCGCCTGAAATGCTGCCTGAATTACGAGCTGGATTCTTACATGGACGCGCTGTCTCATTTTCCGAAAGGAGCTGATAAACTAAAAACCGAAGCAGGAACGACGGTACTCGTAAAAACGGATGTTTTTAAGCAACTTATGTACTATTGTTACGAAAAAGACCGGGGACGTGGTAAATTTTATCCACTAAAAGTAGAGAAGGTTAAAGAGATTCTGGTCATGAATCGCAATAACGAAATGCCACTGGATTTAAATATCATGGCCATGAATTTTGTGGAGGAAGAACCAGTCGGCGTAGAAGAAAATCTGACGGGTGTCATTGATTTACCTATGGAAAAAAGGAGAAAGAGTAATCGCTCCAGAAAAAATAATCGCAAGAAACCTGGTGACCGTCGCGGTCCAAAAAGTGATAAACCCCGCGGTCCAAAACCAGAGAATAAAGACAAAGCGGAGGGCGGTAAACCCAAAAACCGGAATAAAAATCGTGGCCGTGGTCGTGGCCGCCGTGGTCCAAAACCAGATGGAAATAATATCAACGGCAACTCCAATAATAACAATGATAAAGGAGCATAGTAATAAGTGGATGACAAATCGGAGGAGTAGTTTATTTGGCTGTTAGCAGTTGGCTTCCCTCAAACGTAAAAATTGCGTCAGAAAATTGCTAACGAGCAAACAATCTGAATTTGTCAAGCATTCAATTGTACTTAGCACCGAAGGCACTAAACCATTATGAATTTTCGCTTAGTGTTTTAAGTGTTTTGTTTCGCCACAAAGGCACAAAGGGCACGAAGAAAAGACTTAGTGTTCTTGGTGACTTCGTGGCAATTTTACTATATAAAAACTAAGTGCCGAAGGCACAAGCAGCAAATTAACAACATCAATAAAAAATAAATATGCAATTCGATCTCATCATTATAGGTTCCGGTCCCGGCGGTTACGTAGCGGCCATCCGGGCGGCACAATTAGGATTAAAAACGGCCATCATCGAACGGTATGCGACCCTCGGTGGTACCTGCCTGAACGTTGGCTGTATTCCCTCTAAGGCCCTGCTGGATTCTTCGGAGCATTACCACAATGCCGCCGAGAAGTTTTCGGAGCATGGTATCAAACTGAGCAACCTGAAGGTAGACATGCCACAGATGATTAAACGAAAAAATGAAGTGGTGGACCAGACCTGTAAAGGGGTTTCTTTTTTAATGAAAAAAAATAAAATAGAAGTCTTCCACGGACACGGATCTTTCGTTGATAAAAATACGGTCAGTATTGCAAAGGACGACGGCAGCAAGGAAGAAATTAAAGGTAAAAATGTCATCATCGCCACTGGTTCTAAACCGATTACGCCCGCCGCTTTTAATTATGATAAAAAAAGAGTCATTACTTCTACCGAAGCGTTGAACATCAAAAAGGTTCCTAAAAAAATGGTCATTGTTGGTGGTGGTGTAATTGGACTGGAACTGGGTTCGGTCTACGCACGGCTGGGAACGGAAGTCTCGGTCATAGAATTTATGGATCGGATCATTGCCGGAATGGACAAAGATTGTAGCAAAGAGCTACAACGTGCCCTGAAAAAAATTGGCGTAAAGTTTTATCTCGGTCATGCCGTCACCGATGTCAAAGCGGGTAAAAACAGTGTCACCGTTGAATACAAGAAAAAAGATACCGAAGATATTTTGTCCATCGATGCGGACTATTGTCTGATCGCCATCGGTCGTCGTCCTTACACCGATAATCTTGGTTTGGAAAATGCCGGAGTAGCAAAAGACGATAGAGGCCGGATCGAAGTAGACAACCATTTACAAACAAACGTTCCGGGCATCTACGCAATTGGAGACGTGGTCAAAGGAGCGATGCTGGCGCACAAAGCCGAAGAAGAAGGCGTCATGGTGGCCGAATTATTAGCGGGGGGAAAACCGCACATCAACTATAATTTAATTCCGGGCGTTGTTTATACCTGGCCGGAAGTAGCGGCAGTTGGTCAGACGGAAGCGCAGATTAAAGAAGCGGGCATCCCGTACAATGTAGGGAAATTTCCATTCAAAGCGTTGGGGCGTGCCCGTGCGAGTATGGATACCGAAGGGATGGTGAAAATTATTTCGCACAAAGAAACGGACGAGGTATTAGGCGTGCACATGGTCGGACCGAGAGTCGCAGACATGATCGCCGAAGCGGTAACCGCCATGGAATTCCGGGCTTCCGCCGAGGACATTGCCCGGATGAGTCACGCACATCCGACCTACACGGAGGCAACCAAAGAGGCGGCACTGGCGGCCACGGGAAACCGTGCGTTGCATGTGTAAGGTTTTAGCATTTAAAAAATTAGAGAAGCGTGGAACTTGATGGTTCTGCGCTTTTTTTATTTACTGTAAAAGTTATTATTCTATTCTATTTGAAAATAAGTTTGTGCAAAAAAAATAACAGATTATTTGCAATTGTAAAAAAAACATACCTTTGTTAAAAAAAATTATGATTAGAAAATTAATTTTAACCGGAATGTACATTGGAATGTACTTTTTATTTTTATCACAAGTAGTTGACCCGAACGGGAATATATGGGAAAATGGATGTACAGCTACAGAACCTTTTGACGAGACTGGTTTTGCGACAGCTTATTTCAATGACCCTAATGACGATTGTATTACTGACGATTTCTTGGTTATTTTTACTTATGGTGATGGTCATACAGAGCCGTGGACTCCTTATAACCAATTTCTTAATGACCCAGATAGTGGAGGGAACTATAATTTTAATAATGGTTTTTGGGGTTGTTGTAATGGAGATGCAAACCAAGATTTATCAGGAGGAAGTGGTTCTGGTGGAGAAAATCCTGAGACATGTCCATGTGAATGGGAAGTTAATGAAACTGGTTTTCTAATTGTGGACTGCCCAAGTGAATGCTAATTTAATAAACATCTTAAAATTATTTAAAATATGAAATATTTATTGTTATTTGTCTTAATCGTATTTTCGTCTTGTGCTAAGGAAATGTCTAGTCCAGCAACTGATGATTCTGATAGAAATCTTAAGAAAATGAATGCCTTTATGAATGGGGTAATCAATATAGATTATAAAAATGATTACAGAATCAATAAATTGAACGAGGAGGTACCTCCTCAAGTACTTCCCTTACCGAAAGAGAGAGAGTTAATTCAATATGCGTCTTCTGATCTAAAAGTGATGATGAGAAAATATCCGGAAGTGAAATCAACCATTTCAGAGTGGGTAGGGATAAATGAAAATGACCGATATACTTGGGCAATACAAAATGCCTCACTTAAATATTTGAGAAAACTCTTCTTAAATGAAAACGAACCCACATTTGACTCGGAGATATTATTTTTAATGGATGTATTGATTGAAACAAAATCAGTCGACCTTGACGTGTTGGCAGATGCTTTTCATAATTGCAGCTTGAATTTATCGACGAGCGACCGAAACCGTTATTTTAACTATATAGAAAAACTATTCTTTGACGAAGTGAGTACAATCAGAATTAATGGTCCTAAATTCAAAGAAAAGTATGAAAATTCAACGGGGCCAACCAAAATGAAATATTTAGCATACGGAAAAGATTTGGAGCGCCGATCCAAAGCCTGTCAGCACACAAGCGATTTACTGGGAATTGAAGTTCCTCCGGTAGATTAAAAAGTAAAGATAATTAAGCGCAGAGCTTGATGGTTCTGCGCTTTTTTTATTTAATATATTTTGTTTTTTAGTAATAAAAACCTAAATTGTAAGAAAATAAACGCTTTTTGTTATGAAATATATAGTAGTACTAACCTTGCTTGTCTTTTGTTCCTGCTCCAAAGATATTACCGATCCGGTAACCAGTACCGACGCAGAGAGGTCTGCTAAAATGGATGCTTTCATGCGGGGAGAAGGAGAACTGATAGGATTTAAGAAACATAACAGCATTAAACGTAAATTTAGAGTGCGTGGAAGAATTGCCGGTAAAAAAACAAACCTAACTTCCCATGCGGAGGAGCGACAATTTATCGTATTAGCAACCAGAGACGTAAATACCATGTCAGAAAAATATCCGGAAGTGAAATCGGCCCTTTCAGATTGGATCAGCAAAAATGAAAATGACGAGTACACCTGGGAGATACAAACTATTTCGTTAAGATATCTGAGAGGTTTCTTTTTGCTCGATCATTCATCCGCCTACGTTTCTGAAGTCTCCTATCTGCTGGATATACTGGTCGATACCGAGTCGATTGATCTGGACGTATTAGCGGACGCTTTTCACTATTGCAGCCAGGATCTTTCTGACAGCGACCGGGACCGTTATTTTAGTTATATAGAACAACTCTTACACGACGAAGTGAAGACGATCAGAACCAATGGTCCTAAGTATAAAGAAAAATACGAGAATTCGACGGGGGCTGCCAGACAGCGATACTTAGGATATGGTAAAAAATTAGAACGGCAATCTAAAGCATGTCAGTATGCAATCGATTTGTTGGGAATTGACGTTCCTCCGGCCGATTAGAAAATAAAAATAAAATTTTAAAAAAGCGTAGTACTTAATCGTGCTGCGCTTTTTTGTTTATTGGAAAATTTCACCGGATCAACGTCACATCCCCGCTGGCATTTTCCCGGTTTCCATTCATATCCACGACCACTGCCCGCCATACCAGCACCTGCGGATTCATTGGTTGTCCTTCCAGCAAACCATCCCAGCCGAGTGCTTCGTCGTCAAAGAGAAAATGCCTTCTTCTGTAAACCAGATTGCCACCGCGGTCAAAAATTTCCAGTAATTCAATCTGTTCCATGCGGCCATTTGAGTACAAAGTAAAACCGTCGTTGCGGCCGTCGTTGTTGGGGGAGAAGGCGTTGGGGGCGTACCAGCGGGGTGCGCAGTCGTTCTCGCCGGTGAGCGTAGATATCGCATATACGTGTATACTCGTGCAGCCGTACGTGTCCGTCAGCGTGAGCGTGTAGGCGCCCGGTGCGAGATGTTGGCGGATAGAATCAGTGGTATTTCCATCTGACCAGTCAAGGGAAAAGGGGCCGTCCCCTTCGATGATGGTGAGGTTGATTTCCCCTTTGGTTTCGTCGGGACAGGAAGCGGTGATGTCGGCGTCGAGCGTGGCGGTGGCGTACAATTCCAGTTCCACAAAAGCGAGAGAATCACAACCATTTTGGGCGGTAAAAACCATTTCGTAAAATCCGGCCTGGCTCTCGGATTGTCCGTGAATCAGTGTGGACTGTCCACTACAAATACGAGTCAACTCCTCGGTCTGGAAAACGGGTAATTCGGTCAGCATAATTTGTACGAGTGAATCACAACCATTTATATTGGTAAAATTATTGGAATAAATACCGGATGTTTGTTGGTAGTCACCGAAGATTAAGATAGAATCTCCGACGCAGACTTCTAAAAATAATTCGGTGGTCGGACTGGGTTCTAAAACGGCTACCGAAACGAAGAGGGTAGAGTCGCAA
>CAKZUV010000096.1 GCA_937921555.1 uncultured Saprospiraceae bacterium
ACCGCCGTCATCAGTCCCTCACTAAATCGTTGTTGACCAAACTTAAAATTGGACCGCATCCATAGCTCGCAATTATCCAGAAAATCTTCTACCCCTATTATTTCTCCCAGAATACCTCCCAATGCCAAACTGATGATAAAAATCGGCAGATATTCATCCGGCACCTTTAAACTCATTTGTAACCCGATCACCAACACTCCTAATCCTACGGCCAGGAAGGTGATATCTCTGATATTTTCAGGAAAAATCTGCTGAAATAATAATCCAATCAAGCTACCCACTACGATGGTGGCCATGTTAATAAAAGTACCGATGGGAAGTTTACTCATGATTAGTTAGTTTCTAAGGAATGGCGATTAAATAAATTAAGCAAGTTTGCAAAATATTTTTTTATCAATCAAGGCATCAAAATGGGCGTTATGCCGCGCATAATAACCATTTTGATAACGTAGAGTGATAACAAAAGATAAAGCATAATTGCTTAATTTATTTTGTCAACATTTCTAAACTGCAATTTTACGGATAATCCCGTCAATCCCGAAACTTATTTTCAATATTATTCTTTAATACCTGACCAACCAACCTTCCTGCCGCTTCGATGGCAGGCGTTTTGCCAACATCCAGCCAGATACTGTCATCATCCGGATAACACTTGATGATGGATTGTCCGGCAGCGGCCAGATAGGTGTCAATGATCGAAAAGCGATGTTCTTTCCCAAAATACTGGAATAAGGCCGGATCAATAACGTGCAGACCACTAAAGGCTCGTAGCTGAAAGCGCCCGGCGACGGGACGTGCCATTTTCAGTTCCCCCGTTTTAATATTCGTCCAGCCACTGAGGGTATTTTTTTCATCAAAAATAAGATAACGGGAAGTCGCCCGTTGACGAGTAGCTAAAGTAGCCATCGCTTTATTTTTTTTATGGTATTGAAAAAACGCATAAAAATCCAGCGTAGTCAGAATATCGGTATTGCACAATAAGAACGGATCTCCATCGGCAAAGAAGGCCTTCGCTTTTTTTAAGGCACCTCCGGTCTCCAGTGGTTCTTTGGCTTCGTGTGAAATATGAATGGTTGCCCCAAAATTTTCTTTTTCTTTTAAAAAACCAGTGATCTGATCCGCAAAATGATGTGTATTAATGATAAATTCACGGATTCCAAAAAATTGTAGCCGCCGGATGACAATTTCCAACAAAGGAATCCCCTGAATACGAACCATTGCTTTGGGACGGTCGTTAGTAAGGGGTCTCAGGCGTGTACCGAGCCCGGCAGCGAGAATCATGGCTTTCATAAAATGTTTGTTCTGATTACTTTTATCGGCAAGGGAAAACCCAAAGGTAACGAAGTTGTTTAAGAATTCGAAAATAAACTGAATCAGGAATATTTTTTTATCAATCAACCCTCTTTTTTTGAATTTTTAAAAAAGAAAGCATTTTTAACTTAATCAATCTATGCAATCCAAATTTGTAAAAATACTGCTGGCGCCCATCTCGTTAATTTACGGGGTAGCCATCAGCCTGCGCGATTTATTGTATCGCTGGGGATTGCTGCGAGGGGTACGATTTAGTGTGCCCACCATTTCGGTAGGCAATTTATCTATCGGTGGTGCGGGCAAATCTCCACACATCGAATATCTGGTACGACTCCTGAAAGATTATATTTACGTAGCAACACTAAGTCGGGGCTACGGCCGTAAAACCCGGGGCTTCTCGCTGGTCAATCCCAATAATACCGCCGAACAGGTGGGAGACGAACCGCTGCAGTTTAAAAGAAAATTTCCCAATATTACCGTCAGTATTTCCGAGAGCAGAACTTTTGCCGTCCCCGAATTATTAAAACACGATGCCCGCATTCAGACCATCCTGCTCGACGACGCCTTTCAGCACCGTGCCATCCACCCGGACCTGAATATTTTGCTGACCGAATATCAATATCCTTTTACCCGCGATTACCTCCTGCCTTCGGGCCGGCTACGGGAATGGCGCTCCGCTTATCAGCGGGCCGATTATGTGATTGTCTCAAAATGTCCACCCGTACTAGCCGACGGAGATCGCCAAAAAATGATCGAGGAACTTAACCTCCTCCCGAGACAAAAAATATTTTTCTCCTACTACGAATACCAGCGACCTAACTATATTTTCGATTACCGGCGGCAACTGATCCTGGATGACCAACTGGATATTCTGGTGATCTGCGCCATCGCCCGCACGGAATATTTGCTGGATTATCTTACTCCGCTGGTGAAGTCTGTGCAAATTCTAGAATACGAAGATCATCACTATTTTACCAACTTTGATCTGTCCAATTTAAAAAAGCGCTTCGAACAGATGGACAGCCGCAGAAAAGTAATTATTACCACAGAAAAAGATGCGATGCGATTACAACTTCACCAAAAATTTATCGTAGATAATTTATTACCTATATTTGCAATACCCGTGGTGGTGAAATTTCACGGAACGGATGGAGAAACGTTCGACGGAGCGGTAAAAGATTTTTTACTCGATTATAAAAGCTGATGAGTTTATCGGTCCCTGAAAAAAACTGACTCAAATCAATGACCTGCCTGCCGACGCAGAAAGGCAGGTTAAACGCTTAAACAAATCAACACCAATTGCGCTATTATTTCTACAAGTTTGCCCGGCTGGTCATCCGGTTAATTTTGGCTATTTTCTATCCAAACACCCGGATAACCAATCAGCAATACCTGAATTTCACTAATCCGACCATCATTGTTTCCAATCATCCCAATACGTTGCTCGACCCGCTGAATACTGCGTCCCGGATTAAGCAGCACAGTTTTTTCCTGGCCAATGCCTCCTTGTACAAGTCTGCTATTGGCAACTGGTTTTTCACCACTTTTTATTGTGTCCCGATTGAACGCCCCAAGGACCGGGGAGGACGAAAAATAAGTAATGCCGATAGTTTCGCCAAATGTGATCAACACCTGAGTAACGGTGGCACCCTTTACATTGCACCCCAAGGCTATAGCCAAATCAAAAGACGGATCGACGAGATCAAAACGGGGACGGCACGAATAGCACTCAGTGCCGAAAATAGCAGTGACTGGAAACTGGGACTGGAAATTTTACCTTTCGGATTGAATTATGAAAGTCCACGGTTTTTCCGCACTGATTTACTGATCAATACGGGAGATCCGATTCTGGTCGCCAACTACCGGGAGGCATACGAACGGGATCCTTACCAGACGGCAAAAAATCTGACACATGATCTTCAGGTGGCCATGGAATTATTACTGCCCGATACGAAAGACGACGAAGAGGATTTGTTTGTTCAACAGTTGGAAGAGATTCAGCAGACAGAACTGCCCCTGGATATGGTCGCGGCTTTTCAGCGTTCTAAAAAAATGATTCAGCGACTGCACGGTGCGGATAGCGATTTTTATCATAAGATTAAAACCGCTACGGAAGATTACCGGAATGATTTGGTTGGTCAAAAAATAACGGACAGCGCCGTAGTACGCTCGCTTTCTGTTACGAATATTTTATTCTATTTTAAAAATATCCTTTTATTTATTCTCGGATTTCCGTTTTTTCTTTACGGCGCAGTCAATCATCTTTTGCTGGCCGGTATTCCCGCCATACTGCCCGAAATTATGAAAATATATCGTGGTTATGATTCTAATATCAAGACCATCAGCGGGATGATATTATGGCCCATTTTGTATTTTTTACAGGGAAAATTAGTCTATCATCTGAGCGGAGAATGGTGGATCACTTTATTGTACCTAATCACGCTCTATCCGTTTGGTCTTTTTGCCTGGAAATACAAAGAACGATTTAAAGAATTTTTAAAGACAAAGCGGGCAATAAATTATTTGAAAAAGAATAAAATTGAACTGTTAGAAAAAAGAAATAATGTGCTGGCCTTGATCGCAAAACTATCTCAACAACCATTGCCCTCCAAAATATCATCCGAAAATTAGGCCCGTCATGGAAATATTATCGGAATTAATTTTTGCGGGATTTTTAATAGCCACCGCCGTGCAGTTATTTATCTGGTTGTATTATTTCAGACGACTGGCCGTTTTCACAAAAAAAGAAAATCCGCTTTTGTTCCCTTCTCCGGATGAAATCCCCGTCTCCATTATTATCTGTGCCCGCAACGAAGCAGAAAATTTAAAAAAAAATCTTCCCCATATTCTAAATCAAAACTACCGTTCCTTTGAGGTCATAGTAGTAGACGATAAATCAGAGGACGCAACGCGAAACATATTATCACAATTAAATATAAGTTATCGTAATTTGCGGGTAATAACCGTTGTAGACAAACCACCCGGTAGCGGAAAAAAGCCAGCACTGGCACGGGGAATCAAAGCGGCAAAGTACGAAGTATTACTATTTACCGACGCGGATTGTTGCCCGGCCAGCAAAGACTGGTTGCGGGAAATGCAGCGCCCCATCCGGGGTCCGGCAGAGATTGGACTTGGATTCGGACCTTACAAAAAGACGAGCGGATTTTTAAATATGTTTATCCGGTACGAAGCTTTTTTTACGGCGCTGCAATATTTCTCGTTCGCCCTGGCGGGTCATCCGTACATGGGCGTTGGACGAAATTTGATTTATAAAAAAGAATTGTTTGACCGGGCGGGCGGCTTCGCTGCCCACGAACATGTGATGTCGGGCGACGACGATTTATTTATCAATCAGGTCGCTACCAAAGATAACACCTGTATTATTCTAAATGAAAACACCCACGTTTATTCGGATCCGGTAAAGACCTGGTCCGCGTATTACCGACAGAAAAACAGACACTTAAGTACTGGACGACATTACCAGAATAAACACAAGTTTTTACTGGGTCTTGTTTCTGCCAGTCACTTTTTTCATTATTTTTTAGGTTTTTTATTGTTTATATTAGGTTTTGGCATAATATATGCAGTAATCATAACTGTAATAAGAATATTAGTTATAACGCTAATATGTGAGCCCATTTTGAGAAAACTGCAAGATCGGCGCCTTACACTATGGACACCAATTTTGGATACGGCTTACGTATTGTTTTATGTGATATTCAGCATATCATTAATTAAAGGAAAAATAAAACAATGGACGTAAAGGAACCAAAAACGACGAACCTGTCCCAAAGAGGACAAGAGGACTATGATTATGTTCTCAAAGCAATTGACGGAGATCAGAAAGCATATGCTGTACTGATGAATCGTTACCGCAATTCAATTTTCCACATGATGCTTAAGATGGTCAGCAACCGCGAAGATGCGGATGACTTGACGATTGAAGCTTTCGGAAAAGCATTCCATAAATTACACAGTTACGCACCTAACTATGCCTTCAGTACGTGGTTGTTTAAAATTGCGATCAACAATTGTATCGACCACATTCGTAAAAAGCGTATCAAGCTTTTGTCGATTGATGATCCGATTGAGCATAACAGTGACAACGACTATTCCAATAACATTCGATCTACCGCGCTTAATCCGGAACAATCACTGGTACGGGAACAACGCGTATATTTGATGCGTACTGTACTCACCAAACTGAGTGACAAGTACCGTCAGATGATTGAACTCCGTTACTTCGAAGAATTGAGCTACGACGAAATTGCCGTCCGACTGGATATTCCGCTCGGTACCGTAAAAGCGCAGTTATTCCGCGCAAAGGAAATTCTACATAACATTCTACTTTCGCCTGGTGCACAAGCATACTTGGAAGTAAATGTAAACAGAACTAAGCGAGCGATCAAAGCTAAAAAAATGAAAAAAGTAAAGAAAGCCGTAGCATTGGCTTCGTAAGCAGCCCACACCCACGCTGTGTAACACCAGAAAAAATAAAATTGAAAACACTAAGCAGCCTCCGAGAGGGGGCTGCTTTTTTATTTTCACAAGTCTTTTATTTTAAAACAGAATATTTTCATCGACTATAACATTTTTTGTGACATAGGAAATCTACTTTCCGTGTCTGTGTCTGTGTCTGTGTCTGTGTCTACCATAACGAAATGTGACATATAATAATTTTACAATATTTTAAAATAGATAAATTTAGGTATTGACATCACCCCAAAAACAAACACATATTACGCACTACTTTCGAAAGTGTATTACTATTTCCTTTTTACAACGCTCCCTTTATAGTTCCCCTCCTTGTATTTTTCATTAACCATTAATTTAAAAACCATGATTAGAATGAAATCTCAATCAAGCTTTTTGCTTGTTATTATGTTTACATTACTTACTATGTTCTCTTGTGAAAAAGAATACGATTTAGATACTGAAGTTACACCTCTCATCGAAGAAGCCTCTTTGAGAGGTGACAAGTTCAAAAGTGAAGACGGAATAATTTCTGAGTTTCAGAATGAAATTTATAAAAAAATAAATTCAAATCTTTTAAAACAAGCAGGACAAGAGAATTTTGATTGCATAATCGTAGATCATTCTCCTGAAGAATTTTCAATAGTGATACTACCTTTTCTAGATAAAAATGAAAAAGTAAAAAACTTATTATATGGGATCAAATTCAAAGATGGATCATGGAAATACCGATTAATTAATAAAAAATATTATCAATATAAAGCTGAGATAACAATTCACTCAACTAACAAGTTCTATTATGCTAGTTTACTTAAAACCATGGAAATTATGGAAGAGAGAATTGAAAATGGATGTCAAAATGAAGAATCAGCAGAAAGCCGATGTGAAGACATTATGCTATGCGCAGCTAATTTTATAGCTCATATAAGTTGTCAGACTGGGGTAATGACTATAACCGATCCAGACAGTGGATGCCCTGGTGGTGGTGGTGGTAGTAACGGGGGGTGTGGTGGCTGTTCACAAGGCATAAATATAACCACTGTATATGTAGGAGGTGCTGTATATTGGGAAAGCAGCGACAATAGCGACGATCCTGGCGTATCACCGATTGGCGATTGGAATCCCGATGAAGACAATGGAATTTCAAACCCCATTAATGATGACGGTCCCTTCGGCGGTGGCGGGTCATCCGGTAATATTTGTGTAGGGTCAGCCGCTGCTCAAGTATCAGATTTAGACAATATTATTGAAGGCTTAGTGTCATATATAACAGAAAACAATATCACTGGACATTCACCTTATCAGCTTCTTGATATGATGGAACCTGAATGTGCCACTGCCGTCCAACAAGGAGATGCTTCTTGTATGAATGCCAGTATCCTTTGTCGCATTAATGAAAATTATAATTTGTTAAGCGATGAAGCATTGTGTTTAAGAAATTCCCCACAGATAAGCCTAGATATTAACAGCTTTTTGAATGGTAATACCCCGAATAGGAATTATATAGTGGATTTTTATTTGAGATTAATTTGTGAAATGGGTATCGATATTTCTATTAACTCATTTGCCGAGATTGTATATACAGATCATAATTTTGAAGATCAAGAGGAATTTGATGA
>CAKZUV010000097.1 GCA_937921555.1 uncultured Saprospiraceae bacterium
CAAAAACACCCATGTTAATTAGAAGGATATTGTAAATCTATGCTATGCTGATTCTTTTTCAACCCCTGATTCGAATCAATTATTAAAATTCAAATTTGTAAGAAATAACGGGTAAAATTGATAATCCTTTTTCCACGATTACGGCTTCTGCTACCGGATCATAGTAAATATTTCTTTCCCGTAAGGTAAAGGTGGTATTCTGAATATCAAACTGGAAAGTGTGCGTAATTTTATTTCTGTTCAGTCGTAATTTCAGACCCGTATCGAGGCGGCGTACCGGAGCCAGTCTCTCCGAAAACGGATTGTTTACATCGTATACGGCCCGTCCTTCCAAGATACTTGCCTGGAGATTGATCGGCGTATAAGGTTGTCCTCCCTGGATAATTAATCTCAAATTTATACCCAGCATATTGCGTTGATTATATCCGAATTTAAATTCTTTACCCGTAGCTAAATTGAAGTTGAGCGCCTGATCAAAACGGGTGGAATTTAAGGTGATCCGGTCGTTGGAAAACTGAGAGTGATACAATGATAAAGTACTCAGCACGTAATAATTGCGGGCAAACCGTTTATCAAGTGTCCACTCCAGACCGTAGTTTCTGGCCGTGCCGAGATTGATCCATTCCTGTGGTCCGATAATGTTCCAGACACTGGAAGAATTTACCTGTGTCAGCACACTGATATTCGATTCTGCCACGGGAACATTATACAGATATTGATAATAAGCTTCCGTTTTAAAAAAGGTATTTTTTCCCAGTTTAAAATTCCAGCCCAGCCCGGTATGCAGGGATTTAATCACGTCCAGATTTTGATTTCCCTTGACCGTATTTCCTTCCGAGTCGGTGCCCTGCACAAAATAGTAGGCTTCGTGCAGCAGTTTGCTGTGCCGGGAAGCGCTCGCCGTGAAACTGTGGCGCGGATGGGGTTCCCACCGCAGGGACAGTCGTGGTTCAATGGAATTACTCTGGTTGATACCAAAATAAACACCGTGAAGACCAGCATTGAGCGTAAGGTTGTTTTTCCAGCGGTGTTTCCATTGCGCCTGCAATTGAATGATATCCATGTAGCCCCGCGCTTCCAATTTTCCACGGGAAGGCCTTTGTGTCCGGTTGGGAGATTCCAAATATTGGTATCCAAAAAAACGGTGATTATAAGTCATACCAAAACGCACGGTAGATCTGGCATTGACTTTTTTAGTATAAGTACTGGTGATTACAAATCTATTGTTATTTATTGTCTCCAGGTAATCAGAATTGTACTGCGCGGATAGACCGTCACTGTTGGTCACTTTGTAATAAAACCGATCGTCGGAATAATCCCAATGACTAAAAGAAGCCGAAGACCTCAGAAAACTGGAATTGGATAAGGTAAGCTGGTGATTTATTCCGATAATTCCCAGCCGGCCATTTTCCCGCCATCCCAACTCCACGTTATTCGTATCTACGAGTGCTGTCAGATCGGGCGATTTTAAATTATTATTTACACCACCCAGACCAAAAATACTGATACTGTTTCCCGGTTTGGTAGGAATATGAATTTTGAAAGACAGGTCCTGAAAGATAGGTGGCTGGACATCTTTTCCGGCGGGAAAGACGCCAAATTTTCGTAATAAAGCGAGGGTACTGAACCGATAATTGATCAGATAAGATGCCTCGGGACCAATGGTTTTTAACGGTCCTTCCGCCGATGCTTCCAGTCCCAGCGTCCCTACACTCAGCGAATATTCTCGGGTTTGACTATTTCCTTTTCTGAGTTTTAAATCAAAAATACCACCGAGGGCATTCCCAAAATCAGCCGGAAAAGCGCCCGTATAAAAATCCGAAGGAGCCAGCATATTACTACTCAGCATACTGATGGCACCACCACCACTTCCGAGCGTCGCATAATGGTTGGGATTGGGAATATCGACCCCTTCGAGTCTCCACAAGTTGGCGGTCGGAGAATTTCCCCGGACACTGATTGTGTTGTTGGTCGGATCGTTGGTCGCACTGCTGACGCCCGCATAGTTGGTCACCATCCGGGCGGGGTCCTGAAAACTGGCAGCGTAGCGACTGGTTTCTTCTACCGAAAAAGAGCGGGCACTGGTAATGGCCATTTCGTTGACCGGACGGGCGTGTTCTGGTTTAGCGTGAATGACGACCTCGTTTAATTTAGTGGTCTTTTCTTCCAGGGCAATTTCCAATACCGTTTCTTTACCCGCGATGAGCAAAAGATCTCGGATTTGAGTGGCCTGATATCCCAGATAACTAACCTGAATGGCGTGCCGTCCTACGGGAATTTCTCCAATAAAAAAATGACCTTTCAAATCGGTAATTACCCCGCTCAGATTACCATTTTCTTCAATCCAGATGCTGGCACCGACGAGTGGTTGCCCCGAATCCTGGTCGCGGACGGTCCCCCGAATACTCTGGGTAATAATCCCTTTTTTGGGTTTGGGAACTGGAGTTTTTAAACTTGAACTGAGTTTCCTCAGCGGTTTGTTCAGCTTACGCAAAATGATTTGCTGACCGATCACTTTGTACGTAATACGGGTATCTTTAAAAATGGCATCTAAAACTTTAGCGAGTGGCGCATTGGAAAATGACAGGCTGACAGGATCTTTAAGTGACAACTTATTTCTGCTGTAAGCAAAAGAAATGTTATAAGTGTTTTTCAGTTCTTTCAATACCTGGCGAACGGGTAGGTTTTCTGCCTCTAAATCTACCTCAATATCCAGTACATCCTGTCCGTACACGGATTGCAGGCCACTAGAGACCAGAAGAAGCAGGATTAGTAAAGTTGTTCGCAAAGTTGTTGTTTAAGTTTAGTGAACCTGACTTCATAAAGATTTACAAAGTACTTCAGGTCTGAACTTAAAAATAAGAGACTTTTGCGAGAATAGAAAAAAGAGGATCAAATAATAGCCTAAATAGCAGGTGGCACCCAAAAGAATCTTACTCTTCGACCGCGTGGGGACAACCTTCTCCGTTCAAAATGATCCTGTTGTCACTTTGAGTGTAACTCAGATTCATTCCGTAGGTGAGTGTTTCCAGCGCATCTTTGAAAGCGGCGCGGTTAAAAGTACCAGTGAAAGTACAATTACTTAAACCGGGCTCTTTCAGCTCAATATTTACGCCATAAAAATCTTCCAGGGCGGGAAGAATCCGGGATAATTGCTGGTCCTGATAAGTGATATTTGCTCTTTGCCAGTGGATGGTTTCGAGCTCGATTTGTGTTTCTTTGTTGAGGGTTTGCTGGTCGGTCTGGTAGATGCCACGCTGTGCGGGTGTCAGAATTAAAGACCCATTTTTACCAGCCCGGTCCGCAAAAGAGACCTTACCGGTAAAAACGGTGACAATAGTTTTCGTAGCTTCATTATTAATATTAAAACTGGTTCCAAGAACCGTGGTAGCCGTGTTTTTAGTCAGAATGGTAAAAGGTTTTTTGGGATTTTTAGTTACCTCAAAAAAAGCTTCTCCGTCCAGTTGCACCTGACGCTGTTCAAAATCAGGATCGTAACTGATTTTTGCTCCCTCGTTGAGCGTGACGACCGACTGGTCGGGCAGCGTTACCAGCGTGCGTGGCGCAGTCGCGATGGTTGCTACCAGATTTGGCGTAACGGTTTGGGTCGCTTTCCAGGCCCAGATGACACCAATGAGCAGGAGTCCGACGGCGGCAACGGTAGAAATCAGGGGCCAGAGACGACGAACAGGGGCGTGGGATTTGGTGGTAGTCGTCGTATTTTTTTCCTGAATATTACCCAAAAACTGGCTGTAAGCCTGATCGGTATTTACCGTGACGAGTAATTCATAATTATTTGCGGTTTCCCATCCTTCGACAATGTCAGCATAAATTTCCTGGTGGTGCGTGTCAGCAGCCAGCCATTCCTGCAAATGGTTCATTTCTTCTGTGGACAATTGGTCCGTCAGCGAACGGTGAATCAGCGGTATATATTGTTCTTCTGTCATTATCGGTTCGGGTGTTTTCCACCTGAAATTTTAAATTATTTTCAACCTTCTGTTAGTCAGACGGATAAAAAGGTATTACCCCTAATACTAAATACGATTATTTTTTATTACGGTTCTTAATTTTTTCAACGCGGTAGTGATGTGTGCCTCTACGGTTTTGAGGGTCACGCCTAATTTTTCGGCAATTTCCTTATTAGAGAGCTGTTCTTTTCTGCTTAAAAGAAAGACCATCCGGCATTTAGGGGCCAGACCATCAATTGTTTGATTAATCAATTGCTCCAATTCCTTGTTTTCCAGTGTTTTAGCGGCATCCGGCTGCGCATCTGCCATCATGGGCAGGGTGGTTTCTGTATCGACTGTTTGTATCTTTTTTTGTTTGCGAATGTCGTCCAGACAGGCATTGACACAACTACGCCGGAGATAGGCTTTGAGCGAAATCTGAATATTTAACTGATCTCTTTGCTTCCAGAATTTCAGAAAAACGTCCTGAACCAGATCTTCGGACCGTCCCTGATCGCGGATCATCCGGTGTACGACCTGCACCATTCCCGCGAAGTGCCGCCGGAAGATGATCTCCATGGCCCGGGAACTATCGGTCCTCAGCAGATCCAGGAGTTGCCGATCTGTATATAATGGTTGTGTCAAAGTGAGAGATAATTTTGGGGAAAGATAGTGTTTTTTTTGAATTGATAACATATCAGATTCTGATGCTACCATTTTTTACTATTTGTGGTTTGATTAGATGAATAGAGTTGTTAGATTTAAAATAAATTTGCTTTGTTAATTTTAGTATATTTGTATTTTTGAAAGTAAATAATTTCTAAAATTATATTGAAAAATAAGAATAACATGAATAAGTTAATTACTTCTTTCGTAGTACTATTATTTATAGTTTCAACGATGAGTGCTCAGTCAACCGAAAGATTTATCAGAATAATTGGAAACTCAGATCACACTTACATTGCGAATGTTAACAGAGTTAGTTTTACGGTTAACGAAGTAGCTCCCAACGAATATAAAAAAATCAGCTATAAGCGGTTGGAAACTGTTTACGACGAATTTGTGCAGAGGTTGGCTGAATTAGGTATTTCTGAACGTCAGATTATGCCAGCAAAACTTGAAGCTTACAGATATAATAAAACAAAAACGAAGAATTATTTTGTGGATGTAAAGGACCGAAAAACGCTGGATGGGTTATCCGGACTGCAGAATGATGGTTTTAAAATTATAGGAGTCCAGTATTTATATACCAATATTGATGAAAATATTGAGAATGAATTGAGTCTGAAAGCGATTAAAGATGCTAAAAGAAAAGCGGAAAAACTTTGTACAGAATTAGATATGAAATTAGGTAAGATTTTAAATATAGAAGACAGGTCAAGTGGATGTTGTACGGTTATTGATCCATCTGCCAAATCAGAGACGAATAAAAAATATAAGATTACGATCACTTTTGAACTACTGGATAAATGAGAATTTTTTTAATATTCTTAATGATTTTGGGTTCCATTTCTGTGTATGGTCAAACAATTACCTTGCGGGTTCTGGGTCAATATACCTACGTCGATTCGATGGAAAAGTATGTTGCTGTTATTATTTTACAAGAGAATCCAGACAGATGTGATCCGGTTCTGGGATTTATTACGATTGAAGAACAGCTCAAACATTTAAACGAATCTATTAAGGTGATTGGTAGTAAAGCGATACCAGTGCCCGTTGAAGATTTTACTTATTCAGAATACCGGAAGAAGACTTACCGAATCGAAGAAGCAGACGCGGATAAGTTTGATGAAATTCTCAATATTTGTAAAATCCGGCAGATAACCATTCAGAACAGTTACTTTAAATTACCAAAGCACCGTTTCGAAGAGGAAGACGAAAAGGCAATTGGGGCACTACGGATGGCTAAATTAAAGGCTGGTATTATTGCAGACCACCTGGATTATAAGGTGAAAAGAGTCGTTAATGTTGATGATGAGACCACCTATGCGTCGGAGGTTTTCAATTTATTGAATGTAGATTCGGAAAAAATGGAAGAGTTTACTTATTTGATGGACCTGCTAAGTTCCCGGGACTCCTATTCCTCTGAATCCAAGACTCCAGAAAGAAAAGGACAATATAACTTATGGGTAACCTTCGAGTTAATCCCGAATTAAACCAGTTGGCCAGGATTTATTATTACAGACCCTTCCTTGCGACCAAAAAAAAATTTAACTGATCTCAATCTCTCCCCGCAGATAAGTTACCGCCTGACCATATAACAATACCCGGTTATTTTCCAGCGCACAGACCAGTTTGCCGCCGCGTCTGGACAATTGTCTGGCCGACAGCGTATCTTTTTTCAGTACTTCGGACCAGTAGGGAGTGAGCGTGGTGTGCGCGCTGCCCGTGACCGGATCTTCGTCCACGCCACTCTGCGGAAAAAAGCACCGGGAAACAAAGTCCACGTTTTTACCGGGTGCACTGACGATGAGGCCCCGGCTTTTGAGTTGAGCAATTTTTGTTAAATCAGGACTTATATTTTCTACTTCTTCCTGACTATTCAGAATTGCCAGATAATCAGTTTTTCCTTTCAGGACCTTTTGGGGAGTAATGCCTATGCCTTGATTGATGAGTACATTTCCTCCGATTTCTTTGGGAACATCCACCGGGAAGTCCATGCGCATTCCGGGATCTATTTTAGTGACGGTGAGTATACCGCTTTTGGTATTGAATAAAATGCCGATACTGTCGTGGCCGAGTTCTTCGAACAGTACATGGGCCGTGGCGAGGGTCGCGTGACCGCAAAGATCTACCTCGGTAGTGGGCGTAAACCATCTCAAATCATAGCCATCTTCTCCGGGAATGAAAAAGGCAGTTTCTGATAAATTATTTTCGGCGGCAATGGCTTGCAACGTCTCATCCGGTAACCACTTTTCCAGTGGA
>CAKZUV010000098.1 GCA_937921555.1 uncultured Saprospiraceae bacterium
ATGGCACGGAGTCCTCCGATCAAAATGGTCATTTCGGGAGCGGTCAGCGTCAGCAAATGCGCCCGGTCGATCAGCATGGATTCTGCTGTAACCGTAAATTCTCCCCGCGAGTAATTTCTGAAACCATCCGCTTCCGGCTCCAGTGGTGCAAAAGATTCAGCGTCCGTCATTTCTTGCGTAGCATCGGTACGACCTGGTGTGAACGGAACCGTCAGATCGTGTCCCGCCGCCTTAGCTGCCGCTTCTACCCCAGCACAACCGGCCAGTACGATCAAGTCGGCCATGGATACTTTTTTACCAGTCGTCTGCGACTCGTTAAAAGCTTTTTGAACACCTTCCAGTTTATCCAGTACCACTACCAGTTTTCCCGGATTGTTAACTTCCCAATCCTTCTGAGGAGCCAACCGGATACGGGCACCATTGGCACCACCACGTCCATCCGAATTACGGTAAGTAGAAGCCGAAGCCCAGGCGGTTCCCACCAGCTGGCTAACAGAAATACCCGTTGCCAGCACCTGTTCTTTCAATAATTTTATATCATTTTCATCAATCAAAGCATGATCTACCGCCGGCACCGGATCCTGCCAGATCAATACTTCTTCCGGAACATCTGGTCCCAGATAACGATCACGCGATCCCATATCCCGGTGGGTTAGTTTAAACCAGGCACGTGCAAAAGCATCGGCAAACTCATCCGGATTTTCGTGAAAACGACGGGAGATTGGTTCGTAAATCGGATCCATTCTCAGTGCCAGATCAGACGTCAGCATCATAGGTGCGTGGGTCTTGCCGTCAATGTGTGCATCGGGTACTGTACCCGCACCCGCGCCGTTTTTGGGCGTCCACTGATGTGCTCCGGCCGGACTCTTGGTGAGTTCCCATTCGTAGCCAAACAGGTGGTTAAAGTAATCGTTGGTCCACTGTGCGGGCTTGGTCGTCCACGCACCTTCGAGACCACTTGAAATCGTGTATTCTGCGTTTCCGGTTCCGTAACTGTTTTTCCAGCCCATACTCATTTCCTCAAGCGCGGCTCCGGCCGGTTCAAAGCTTACATATTTTTCCGGGTCGGCTGCACCGTGTACTTTTCCGAAGGTATGACCTCCGGCAATCAGTGCCACCGTCTCTTCGTCGTTCATCGCCATTCTTCCGAAAGTTTCACGAATATCCCGGGCAGATGCCACGGGATCAGGATTTCCGTTAGGGCCTTCCGGGTTTACATAAATCAGTCCCATCTGAACGGCTGCCAGCGGCATTTCCAGTTCCCGCTCACCGGTGTATCGTTTATCATCCAGCCATTCGGCTTCTGATCCCCAGTAAACATCCAGTTCCGGCTCCCAGACATCCTGACGACCTCCAGCGAACCCAAAAGTTTTGAAACCCATGGATTCGAGGGCTACATTTCCGGTAAGGATCATTAAATCCGCCCAGGAAATTCCTCTGCCATATTTTTGCTTAATCGGCCACAACAAAAGTCTTGCTTTATCTAAATTTGCGTTATCGGGCCAGCTATTAAGTGGTGCAAAACGTTGGGTACCAGATCGGGCACCCCCTCGTCCGTCGGCCACCCGGTAGGTTCCGGCACTGTGCCACGCCATCCGGATGAAAAGCGGACCGTAATGTCCGTAATCGGCGGGCCACCAATCCTGGGAATCCGTCATCAGCTGATGCAAATCTTGCTTGACAGCCTCTAAATCCAGCTTACCAAATTCTTCGGCGTAATCGAAATCGACGCCCATCGGATCTGATAATTCAGAATTCTGGCGAAGAATGTTTACTTTGAGGCCATTGGGCCACCAGTCGCGGTTGGCCATTCCGGCTCCCGCGCTTTTTCGTCCGGTCAGAGATCCATGAAAAGGACATTTTCCTTCGGACGTACCATTTTGATTTTTACTATCCATAATGTGATTGTTTTTTAGTTGCGAATATAAGCCTTAATTTAGGGAATGTGGTATTGTATTATTTGATCTTAGTATAGACAAAAACTATTCAATATCACTTTTTGATAAATTCTGTTGATTTGCGCTCATAAGCCGGCATATCCTGACCGTATAAATAATGGTATAAATTATAGAAAAGCATATAATCAATTCCGTTCCATTCCATGGCGATTCCGTATGGATTTCCCTCATCTTTATAATTGGGGTACACCCAGCGGTTGTTGGATAACCAGCCAACCGGAGCCTCACAATCGGGGAGGTCAAAACAGGGACCAGCGGGAGGAGCCGTCGCTAATATTTCCTCAAGCTCTTTTCTTTTTATTTTTTTATGGACCGGAACATCGTTCACCACCGAATAAGCCAGGGCAAACATTACCCGGTCACTTTTCAGACTTCGTTTGGCCATTTTCCGGTTATTCCAAATCCCGGAACTCACGATATTGGCGAGAATCAACCAGTGATTCCGATCAGCTTGGGCCCAAAAAGCCCAGTCAAAGGTGGAGCGGGCCACCCACCCCACACTGCGGGTTCCACCAGTTTTAAAAGCATTATTGGCAGTAGTATCGGTCAGACGAACCGCCGTTTTCTGGAAAAGATTATTAAAACCCCGAAAATCTCCACCCCATTTATTCGAAATTCTCACACCATCCGGCCCCTTTAACTTCCAGTTATTTCTGATGGCCAGATCCATTATTTTTTCAGTTTGCTGTGCGACCAATTTTCCAAAAGTCTGAGTAGAATCCTGATAAAACTGATCGGGAACGAGTTTTTGAATTAAAGAAAATCCAAAAAATAATCCAATGACCTGATCCTGACTCGTAAATTTTCCGCTATCACTATTGATTGGTCCCCGATTTTTATGACAGGAAAAATCTGAACTGATACACTCTACCTTTTTTCCGTCTTCCCCAAAAAAACGGAGACCACTTACCGCACTGGAATCTTTGTAAAAATCCGTGGGAATATCGTCCCGTAAAAAAAAGCCGTCCCATTGTCCCGGTAAATCAAATTTCTCCTCGGCACCTTTATCTAAACGAATAACCGCCGTTAAAGCGTAGTGCAGCTCCCTGGCGGTTTCTTCCAGTTCATTGATTCTTCCTTCGCGATACAGATTGGCATACTCCAACGCCAGCATTGCCAGATAAAAACCCTGAAAGGCCGTGGCATCTCCCCAGTTCATTTTTCCGCGACCGGGACGGGTGTTACTGCATTGCGTCGTCATTACCCAATCTTTCTGACAATCCGAAAGAAAATTTCGACCGTCCGCAGGAATGCTCTGACCGGGATTGGGTCCGACGGACACAAATCCGGGGGTGCCATCTGTTCCCAAAAGCCGGGCGCGGTAGTCCCAGTATTTTTTTTGAAAGGCGGCATAATCCTGAGCCGGAAGACTGACCGTAAAAAGAAGAAAGAAGATAGCTGAAAGTAAACGCATGATGATTTGTTTATTTGTTTAATCGTTTATTTGTTGAGTCTGCTCTAAAAAGTGTTTTTCGCGCAGAGGAGCAGAGAACGCAGAGATTCTTTAACGTGTATATCTTTTATCGTAAACACAATATGTATTAATTTTTTATTTAATTTAATTAAGAATTTCCGTTTTCCTGGTTTTTAGAGCAGGCTCAACATTTCAACGATTCAACATTTCAACAAGCGCAGCGATTCAACATCTCAACGGCGCAGCGATTCAACATCTCAACGGCGCAGCGATTCAACATCTCAACGGCGCAGCCCTTCAACATCTCAACGGCGCAGCCCTTCAACCCTTCTCAATAATCATGGCCGAAGCACCGCCGCCGCCGTTACAAAGTGCAGCAAGGCCATATTTTCCATTCTTTTTATCCAGGACATTTGTCAAGGTCACTAAAATTCTGGCACCACTGGCGCCCAGCGGATGTCCCAGAG